>JBBROE010000069.1:0-22484 GCA_038229695.1 Chitinophagales bacterium | reverse complement strand
CTCTCTCGGGCTTAATTTTATTATCAGGCGTAATCTTTTGACGCGTATCTTCCTGTTCCCCGGGCGCTCCTTTCGATGAGGCTTTTTCCATCATTTTCAAAAGGTCAAACGTAGGATTGAGGGGTTCCCCGTAACTCCTCCCCCGCCGGAGCATCCGGTGTTTTTTCACCACGTCCCGCGAATCCTGTACACTGTCCCTGATGTGGATCTGGTCGCGGGGATTGGTACGCCGGATATGGGCGCCAAACGGGCAACGCAATCCTTCGCCGTCTTCTTTTTTATACTCGAATTTATTGAGCAGTTCCGGCCCTATGTAACAGGGAGTTTCCGGCTGCTGCACCAGCGACTGCCCGTCTGGCCAGCGACCCAACATTTTTGCCGCGAGTTTAACGGCGCGTTCCTCCGGCGTGTTGCCTGACTCCCGGCTATTTTCAAGCGTGTATTTCCAAAACCGCTCCACGTGCTGTTCCATTTGCCGGAGCACCAGGTAGCTGGCATTCATCCCGAGATCAAACTGAGCGCGGGGAACAGCCTCATCAGCAGGGTTATCCATGGCCGATGCAGCGGGTGGTAGCGGAACCCGGGGTCGTGGCGAATAACTGCCGTATTCGTTTTTGAATCCCAGGATAAATTCCCCGGCTTCCAGCATATGGTTGGGGTCATGAAGGGGTTCAGTAGATTTCGACAACCCTTTTATAATGGGGGTGGAAATGCCATCGCGAAAACCAAAATGCTCGTGGAAATCATTTTTTCGGTGAACATAAGTGTCCCCATCATACTCAACAGACAGCCCGGCCGGCGCAGGGAGCTTACCCAATACGCCGTTGACAAAAACCTTCAGCGTGGCTCCATCGGCTGCATAGAACAGGAGCAGAACATCTACCGGATGCTCTGGGCCTCCCCAAATCCAGTTGCGCGGATCATTGTTGCCGGTATCACCTAATAACTGGGAACGTGCCCCTGGTGACGAACCTTCAGAACAGGTCATCCCCTCGAGGAACTCTCTTGAAAAAGTCTTCCAAGCATTATCATCCAGCCCAAGCTTTTTTAAACCGCTGCTGGTAAACGCCATTTGCAGCGCTTTATCAGGGTGCAGGCCACGTCCACCTTCATCGATGTTAACGACCGTTACGAATTTATTCGCCAGCGCGAGCAGGGAAGACCTTGCCTGGGCGATGCCGGTAACTTTGAGCAACACCACCTGGGCGGCGCGCAGGGAATTATACCCGGTCAACAGCAGGCCCTGGATATCATCCCGGTTTTTGTTGATCGACTCTTTCTCGGCAACAAATGCATTTAATTTCTTGGGTGAGGATGGCATAAATCCGGGATTAATTATTTAAAATAAATGTAACCAGGCCGTGGCTTCCGTCTCGGTCATGGGTTGAAACAGCCCGGTCCTGATGGCGTGATTTTTTTTAATGATATCGGCGGTGATATTTTTATCGTGCGCATACCAGAGCCGGGTAACCTGCTGCCCATTGTGGACGGCATTCATATATCCTTCCGGGTAGGCAGTGATTCCTTTCCGAAATAAAAAGTCCGATGTGGGAAATCCCTGCCCGTGCGAGAACATGAAATTGATCCCCTGCGGCGATTTGCCCACCAGGAAATCCCGCACATAAAAATCAGTGGTGTTGGCATAATTCGATAAAAAGACCAGTCGTTTGCTGTTATTTACCAGGGTCCACCGGATAGTACTAACCGTAGGGATTTTGATAAGCGGTGCAAACACGAGCCCTACCGCATGCAACATAAACCGGAAGAAGTAGCGCCGGATGCGCTCCGGCTTTAGCGGACCCGCCGCCGTCATCTCGTTTAAAATAGGGTTCAGCTGCGTGGCTTCGATGCTTCGCAAGCGACTATCGGGTATGCGAGGCGCCACTGGGTGTTTTTTCGTCGACAGGTAATAACTGATAAGCAGCAGCACGGCAATAAAAGCAACCAGGAAGCAAGCAAAGGCGATCACGCGAAAAAAGGATTTTTTACCGGCTAATGAACCGATCACCAATGAAAACGCCAGCGTTCCCGGGATGATGTATTGCCGGTTCAATGCCAGGATTTCCACCAGGTGCCGAGGTTCGTGATGGCGTGTCCATTTGAAGGGGCCTCCCCAGCGCACCACCTCAGCCTCCAGTTCGTGCTTAATCTGCAAGGCCGTGAGATTACGGGTAGAGGGATTGGATTGTAACTGGTCGATATATTTTTCCAGCCTGGCACGGAGATATTTTTCTTTCCTGACATCGCATTTAGAAATACCGTGAAAATTGGAATTGAAAACCGTGGTTTGTCTATTTCCCCGGATAAAATCCAGCAATTGCTGAAAACTGATGTCCGGCCCCTTGGGGAAATTATCGCACAGGCGGAACAAATATCCCAGGCCATCCTTTGCCGGACGGATAAAATCATCTACATGTTGCTGAAATGGCCCGCAGTAGGTAACCGCCAGGACCAGGGTAGCCGGGAGTGTCTTATTTCGATAGTTCTCCTCCGGCAACAACACCCCTGAAATAAACAGGGTGGATGCTGAATGCTTACAATAACGGTAAAATTTACCTTCTTCATCATTCAAATCCTCCAGGCGGCGATTCACTTCTTGCACCGATAAAGTGTCTACTGACGCTGATACGGTATACCCTGAATGAAGTTTATGCATACTTTTCTGAATAAACAACTTTAATTACAGCGAGATATTGATTCACTCCGAATTGTTACTTCTTCCTGGCTAGGTAGTAGACATGGTAGCTGAAGGTATTTTTTGCGACCGTAGCGTTACCTCGTCTTTATCCGGCAAGCTGAACAGCACGGTTAATAAATGAAAGGAAATAAGCGCCAGTGCGACCCATTCATAGTCGAGAATAGTGAAGCGAAAAAAGCTTTGTTTTACCCGGGTTAAAATAAAAGCGAATACCATTATTAATGCCATAATTATACGGCCTTTTTTAATCGCCGGGCGCTCATAAATATTTCCAAAGAAACCAAGGACGATCACGTTAGAAGCCACGAAAAGAATGCTTACGACTATATGGGCTTTCGGCCATTCGTGATTAGGTACCAGAACCACTAAAATTAACAAGATGCCCAACACGATATTATACCACGTTCCGTTGGGATCGAGCTTTAATTCAAGACCTCCAGAACTAGTAACGTATGCTTTTTTTGAATAGATGAAAATTCCGTTGTAGAGGAAAAGGCTGGCAGCAATACCATACAACAACCCGAAAATATAACTCTTCGAACTCCTGGCGTAATCACTTATCGAAAGCCTGAAACCAATGCGATCAACTTCAACGGTATCTAAAGAACTGACCAGGCCGCCTTCCAATACATGATTGGTAAATAGTTTAGTCCTGTTATTTCCAAATCCCTTGATTTCCCGGAAATCAACAATTGCCGCATCACCAGTACGCGGCATAGCCGCAACACTCACCACATCAACTGGGTAATAACGCTCCCTGATAATACATCTCATAGCTATCGGGCCGATCAGGCAGATACAAACAATGGCAACCTGCAGTGCTTTGAAGGCTTTGAAATTAATCATAATGTCCAGTTATGTTTTTACATTTTCTTTTGCATGACTAAGGCGCAGACCTTGTCCTTATTTGAAATGCACAATCCCATTCTTAATGGCAAAAATAACCAGCCCTACCCTGCTCTTTACCCCCAACTCCTGGAACAAATCGTCGCGGTAGCCGTCAATAGTACGCGGACTGAGAAACATTCTTTCAGCAATTTCCTTGTACGTGAGTTCGGTACAGACCAGTTTCAGAAATTCAATATCGCGCGGCTTTAATTTCAATACCTTTTGTAAATCGGAATCGTTGTCGTTGTCATCCTCATCATCATCCTGGTGCAGGGAATGCAGCAAACTCCCGGACACCAACTCCGAATAATAAAACCCTTTGTGTATGACCGCTTCAATCGCCGCTTTCAATTCAGCAGCACGAGAATCCTTCAAAATATACCCACGGGCACCGTTTTTAAGCATCCTGATGATCGAGTTTTCGTCATCAAACATGCTCAGCGCAAGCACCTTCACCAGCGGATGGTTTTTTTTCAGCCAGAGCGTGGTTTCAAACCCGTCCATCTCCGGCATATTGATGTCCATGAGCACCACGTCCGGCAAATTCGCCGTATCCAGCTTATCCATAAACTGCCGGCCATTCTCACTTTCCATGATTACTGTATAGTCGAGCTTATCCAGCACGCCGGCCAGCCCGGTCCGCAGGAGATTGTGGTCGTCGACCAGCGCTAAACGGATGTTGTCATTCATCGAAGTCAGGTTTTAAAATGAACTCAAGGCTTGTACCGTATGTGTAATTATTCATACCAAATTCGCCATTCATCAGTAAGTGGGTGTTGCTGAATCCACCATAAATCGCCAGGTCAGACATTACCTGGTTCAATGTACCCACGGGAACCACTACCCGTTCCAGTACGATTTCAATGATCCCGGCTTGAAACCTCAGCAGGATGGCATCGCAGGCTACAAATCGGCTGCTCAGGAACGACAGCGCTTCAAGGATAAATGAAAAAGTAACCATCCTGGCTTTGTGCCAAAGACGGGCATCGTTGAAAAGGACGTTTAAAACAATGGTTTGCTCCGGATATACTATTTGGACCGCGGCGTAGAGCATACGTTCAAAACCGTCTTTGCTGTCCATTACCTGCTCCGGAAAGAAACTACTGCTCATTTTCCGGAGATCACGGATGGCAGCTTCAATAAGGTCATGATTTAACTGGAGTTGACTGGGGTCGCCCGGATTGATATTTTCCAATTGCAGGTTTACAAGGCTCAGCAACTGCCCGATGTTCTCGTATATTTCTGTCGTTGAATAGGATAAAAAAAAATCGCGAATATGTAACCGGCATCGAAGCACTTCAAAGTCAAATAAGAATTGGTTATTCATCGTCTTCGGGTGACTTAACTACAATTTTTCGACAAGGGTTGCCAAACCCCGCCCCATGGCCATCCGGAACATCTGCTTCATCCGGATTCGAATTCTTGTGTAAGCTACCCCGCTGCCTATTCCCCGGAAACGGGAAAAACACCCTTTCCTGAATGTAGGTTTTTATCGGCTCACCAAACCATGACCATATCATCGATACAGTTTCTCATTCTGCATGGCCCTGCCCTGCCCGCCTATTTCCCGGCGAGACGATAAAAAATATTATTTGCGCTTCCACACCTGCTGCCTGATCATAAAAAATCGGCCTGTTCAAAATTATTCGTGATACCCGCTTCCTCAATACCCCTTTCGTGGTATTTTACCTGCCGTCGTAAATTATGGCATGCTAGACACAGCACATATCAATTCGTTATGAAAATTTACCCGGCAAAGCTTGTCCAGCTTTCAAGGGTTCGGTATATTTATTACTTGACCTTCATTGGCAAATAACTCAACCCTGTGAAAATGACTGCGCCGAATGCCCGCGGTAGCTCTGGCTGTGGCAAATATCATCCTGGCTTTTCGTATTAAATGGTAATTGGCTTAACTCTTTTCATGTAGCCCCCCTACCCTATCCTGAACAGCAGTTACCGGTTCCGGCTACCCACCGTTCCGCGGCGGGTGCGGTACGGCCCGCGGAATACAACTTTTCGATTTAACTTACCCCCCACCGTTATCCCCTGCGACAACTCAGCTCTTGTTCGTGAACCCCGTAAAATAATACACGCCAACTATGCCTGCCACCGACAATACAGCCAATCCTTCCCTGCAACTTAAACTGGATCTCATCAGCAAAGCCAGGGAAGTGCAGCGCGGAAAACACACGCTCTCCTCCGCGCAATTGCAAACCCTTTACGAAGAACTCGAAAACTATGACCAGTTTTCCTATGCGGCAGAAATCCTTCTTGTCAAAATGGACCAGGACGAAAAGGCAGGGATAAGAGTGTCCACCCGGGAATTTGAAACACTCGCAAAATTTATCTACAAGGACCATTCCCTGCCTTCCGGCTTTAAATTCGAGAAAGCCCTCCAGGTCATCAGCGGACATATCGATCTCACTGATACACTCGCGGCGGAGGCCCTTGGCCTCACAGCGGCCGTCTACAAACGGAAATGGCAGTTTGACCACCAGCATAAAAACCTGGTGCTGGCGGCATACTACTACAAGCGCGGCTTTGAAAACTGGAAAGCCTTCCTGCAAGCCGGTGCAAAAAGCAGCCGGGATCAAAGAAATGACGAAGGATATACCGCGGTTAACTACGCTTACGTGGCGGAACTGATGGGTGTCGACAAACTGGAAGAGATTGCCAATACAACCGGCATCACACCCGAAATACTGGGCTGCCTGAAAGAGGCCGCCACAGCCAGGAAATATATCATCAACCATTTTACCGGCGTTTACGCCCAGCAAACTGGTGAACCAACCAGCAAACCTGAGCATTCAAAATGGATCATGGCCACTGTGGCGGAAGCGTGCTTTGGATTGCGGAAATATCAACAGGCGAGACAATACATCGAATCCTACCTGCAGCAGCAGGATTTGAAACCCTGGGAAATCCGGAGTTTTCAGCAGCAACTGTTTTCCATTGCCTACCTGCAGGTGTTCATTAAAGACTACCTCACCAAATCGGGCACCGGCCTTTCCGGGATCGGCCAGCTCTCTGCCCTGGCAACGGGTATCGACACCGACCAGATAAGGGAGTGCCTTTCCCTGCTCTCTCCATCACCTCACGGGCAGGCCGGGCAACCCAAGCCCAGCTTCGAGATCAGCAAAGGCGGGAAACTGGGTCTCGCGCTGTCAGGTGGCGGTTTCAGGGCCTCCTTATTTCATATCGGCGTACTGGCCGGCCTCGCTGAAAAGGATGAGTTGCGGCACGTACAGGTGATCTCCTGCGTATCCGGCGGCTCCATTATCGGCGCCTTTTATTACCTCAAACTAAAATCCCTGCTGGAATCTAAAGCCGACAGTGAAATTACCAGCATCGATTACATCAATATCATCAGGGAAATCGAAACAGAATTTTTAACCGCGGTACAAAAGAATCTCCGCATGCGGGTATTCAGCAACGTCTTCTGCAGCCTGAAAATGCTTACCGTAAAAAATTATTCCCGCACACACCGCCTCGGAGAATTATATGAAGACCTCTTGTATAAAAAGCTCTGGCCAAAAGACGGACCCATCTATATGAATGAGTTGTACATTACCCCCGCGGGTATCGATGGAAAATTTGACCTGTCGGTCGACAACTGGGTAAGAAAGAATAAAATCCCGCAACTCGTATTGAATGCCACAACCGTAAACACCGGCCACAACTGGCAGTTTACGGCTTCCTGGATGGGAGAACCGCCGGGCAATATACAGACCGACATCGACGTAAAGCCGAGACTGCGCAGAATGTACTATGCCGAAGCCCCGGAGCCGTTTAAGCAATTCAGGCTGGGATTCGCGGTCGGCACTTCCTCCTGTGTTCCGGTGATGTTTCACCCGATGCCACTGCATGGATTATATCCTGAAGTGGACGTGCAGCTCATCGATGGCGGCCTGCACGACAACCAGGGGATAGCCGCGCTCATTGACGCGGAATGTAAAAACATGATCATCAGCGATGGCAGCGGCCAGTTGCCTACCAGCATCGTAGCCAGCAACAATGAAGCCGCCACGTTCTACCGCGCCGACAGCATTTTACAGGAGCGGCTGCGGGAGCTGCAATTTCTTGATATCCGGGAACGGGCCTATACCACACAGATCAATACCCTGCTGACTACCCACCTGAAAAAAGATTTGCAGTCGGGCCCCATCAGCTGGAAATACTGCAAAGACCCGGCACGCAAAATTGTATACGGTAACCAGGACGCGCGGCAGACCGACCTCACCAGTTACGGTGTCCTGCGGGAAGTGCAATCCCTGCTGGCTGAAGTTCGCACCGATCTCGATTCGTTTAATGACATGGAGGCAAGGTGCCTGATGTACAGCGGCTATAGCCAGATTCAATACGAATACAAAGTCAACTACCCCACCACCCCTGACCCCCAGGAAGCGTTGTGGCAATTCATGTCGGTGAAACCGTTCGTCACCAACCCGGAAGACGCTGCCAGCATCAGCCGCGTTTTGTCCACTTCCAGAAAACTGGCCTTTAAGGCTGTCTACCTCAGCATGCCTTTGCGGGTTTTGTTAATCGCCACCGGCATCATCGCGGCTGCGGGTATCTTGTACCTGGGCTATCTTTTCTGGAGTGCGACCCTGTTGACCATCACTGTAAAAACACTGGTCTTTGGTTTTATCGGTTTCTTACTGGCGCTCGTATCGAAGTTTGTAGCAGCCCTGTTCAGTTATAAAGCGACACTACGCAAGTACGCAGGGATGCTCGTCATGTTGTTCTTTGCCTGGATATTCTGTAATATCTATCTGTGGTTTATCAATCCGTTGTACAATCACTGCGGACTGGTCAAAAAGAGAGCAGCTCCGGTTGAGTGATCCGATCAGCTGTTACAAGCTGGCGGATTAAACCGGTGCCCGGGGCTGCCAGGCCTTTATGCAGCCTCTCCCGCCAGGTAGTCGGCCAGTGCTTGGCTGATCGGCTGGCCGGTCGACAGCTCATAATAACTATAGCCGGGAGAGGGATTGACTTCGAAGCAAACCGTGCGGCCGTCGCCAGTTATCATCAGGTCAATACCAGCAAAAGGAAGTTGCAGCCGTTTCGAAAGATTGATGCATTTGTACGCCAGTTCCGGGGTCAGGAAGTAAGGCTCCAGTGTGGCGGACAGGCCTTCAGTTTTGGCATAGCGGTAATCGACCGCATCACTGCAGATGCGCGTTGCGATAACCCGCTCGCCGACGACATGTACCCGCACGTTGAAACCTGTTACCTGTTCCTGGAACTGCACGGGACAGTATTTTATTTTATACAGATTGCGCAGTGCGTCTGCATCCACCCTTTTCACGATGCTTCGGCTGCCGCTGATCGATTTGTAGATGGCAGCCGGATAACGCGCCAGGAAACTTTCCGCCTCGTCCACGCAGCTCGTAATGCACATCTCCGGGATATCGAGCCCGCACTGCCGGATGATCAGCGACTGGTAGGGTTTCGAGTTGTTCGACATTTGCACTGCCGGGGCATTCACCACGCGGCAGGACCGTTCTTCATCCAGGGCACAGAAGAGCCGTTGGTACATATTGTCGATCGAGGTCGTATCCTCCGCGGCCACATATTCGGGAACTCTCGTCTGGTCCATGGTCCTCAGGTACAAACCACTGCAATCTGCCAGCCGGAACGACGCCTGCCCGTTGCCCAGCAGGGCTTCTCCGGCAGGGTCTTCTCCGACGTGCCAGTAACCCTGCTCCCGCTGGCTGAAAATGGTATAGGGCAAGTGCTTCGACCTGCAGGCTTCAGCGAGTAACCGCAAAGGCGTTTCGCTCGGGATTCCGATCAACAGTATCATACGGGTGTGTAATTTTACGGGAAAGAAAAGCGGTGATATTTGGGCCGTAGACGGAGAGTGCCGGTGTTTTAGAAACATGCAGCAGTGCTGGTTCGCCGCCCGCGTTGCGCAGGAAAATAAACTCCAGGGTTTCGACGCTTCCCTGGTCCCTGATACAACGTTGCAGGACTGGCAACTCCGCCCACTGCTCCTGCCCGGGCGGCAGGATGATTTCCTTATCACAGAGCATGATCCTGGCCAATCCCGTTGCGGCGTGGTCGTTCAGCAACCGGTAAACACGCTCAGGATTGCCGGGGGCATCGGGATGAATGGTACAACCCTGCCGGGTTAATAACCTGGTCCACTTGCGGCTGAAAGCTGAGTCCCCATACAACGCCCCATGATGAATCGGATTACTGACCGGGCAAGGGATTGCCTCGATGAGTGCCGGAAAAAAGGCATTCAGTTCATTGGTGTTGTAGGTTTTCTCGGCGGGTTCGGCGTTATTCCACACCAGGGGTTCAATATAAGTCAGGCGGTTGAGCAGGTAACTGACGTCAGAACCATCGATGGTTTCAGCGGGTTGATAAAATTGCACATGCACCCCGTGGTTACCCCTGTTGTGCAGTTGTAACGTGATGTCGTAGTCGATTCCCAATGCTTCGGGCATAAGCAACCGGGCAGGAACCCGGCCTGCTGCCAGCAGGTCAGTGTACAGCCACTGGGCTTCCAAATCATTGTGATGAGCAAGAATGAGCAGCATAACGGAGATGTAGAGCTGCCGCGGGAATGTCTCATCCCGCGGCAGCAGGGTTTAATTATTCGTTGGACATAGCGCCGTCGCTCAGATCCGGCCGGAGGTTGCTGTCGATGAAGGACGACAACTGTCCAACCTGCATTTCCAATTGCTGTACCCGTTCGGCAAGCCTCGAAGGCACCTGGCTCGATACATGACCGGGAAAAGGATTGGGTCCGATTTCACTGAGTTTATGATCAAAATCTTTTTTATGGTCGATCAGTTCATTCTTTTCTTTGTGTTCCAGTTTTTCCAGCTTCACTTCTTTTATTTCCTTGTGCTCCAGCTTTTCAATCTTCACTTCTTTTATTTCTTTATGCTCTATCTTCTCATTTTTTTCCTTCATCTCGTGCTTGGAATCCTTGGAATCCTTAAGCAAGCTTTTTGGCTTGGGATATACCATATTGCTAAATACCTGGTCCTGCCCATCAATATCTGAACCGCCCGTCACGGCAATGCCATCCTTCATGATAGAGGCAGGCAGCCAGTAACACATGATCGAGGTTGGATCGGCATGCGCAGTTTCAATGAGCGCGGAGTCATTCAGCGGTGTCAGCACCTGGGCAGTCACCATATTAGCGTCCCAGCCGTCACTAGCCAGGAAATAGGCTTTTGCTTTGGCGGGATCGATGCGGTTGACGATTTCCGTACGGGTATGCTCATGCGGAAAACCGAGGGTGTGACCGGTTTCATGACGAACCACGCGGTGGTATTCAGATTCCGGTGTGCTCATGCTGAACCCCTGCAGGTTCATGGTGGCCTGCCCGGCGGGAATATGAAGTATATCGGTGCCGAGGTAAGACCAGTAGCCGTTGCCGCCGAGGCTGATGCGGACCTGCGGACTTACCGTGGTCAGCGAGAAACTGGCATTGCAGTACTGACCCC
Source organism: Chitinophagales bacterium (assembly GCA_038229695.1). Classification (GTDB taxonomy): domain Bacteria; phylum Bacteroidota; class Bacteroidia; order Chitinophagales; family Chitinophagaceae; genus JACMLD01. The sequence goes on along the minus strand of JBBROE010000069.1, from coordinate 11,432 downwards.
AGGCATTCATGTGCGAGAGGATGCGGGACTGCAGCGCAGGGTCTACGGTGCCGATAAAGCCGACGGTAAGATGTACACCGGTGGCAGGCCAGCGTTTGGCCGTCAGCAGCGCGAGATGGGATGGCGTGAGTACATCGGGCGGCAGCGCCTGTTTTAACTGGTGTGCATGATTTTTGTTGGCGGGGTTGATGGTGATGGCGGTGTGGGAAGCAGCAATCCATTGGTCTTCCGGCAACATTTTAATGGTGCACGTAATCAAATCAGTACTGGCGCCCTTGGGTGTTTTCTTGTCCATAACGAAATGGCATTTTGCATTGGTTTGCCTACTCTATGCAGTTTTCGGCATCGCTGCGGACAGGTTTTTTTAGCGTCGGTTGCCCGGATCGCGACGGTATATATTTAACTGACAAAAAATTGCAAGGGAAGCCTCACAGGTGAAACAGGATAGTTTCCGGAAGAGAACGGAGTCAGATTAGTTGGATGTGCAGCGGCTACTAATCAGGAGAAAAAAAAGCTTATGATTAAATCCTTATCGAAACTAAAGCGAAACTAAAACATATGGGCAGTTTGAATTATACCCTGTTCGTGGTAATTTGAAACGCAGCGGGAACCAGGACTGCCGCGGGGATAAAATGCCCGTGGCGCCTGCTTCAGCGGGCGCTGTTTAACGGTCACAGCCAGCCGCAAATTAAACAGGCAGAACAGAAAAACGGGGAGCTGGTAAAAAGACGGGCGATAGACCTGGAGCAGTCAAACCAAACTCACCACCCAGCTTATCCTGGGGGTGAACAGCGCCGCGCTATACCGCTGCCTGTTGTTAACCTGTACAAGGGTGCGACGCAAGGATGCCGGGGGCTGGACCGATGCCCGGCTCCAAACAATTCCCGCTTCGCTCGTCAGCCGCCCTGCACCAGTCGCTCCACAGCAGCTTTATACGTTTCGCCCACCGGAAACTCACGGTCGCCGACAAAAATATTGTATTTCCGTATCGCGGTTATGGCAGCAACCGACAGGAGGTAGGATTTATGGATGCGGATAAACTGCTGCACGGGTAAGGCCGCTTCCATTGCGCGCAGGCTGGTGCGGACCACGAGGGGGCGGTTGCTGCTCAGCAGTTGTACCCTGATGTATTCCCTCAAGCCTTCCATCCAGGCAATGTCATCAAACCGGACCTTTACCTGCATAGCATCAGCCTGCAGAAAAATATGATCCTTCCGGCTTTCCTGGCTGTCCTGCAGCCTGGTTGTTTTCCAGTGGAATAATTCCTTAGCCCTGTTGCAGGCTTTGATAAACCGTTCCAGGGAAACCGGCTTTAGCAGGTAATCGACAACATCCAGGTCGTAGCTTTCAAAGGCATGTTGTTTATAGGCGGTAACGAAGATGACCATCGGCTTGTTTACGAGCGAAGCGACGAGTTGCATACCGTTCAGGCCCGGCATCTGGATATCCGCAAACATCAGGTCCACCTGCTGCGCCTGTAACGCTTCAGTGGCGGCCATGGCATTGGGGCAGGCAGCGACCAGCTTCAAAAAGGGGACCCGGCTGATGTTATCGGCCAGTAATTTAAGCGCAAAGGGCTCATCGTCTACCGCGATACAATTCATGAACTAATTTTTAGGCTGCACAAAACACCGGGCGACGGAACCGTTATGGTTTGATGAATTTTGGCATGGAATCTTCCCAGGGGCTGTCGGTGAGCTGTTGCTTGTGACTACCGTCGGCGTCCATGATAAAGATGGCCCCGTAAGGTTGAAAGGTATTGTCGTACAAAGCCGCTTCATCTTTGAAACCGTACACCCCGCTGCTCCACATGAGGTGCTTACTGTCGCCTGTCCAGAACGCATGTGCGTCGTTGGCCGGGGAAGTGGTCAGCCGCCTCAGGTCGCTCCCGTCTGGTTTGATAGTAAAAATATCGAAATTATTTCCTTCCACTTTCCGGGTAAAAGAAATGAGTGTGCCGTCGGGCGACCAGAAAGGCAGGTTATCATAATCATTCGTCAGCACCCGAACGGTACTGTCTGCCAGCGTCAGGACACGCAGGCCCTGGACTTTATAATCTTTTGTCCATACCCGGTACACAACTTGCTTACCATCGGCCGACCAGCTCGGGAAGCCGGCATTGGGAAGGCCCGGTGTAAGTTCCCGTAAGCCTGTGCCGTCTTTACGCATAAGCATGATCGTTGCCCCATTCGTCTTTCGTTGCTGCAGGTAGCCGCCAAAACCAAAGGCAATCCATTCTCCGTCGGGTGACCAGGCGGGCATAAATGCGGACCCGCCCACTGCTTTATACAGTTTTTGTACATCCGTTCCGTCCGGCTTCATGGTGGAGATGCCGGAATCGTCATTCTTATCGGTCACTACAAGTCGCCCTTGTGAAGAAACATCGGGGAATACATCCGTATAGCGATACTGGTAGCCCGGCAGCCAGCTATAGAGGACTTTATTCTGGGGCCGTGGTGTAAAATCAACTTTTTCATAGACTACCTTTTTGCCGTCGCCCGACCAGGACGGTGACCGCATGGTCCCTTTTACACCGGCGCTGCCATCCGTATAGGCAAGGCCTGCGTCCGGTCCGCCTTTCACTAGATAGCCGATTTTGCCGGAGGGCAGGAACTGGGGCTCCAGTTTCAACCCGGGGCCGGTTGTATGTTCGGTCCGTTTGCCATTGTCAATATTGATGGACACCAGCTGCGCCGTCGCCTTGCCAAAGGAATTTGGGCGGCGCGCTGCCCAGGTCGCTTCTACCGGCAGTTCATAAAAAATCACTTCCCGCCCATCCGCAGACCAATGCGGGGAACCGTCGCACACGCCGGGGGTGGTGATTTGTTTCAGGCCGCTTCCATCCGGGTGTACCATATATATCTGTAGTTCCTGCACGTGTTCCCATCCTGCGCCGTTGTCGTGCCCCTTCCACGCAGTATTGCGGTCGGAGGAGAAAGCGATCCATTTGCCGTCCGGCGACCAGCTGGGCCGGAAAAAACCATCTGGTTTGGTCGGGTCGCCCTGGAGCCCGGGTAGCCGGCTGAGTGCGGTGAGTTTGCGCGTGGCCAGGTCCATCACCCAGAGATTGGCGGTATGAAAGGAGTCCGTGGACAGGTACACGATCTTCCGGCCATCCGGGGACAGGTCGGCCTGGTCGTCCAGCGCGGCGCTGGTGGTCAATTGCTGCAGGCCGCTGCCATCCGCATTGACCATGAAAATATCTGCCTGTCCGTCGCCATTTCTTTCCGACGTAAAAACGATTTTTTTTCCGTCCCGTGAAAATGTGGCGTGGTAATCGAACCCCGGGCTTGCCAGGAGGGGATGTTCGTCACTGCCATTGGCATTCGCAACGAAGAGTGTTGCAGCGGAGGGGCCGATCCGGTTCATCAGCATTACGCGGTCACCGCCGCCAGGCTTGGCCGCAGGCACGGGGGCGGATTGAGCATTTACAAGCACCCCAGCACCTACCAGGGCAAGGCTTAACATAATTGTTCGTGTCATCTGTCTACGTTTTAAGGAATCATTGAAATTTGTTTATTGAAGCGTCATCGTCAGGCCGACTGCAAACCAGTCGCCTGTTTGTTTAATCGTGAGCGTGTGCCTGCCGGGGTACAGCAGCTCCAGGCGGCGCGTGACATTGACCAGGCCAATACCGCCGGTGTTGTCTTTGGCAGTATCCGATGCCATAAAACGGTTCCTGCATTCGAAGAGCAGCTGCCCTTTTTCGGTGCGGAGGCTGATTAAAATGTCGGGGGAAGTAAGCAGGCCATTGCCATGTTTAAAGGCATTTTCGACAAAAGGAATCAGCAGCATCGGTTCAATCGAAAGCCAGTCTTCCGTTACGTCGAAACGGGTGTGCAGCCTCAGGCTATCGGTGAACCGTAACCGCTGCAGGTCGATAAAATTACGCATCGACTCCAGCTCGTTCCGCAGCAGCAGCTTCTCGCCATTGTTATCATAGAGCATGTAATGGAGCAGCGCCGACAATTTTACCACGGTGGATTCGAGTTCATCACTTTTCAATCGCGCCATGGAGACAATATTGTTCAGCATGTTGAACAAAAAATGGGGGTTGATCTGGGAACGTAAAAACGAGAGTTCCGTCCGCAGGTTTTCTTCCTGCAGGGAGGAGGCTGCCTTATCGGTTTTTTGTTTAGCGTCGATACTGTAGAAGGCCGTGCTGACGAGAAGCGTAAACAGGAACGGGATGATATTGTGCCGTGAAGAAGGCAGCAAATTAAACTGGTGAGTGGTCACGAGCCACGGGAACAGCGCGCCATGCAGTAACATAATACCCAGGAAACAAAGGAGGGCAAGGGCCAGGAAGGACAAATATTTTCGCCGGAACAGAAGGCGCGGACTCAATACAAATGCATTCAAATAAAATAAACCGATCCAGAACAGGTTGGTGGCGGTATCCAGGTTGCGGAAATCGTCGCTTTCGGCCTGCTTCTTCAGGCCGGCATCACCCGGGAAAATATAGGGCAGCAGAAAGACTATCACCCAGAGAAGCAGGTGCAGTAACCACGAAGGCGGTGACCCGTACCGGGTATCTTTTAGCCATTTTTTTTTCATCGCCGTTGAAAAGATTAGGTCAGGCAAGTTCGGGTTGCTGATGCAAACTTATCGGGATTACCGGTGGGTCGTAGGGAAATTGCTGCAAACAGACTCTTTTTTGCTGCAAACCGGGAAGACCGACGTTTTTCGGGCAAACTTACGCGCGGCGTTTGCTAATTTGTAACCGTAAATTCCAACAGATGCGATGTCTTACCGGCATTATCCCCGCCTTTTTCCTGTTGATGGTGCTGGTGGTCCGGGCCCAGCCCGTTTCCCTGTTTGTGCCTGCGGGCGGCAATTCTTTTGTCAGCTGCCGGCCCGGGCAGCAGGATACCGTGACGATAGCCGGGTGGGAGCACTGGACCGATCGTAACGCCGTCTTCAGCACGTATTGCAAGATCGGTCATGCCGGCACGCTGGAGCTGAAGGTGCGGTTGCTGGTGCCAACGGGCCGGTCCCTGCTCCGCTTTTCGATCAACGGTCAGCCGCACCTGCTGCCGGTCTGCGCGGGAGATACCCTCGCGGATGCAGGGAAATGGGTGATCAAAAAACCGGGTTATCTAAAAATAACAGCGACCGGGGTAAGCCATACCGGAAAAGAATTTGCCCGGGTACCGGGCCTGGTGATAGGCGGCACGGCGGTAGACAGCGGGACGATTTTTGTAAAGGACAATACCGGCAATTATTTTTACTGGGGCAGGCGCGGGCCTTCTGTCCATATCAACTACATCACGCCTGCGGCCGGCAGCATCACCTGGTTCTATAGTGAAATCATGGTGCCTCCGGGAACGGATCCGGTGGGATCGTATTTCATGGCCGACGGTTTCGCGGAAGGCTACTTTGGTATACAGGTCAATTCGGCTACCGAAAGGCGGGTGATCTTTTCTGTATGGAGTGCCTTTGCTACCGACGACCCGACAAAAATTCCTGACAGTCTGCGCATCCGAATGGTTAGAAAAGGGCCGGGCGTAGTGGCCGAAGATTTTGGTAACGAAGGTTCCGGTGGCCATTCTCACCTGGAGTACCCATGGAAGGCGGGTGTATCTTACCGGTTTCTGCTGCAGGCTTTGCCGGATACGGCCAACCAGACGCGTTTCAGTGCATGGTTTTTCGACCCGGTAGCGGCACGATGGCTGCTCGTAGCCAGTTTTCTCAGGCCCGGTAGCCGCACCGGGTTAACGCGGCTCCATGCTTTTCTGGAAAACTTCCTCCCCGGGGCCGGAGACCGTATGCGCCAGGGATATTATTTTAACCAATGGGTAAAGCCCGCCGCCGGGGAATGGCTACCGATCAAAGCGATGCACCTGACCGCCGACGCTACAGCACGCAAGGGTTTCCGGGCTGATTACAATGGCGGCACGGCAAATGAAAAATGTTTCCTGAGTAATGGCGGCTTCTTTAACCACACGGCCCGCCTCGGGACGCTTTACCCCATCAAGAATAAGGAAAGGGCGCCGCAGGTAGCGCTTCACAAATTACCCTGAAGAGCAGGAGATCAGGCATATGCCAACCCGTTTTCAAAACGGTGGCGGATGGCGGTGATAGCTTCTTCCATGGGTTTTAACTGGTAATGCGGGTAGTCGCGGAAAGTGTGCCAGTTACCGCCCCATTCGATCGCATCATTGGTGGCCAGCACTTTTTCAGCAAAAGCACAGTAAGGCGCCTCGTCGGTGCAATAGATTCCCTGCTGATCAAAGATGCCGATGTCCCAGGCAATGCCGAAGTTATGGTTGCTTTCACCTCCGCGTGCATTGGTAATTTCCGGTTGAGTATCCCCGTTACGTCCATGCGCATAGAGATCGTCCTGTTCTTTATAAGTCCGGGTACCCGAAAGGATGCGAATGTCCAGGCCGGCTGATCGGGACAGCTGTAAAAATTTCCTGGCTTCCCGCTGGGCCTTGCAGACAAGGGTGCGTATGCTGCTTTCACTCCGCCCGTCGAATGTGCCATACCCGCTGGCAATGGCTTCGCTCTCCTTCTGAAATTCGGCATCTGCGGCATTCGTAAGCGGTCCCCATGCACCGTCAGCTTTCCCTGTGTAACATCCGCAGGAAATAAGGAAACGCTGGTAAAACAATACGTCTTGTGGTAACAGGGGATAACTCATAACGGTTGGTTTGATGCGGCAGCAAACTGTTCTTTAAATATAAAAAAAATACAGGAAACCGCCTGACTGGTCGCCCCGATACGCCACCTTAATCCGTTTCCGGGCCTTACCCCAGCGGGTGGCCCAGTGCCTGTGGCGCTACCGCCCCTGGCCATCCATCTCAGCATAAAAAAAGGGGAACACAGGGTTGTTTCCACGGCCACAATCGCGCGCTTAAAAGACCTGCCGGAGCAGGAGAACACCCGCCAGTGAGTCCGTCATGCATTATTCAATGTTCCAGTAAAATGTCGCCTTGCTTTGCCTGACGATAGCCGCCTCGACGGACCCCCGTGCATTTTTCACGACAGCGGGTAGCTGCCTCACCGCTGCAAGAGTTCCATCCTACTTTCCCGGATAAAGTTTCCTGCCCAATGCCAAAGCTTGCCGCCAATCGCGTTAACGGACAGGGTGTACCGGCGGGCGGCCTTCCCGTGACGGGCCCGATCTTCCCCACCGTTAAAATACCCTTATTCTGTCAAGCTTCGCTTGGCGTCAGCACTTTTGTTACCGCATCAGCCCGTGTTGGTCCCCGCAACACCGAAAAAACTTTACCCCTCCCCGGGGGTGAATAAACGGCCTGCCAGCCGCCCTTTGCCTGTACCAACTTCCGTTAAACCGCGCTTGTGAAGGCCTTGCCGGAACTGCAATTTTACAGCAGTAACGGCGCCGCAATTAACCCCATTCAAGACAATTTAAAAACTAAAAAAATGAAAAAGATGTTTCTCCTGCTCACCATCACCATCGCCTGTTTTATCACTGTCAAATCCCTCGCGCAAACCAACGAAAGGACAATGGCTTTTAACCATGTGCAGGATCAGCCTGCATTCAAACAACTGATCAATGAGGTCGATCCTTCGCCTGTCTCCAGCGGTTCAGACAAATCAAAAGCCGCTAAAGCAAACATGAAGGAAGCGAAAGCAGCCCTTGCCATGGAGGCGGCAACTTCAAGATCCGCTTTGTCATTCAAAAAAACATTCCCCAATGTGGAAGCAAGCTGGGCCATTAGCGGGGAAGGTTTTTTTGCCTCCTTCACCCGGGACGGCAACAGGATAAGATCCGACTATGACCGCAAGGGCCACTGGGTGCATACACTGACCTACCTGGTGGGAAATGAAAATGCACCTAAAGAAATCAAAGATTGCCTGGGTGATAATTTCCCAGGATCGAAAGCAAATCTTTGTGTACGAGTTGAAGAACGCAACAGGGTCTTCTACATCGTAGAAACCGAAGACCGCGCTAAATTCAGGCAGGTAGCCATGCAAGACGGCGAATTCAAAGTTCTCCACGAATACCAGAAAGCAAACTGAACACCAACCGATCAGCAAATCAAGGTTGTCGCAACGGCAGCCTTGATTCATTTCAGCCGGTATCGAGACACCGGAAAAACTACCTGGAAGTGGTATTGCTAAGGGTATCGATAGATCTCACCTTTGTGTTGTCAACAGGAAATGATGAAAATGAAACCCGAAAAAAATGACTGTATAATTATTCCGAATCAATGATACAAGCTGTAAGGATCGCAAGGCAAAGGCAACCGGATAGTTTCTGAAAGCGTTCCTTCTCCATGAGCGGCCAAGTTCAATAAAAAACGACCTGCCGTTTCCCAGCACTGATTACCTGCACAACCAATTACTGCATTTACGCCAACGCCATAGATACCAGGCGGGGTATACTGTACCCCGAATGTAATATCCTGGCCCGGAAGACCTGTAAAAATTAAACCACCATAAAACCACCTCACCATGAAAAAGATCACCTTTCCATTCGCCGCCTTAACCGGCGCTTTGCTGCTCGCCTCATCAATGATGGCGCAGTCAGACGACAAAACCCTGGCGTTCCGGAATATCCGGCCCGTTGCCGGCCAACTTTTCTTTGATCCGACAGCACCCGAAAAGCCTTTCTCCGCTGAAACGGATACCAGTTCGGTGAGCGCGGCGCGTGCCAGCTTCAAAAAATCAAAGGCTGAGTTCAAAATGGCTGCCGCCGCCGATCGGTCTGCCGCACTCGTCAGGAAACAATTCCATCATGCTGCTGCTTCCTGGGAGTTCAACGACAACGGTATGTTTGCCACGTTCATGGAAAACGGCATAAAGACCAGGGTAGACTTCGACAAAAAAGGCCGCTGGATACACACCTACAGCTATTCCCTGGGTAACGACCTTTGCCCTGCCGGCATCAGGGAAATGGCATCAAAGTATTATCCTGATGCCGTAATTCTCTATACCATCAGGGTGGAGGAAGGTGCAGTAACCGGCTATGTACTTACACTGGAAGATTTTAAAACCTATCGTAGTGTCTATTTCGACCATGATGACGTCATCGTAATGCATGAAGTCACTAAATCCTGATGAACGGTGCAATAAACTTACCGTTACTTACCTCAATCACACAAAGGGAGACTGCCGCGGCAGCCTCCCTTTTTTTCTGCAGGCTGCGCTTTTTATTTTTGCACGCAAAATTATCGCCCGTACTTTTATATCCTGCGATAAATTTTTAATGAAGAACTCCTGCAGCATGCTACTGAAAAAACTATTTTATATTTTAGGTCACAATCCCAACAGCCTGGAAGAAGCCAAAGATTTTCTCGACAGGGGTGCCAACGCGCTTGAACCGGACGTTGTTCATGCAGAGGGCCGGTATTACATCAGCCATCTTCCCAAAGTATCCTACAGCGATACCCCACGCTGGAAGAATACCTCGCAGGGCTACGGACAATGCTGATCGAAAATCAATACAATCTCGCACTCATTGTCTGGGATATCAAAGACACCGATTTCGATCCCACCCATTTCATGTCTGTCGTTAAGGCAAATTTCTCAGGAGACGTTTGCGAGGGCGTGACGATGCTGATCACCCATTCTGATGACCATGCATTTTTAAACCGGTACAAAGGCGATTATCCGAACGTCGGCGTCGGGGTCGATGAATCAGACATTCCTCCCGCTGAGCTACAGGACATCTTCCTCGCCGGCGGCCAGCAGCGCTTCACGTACGCAGACGGTATCACCACCTTCCTGGCTAAACCGGGTGTTTACCTCAATATCACCCATGCGCTCCGTACCCGTTTTTTACGAAACAAACGCAGTTTCTCGCTGGTATACACCTGGGTGCTGTCGCTAGAAGGCTCTATGCGCAAATACCTCGACACGTATATCGACGCGATCATGGTGGACGCGGCAACTGTACCAAAACTACTGGCTATCCTCGCATCCCCTCCTTATAACGATGTGTACAGCCTGGCGAGGAACGGGTATAATCCTTTTGACACGCCGCCGAGGCCCGCTTATATCCTGCTCATCAGCACCCGTGATCGCTTATTAGCGGGGACCGACGCGAACTTTAGCTTTACGCTCACCGGCGAGTCTGGGCAAAGCCTCACCCGCTTACCCTATAACGGCAACACGGAAGGCGCCCTGGAAAGGAATAGTATTACCCCAGTAATGATGGAAGGCACCAACATCGGCAACATCAGCAGCCTCATCATCGAAGCCCTGACCGCGGGCCCCGGCGCGGGCTGGCTGCCGGAGAAAATAGTGGTGGAAAGCGCCTTACTGCCCGGCCCCATTACTTTTTTATTTGGAGAAGAACAATGGATCAGTTCGAAGAACGGGGCGGTGACCTGCTATCCCGCAAGCCGCGGGTGAAAGCCGGCAGTCCTCACTATTGACGATTCTTTAACGCAGGGCACCCATCCGCGGGGAGGCGGAATTCGTAAAAACAGTACCTTCATTCATTACGCTCAACTTATAAACCCGTTTATTATCAATATGAAAAAAGTATTTACTGCCGCTGCCCTTCTCCTTTCTTTCTGGCTGGCGGCCCAGCCTACGGTGACCGAAGAATTCCAGAAAATCAATACCGTTCCTGAAGCCAACGCCTGGATGACCGCGCACGCCTCGCTGAAACCTACGCTGCTGCACCTCTCTACCGGCAAGGATTCCAGCCTGATCGAAAAGCGCTTACTGCGCCAGAAAAAAGGCGACGTATTTTCAGTTGGCTTCGTTACGTACAAAGTCATCGAGTTCTCGGAAGACATCGCCTACCGGGCCAATTACATTTTCCTGGATGGCTCCTCCCTTGCCCCGGCAGAAGTAGACAGCCTCAAAAAGCTCATTCTTCAAAAATATTCCGCAGGCACTGCGTTCGAAAAGCTGTCTGACCAGTATACCATGGATGGCAACCAGACGCACGGGGATACAGGATGGTTTCTCGGGGAGGAACAAATGCCGAAAGAGTTCCAGGAAGCGGTCAAGAACCATAAGACCGGGGAGCTATTTTTCGTTGATGTATCCGAAAAACAATGGCATTATATCGTGAAAAAAACGTACGACGACCGGGATAACAAGACTATGACCGTGTTACGGGCCAACGGCCGGTAATCAACTTTTCATCCGGTCTTTCGATTTTACGGCAGTTGTACAACTGCCATTTTTTTTCGCGGGCTGACGATTATTCGTTTTTTTTACGGCTCTACTTCCAGCTCGTACTGGGCAATGGCATATAAAAAATTCTGCAGCTGGTGCAGATAAGGGATAAACGGAAAACTGGTTCCCGGCACACGCAGCTTAAGGCTGTCGTCCGCAAAATCCCACTCAAGGTGCGACTTCCCGATACTGAAAATCCATTGTTCACGGATGAAATTGCGGAAACCGATCTTACGCAGTAATTCCGGCGTGAGGGGGATCGGTTCTACATCCGAACAATCTATTTCTTTTACAATTTCACTGAGGTGGGTAAGGTAATCAGT
>JBBROE010000068.1:0-22498 GCA_038229695.1 Chitinophagales bacterium | reverse complement strand
CGCGATCTTCATTGGCCTCTGGCCTCCAACCATGCTCGGTTTACTCATCTACCTCAACACCAAAAAAAAGGATTAGATGGAAAATCTTGACTTGCTCCTGCTGACAGCCATCGTGGCCATCCTCTTTATTGCCTTTGCGGTTACGTTATTCAGGCAGACCCGGGATGCAAAACACTAACCCTCACCAGGCAATGGAGTAGATTTCCTTGCGCGTTACCCAAGCGGTTGGCAGCGCTTTACAGTGCTCAGCAAAGGCTGGCGCCGGGCTCTTCACAGACGTGCCAGGGAGTGACACAACGTGGCTGAGTGACGTTCAGCCACCGACCCCCAACCCGCCCAAAAACGCAACAGCAGGCCCCAAATTTTTTTTTGGTATCGAAAACCTTTTTTCACCTAGAGTGTTTAATAAATGCGCCTACAATCTTAAACATATAGTTATTGAACTAAGTCATAAACAGCTATTTTTTTAAAACCAACTAAAAACAACACAATGAAATCGATTCAAAGAGCATTCTTAATGCTGACAGTTTCCCTGATTGGCCTTGGTGCAGGTGCACAGATGAAAGGTGATATCGTGGATGTGGCAGCAGGCTCCGCAGACCACACTACCCTGGTTGCCGCAGTAAAGGCTGCCGGCCTGGTCGCAACGCTGAAATCAGCCGGACCATTTACCGTATTTGCGCCTACCAACGACGCTTTTGCCAAGCTCCCTGCAGGAACAGTGGACAACCTGCTGAAACCTGAGAACAAGGCGACCCTGGTTAAAATCCTGACCTACCACGTCGTAAAAGGAAAGCTTGATGCTGCAGCTGTAATAGCCGCCATCAAGAAAGGCAACGGTAAGGCTGTACTGACGACTGTACAGGGTGAAAAACTGACTGCTATGCTGGCCGATGGAAAGGTAGTAATTACCGATGCCAAAGGCGGTAAATCAACTGTGACAGCCACTGACCTGAAGGCTTCCAACGGGGTGATTCATGTTATTGATACCGTCCTGATGCCGTAAGTCATCAAGGCGCGATAAAAACCAGCGGCTGCTTTGCGGCCGCTTTTTTTTTGCCGCAAGTGGAACGGGCCAAAGGGCCAAATTAAATGGCACATCCATTTCTGCGGCACGGAAAATGTTTTAGGGAATAACCATTAATTTGCCGGGTATCTTTAAAAAAACGACTATTATGGAATACAGGAAGTTTGGTAAAACAGGATGGGATGTCTCAGCGATGGGCTATGGCATGTGGGGGCTCGCGGGGTGGACAGGGTCTGACGACACTGCAGTAAATGAAGCACTTCATCGCGCCGTTGAGCTCGGCTGTAATTTTTTTGATACCGCGTGGGGGTATGGTTCGGGTAAATCGGAAGAAATTCTCGGTAAGCTGCTGCGGGAATACCCAGGGAAAAAATTGTATGCCGCCACAAAAATTCCGCCTAAAAACCGGAAATGGCCGTCGCGGCCCGACTTTGACATCGAAGATGTTTTTCCGGCTGGCTACATCCGCGAATACACGGAGAAAAGTTTGCATAACCTGGGGGTGGATTGCATTGACCTCCTGCAATTCCACGTGTGGGAAGACCATTGGGCGGAAAAAGATGAGTGGAAAGAAATGATGGCGCGCCTGACGGCTGAAGGAAAAGTGCAGCACTGGGGTATTTCTGTTAACCGCTGGGAGCCCGACAATTCGCTGCAATCACTGTCGACCGGCCTCTTCTCGGCCGTGCAGGTGATCTATAATATTTTCGACCAGAACCCGGAGGATAACCTGTTTCCCCTTTGTAAGAAAATGGATGTCGGCATAATCGCCCGCGTTCCGTTCGATGAAGGGACGCTGACAGGTACGTTTAACCACGAAACAACATTTCCGGCCGACGACTGGCGCGCCAGTTATTTTGTGCCGGAAAATCTTCATGCCAGCGTGGATCATGCCGATGCCCTGAAACCCCTGCTTCCGGGAGGCATGACGCTGCCCGAAATGGCCCTGCGATTCATTCTCTCCAACCCGGATGTAGGCACCATCATCCCTGGAATGCGCAAAGCCCGCCACGTTGACGGCAATATGGCGGCGGCTGATAAAAAACCGCTTCCTGCCGCGCTTTTGGCAGAACTGAAAAAACACCGCTGGGAAAGAAGTCCGACAACCTGGTCACAGTAAGCCTGATTATAAGTAGAAAACATGTTCACGACCGGTGCCGGTAACCGGGCCGGTCGTTACGCGTTAAGTTCCTATCTTTGCCCCCTTTAAAAGGAGGATCAGCTTGTCCGTCATAGCAGTTTCAAGGATCCGCAAACGACAGGACCCCAGCGGGTGTCCACCGTCGGCGATACAGCCCGCATAGCATATAAAATACCGAATGGCAACAATCATTACAGGATCACGCATACTATTAAAGCAGCTTTTTGACAGGATAAGGAACGAGCGCCTCAAAAACAACCTGCTGCAGGCACTTCCTTTCTGGGTAGCGTCGCTGATTACGGGTTTCGTGGCCCTTTTTTATGCAAAAACGTTTGCCCTGGCTGAAACGGTTACTGCGGCCATTTATCATTACCATGCCTGGTTGCTATTTATCATCTCCCCGATTTGTTTTGTCACCTCCTGGTGGCTGGTAAAACGGTTCTCCCCGTATTCCCGTGGCAGTGGCATTCCGCAGGTGATGGCAGCCATCGAGTTGTCGAATCCCAAACACGACGCGAAGATCAAGCAGCTGTTAAGTTTTAAAGTCATTTTTATTAAGATCGTTTCCAGTATTATCATTGTCATTGGCGGTGGCGCCATTGGCCGCGAGGGCCCGACGATACAGATTGCCGGATCGATATTCAGGAAAACGAACGAATTGCTGCCGCGGTGGTGGCCAAAAATTTCCAAGAAGAATATGATTATGACCGGCGCCGCTGCCGGCCTTGCCGCTGCGTTCAACACGCCACTTGGCGGAATCGTATTTGCCGTGGAGGAACTTACGAAGGACCATATCAGTTATTTTAAATCGGCGATTTTCACCGCCGTGATCATAGCCGGTCTGGTGGCCCAAAGCTTTCTTGGCTCCTACCTGTATATTGGTTATCCCACGGTCACCAGCCTGTCTGGTTACGTATTATTCGGCGTGCTGCTGGTTGCCGTTATTGCCGGACTCATGGGTAGCGGCATGTCGAAGATCATCCTCCTGATATTCAAATGGCAGGAAAAATTCAGGGCTCAGCGGCAACACCTGCTGTATGTCATCGCCTGTTCACTGGTCATCGCTTCCCTGGCCTTTTTTGTGAATGAGAGCGCGCTGGGTTCCGGAAAATCACAACTGATCACCACCTTATTTACCCATGATAAATATTCACACTGGTATACGCCCTTGTTGCGGACAGTCAGCCCAATCCTGACTTTCACCACCGGGGCATCGGGCGGTATTTTTGCACCGGGGCTCAGTGCCGGCGGCAGCATCGGTTCGGTTATTTCCGGCTGGTTCAGGTTGTCGGATTCCGATACCAATGTTATGATACTGGCGGGAATGGTGGCCTTCCTGACAGGCATTACCCGGGCCCCGTTTACGTCGGCTATCCTTGTTTTGGAAATGACGGACAGGAACAACCTAATCCTGCACCTGATGCTGGCCAGTATCGTGTCGAGTATTGTTTCGATCCTGGTGGACAAGCATTCACTGTACCACCACCTCAAAAATTTTTATAAGGACAGGCTGCTGGCGGAAGATCCCCTGACGCCTGCGCCCATTGAAACCCCTGTTGAAACAACAGGATGAGGAGAAGGCCCTGAATAATGATCACCAGCTTTATAGCCAGCATCAATAAACGCTATGGACCACACTATTTTTTCTGCCGTTGATCAGTATATCAACGGCCTGTTCAATGCGCCCGATGCAGCCCTAACCAAAACGGCTGCCCATATTGAAACATCCGGAATTCCACAGATCAGTATTTCTGCAAACCAGGGTAAATTTCTTTACCTGCTCGCCCGCCTGCAGGGCGCTAAACGCATCCTGGAAATCGGGACCTTAGGGGGGTATAGCACCATCTGGCTGGCCAGAGCGCTGCCGGAAGGCGGAAAACTGGTTACACTCGAACTTGAACAAACACACGCAGACGTGGCCGACCGGAATATCCGCACAGCCGGCCTGGAAAATAAAGTGGATATCCGGGTGGGCAGCGCGCTGGATGAAATGAACGCCATGATTTCCGCGGGAACCGATCCATTTGACCTCGTCTTCATCGATGCCGATAAACCACCCTACGCAGAATATTTTCAGCAGGCATTAAAACTCTCCAGGCCGGGGACACTTATTATAGCGGACAATGTGATTCGTGAAGGAAAAGTAATGGATCCCGAAAACAGTGACCCCGTCATCAGTGGTGTCCGCAGGTTTAACAGCGTGCTGGCTGCCAGCGATGCAGTCACCGCCACGATCATCCAGACGGTCGGCGACAAAGAACACGACGGAATAGCCCTGGCCATTGTTTACTAAGCTGCGGGGTTAAGTTACTCCCTACCGGGTGTAGGGTATCACTGCCGGAAGACCAACAACATCTACCATCGCCGTAAACATTCATGCCAAAAATTAATAACAGCTGAAAATGGTACAGCAGGTTTCAATCGTAAAAACGCAAATTCTTTCCGACAACTGGTACACGCTAAAAAAAATAACGTACCGATACCGCGATAATGCAGGAGTCGAAAAAGAACAGGTCAGGGAAGCTTACGATCGTGGCAATGGCGCTGTCATCCTGCTGTATAATCCAACTGCAAAAACCATCATCCTGACCCGGCAATTCCGTCTTCCCACATTTATTAACGGGAATACAGATGGCATGCTGATAGAAGCCTGTGCGGGCCTGCTCGACAATGATAATCCTGACGACTGCATACGGAGAGAAACAGAAGAAGAGACCGGTTACCGGGTATCCTCCCCCAAAAAAATATTTGAGGCGTATATGTCGCCCGGGTCAGTGACCGAGATGCTGCACTTCTACATTGCCGAATATGACAGCGAGATGAAAGTGGGTGCCGGCGGAGGCCTGGAGCAGGAACAGGAAAATATTGAAGTATTGGAATGGCCTTTTGAAAAGGCCTGGCAGATGCTCGAAGCGGGCCACATCAGGGACGCGAAGACCATCCTGCTGCTGCAATATCTGCGGTTGAACGGCCTGGTTGGCTAATCCTGCTACCGGCTTTTACCCCTGATTTAATTTTACTGCGCAAAGGCCACGAATTGATCCGGGGCCTGCGCCTTATGCCGTGCAGGCCTTGCTTTGGGGCGGTGTGGCAAACCTATCCCCGCAGTGGAGCGCCCTCGTGCCAGGCTGTAACGTACCAGTTCGGACCGGGTCAGCGTGCATACACTCCCCCTGCCTTCAAAGTAATACTGGGTGGCAATAAATTTTTTGACGTGAAGCTGGCTTTCCATAGGCAGGAACCGCTGGAGCTGCCAGAAATTTTGGCTGCCGGATTTCGCCATCGCCGTGTAAACCGGTCCGGGCCCGCAATTGTAAGCGGCCATTACCAGGAGCCAGTCGCCAAACTCATGGTAGAGATCGCGCAGGTAGATGGCCGCCGCCCGCGTACTTTTTGCATACTGTCGCCGTTCATCCTGCGGCCCGGAAATTTTCAGGCCCAGCAACTTTGCGGTTGCCGGCATGAACTGCCAGGGACCGGTAGCCCCAACGCGCGATACAGCGGAAGGCTTCAGTTCAGATTCAATAACCGCCAGGTATTTGAGATCGGCAGGAAGGCGATAGGCCCTGAACACCCGGTCCATCGCTTTGAAAGGAAATTCACTGCGTTCCCTGATTTTATGGAGTTGTTCCCTGTTTTTCCTGATATAAGCATGCACAAAAGATACGGCCTGCCTACTGAGCCTAAGCTGGGATTCGGCTGCCCTGCCTTCCTTGCGGGCATTATACAACGGGCTGCGGGAGAGCCCCATGCGCACTGAAGGAATTACCGGGCAAAACATAAGGCTGAGCAGTAAGATTCCCGAAAGAATCCTGTGCAGAAATGGCTGAAACATTGTTATTAGTTTTAAAGTAATACAATGCCGACCCTGGAAGATGTTGGATGAAATAAAGGAGGTTTACACGGGATGGATGGATACAGGGAACACGGGGGTACGGTCGATCAAAAAATGGCTTTTCAGTGAACCGGTTTCCTGCAGCAGCAGTGCCGCAAAGGGTAAAGATAATTGGCGAACCGGGGATATCATAGCGGGCGATACGGCGTAATTCTACGATTGACCGGTAAGCGCAGGGCTTTCATGGAGTTAAGAAAATATTATATACTGTTTGTAAACCCGGGGGAAATAACAGGGTGAACCGGGATCGGTTTTGCAGGATAGAATTTTCAACTAATTTTTTGGTCTGGATTGCGTTTTCAGCGCGCAAAGGAACATAAACAGGTTAAAGTGATCCAGGAAGATTTGCGCGCCGGCGTGCATCCCGAGAATGTGTTAATGGGGGAAGCTATTTTTCAACAGGCAATGTGCAGTGGTACTTATTTTTATGAAGCGCGGATGAGGCTACAGGACGATAGCTTTAGATGGATCGCCCCCAAAGGAAAGGTATATTTTGACGGTCAAAATAATGCGGTTCGTATGCCGGGCGCAATGCGTGTCATCAATGAAGAGAAAATCAACGGAGAAAAATTGCCCGGCTGGCAGCGATTGTCCGCCCTCCGGATATGCCATCATCAGCAAACGACTGGATGCACCATCACCAGCCGGAATGAATCCGCCGAACGGATGATTGGCTTCACCGAAGAAGAAATCTAGACCTGAAATATCAATTTCTCCTGTAGCTGATAGGGCTGATGTTTTCCGCAAGAACTACAGACCGCGGCCGAAACGTACCGCATCCTGGTGGAAGCCGTTGCCCACCCGGTGATTTTTGCCGATCTGCCCCGGATTTTTGAACAGTTTTACCGGGTGGCTGGAAAAGATGAAAATACCTTCCCCGGGTTTGGTATCGGCTTGTTTATTGTAAAGGAAATAATTGACTTCCACCATGGCCGAATCTGGGTGGAAAGTGAAAAGGAAAAAGGTTCTGTATTTTATGTATTATTGCCCATTAAAGAATTGTAAATATTACTGCTGCCCGGATGAAACAGGAATTGGACGTTATCTTACTGGACGATGACAGAGACATTTGCGTTATGGTGGAAGCTATTCTTACGTATGCCGGCTACCAGGCCAGGTCCTGCTCACAGCTAGACCAGTTAAATGAATTATTAAGCCAGTATGCCCCTAAGCTGCTGCTCATGGATATGCTTTTGTCCGGAACGGACGGCAGAGACATTTGCAGGCGGTTAAAAGCCCATCCCGAAACATCGTCTATCAAGATCATCATGATGTCTGCTCATCCGGATGCTGATATAAGCTGCAGGGAAGCCGGGGCGAACGACTTTGTGCCCAAACCGTTCGATATGGATTTTTTCCTGGAGAAGGTAAAGAACCAGTTGCCGTCCTGACGTTTTTTTATCCACTTAACTATCGGTGGAAGAGGATTCAGCGGGGCTGGCAGGCGCATTTTGTTATGACGCATTTCACCAGTTGTTAACAATAATATTCCCTTCAAATTTGCTGACCCTCGTTACCTTGTACAAACGAAACCTCGATAAAATAAAACCTAAAAAAAGCACCATGAAAAAATTACTGATCGCTTTCCTTTTCCTGATGGCCGGCAGCGGTATGTTTGCCCAGACGCCGAAGACTACCAAATCCACCACCACGAAGGAGCACAAGTCATCGGAAATGTCCACTACGACCACCTCAAAAGCACCGGTCAAAAAAGATGGTACTCCGGACATGCGGTACAAATCAAACAAGCAGTCCACCACCATTACCACGGGGCCTACCAAGAAGGATGGCAGCGCAGACATGCGGTATAAATCTAACAAGAAAGATTCCACAGTAAGGAAAAAGTAAATTTGTTGTTCGCATGGGCCCTCATGAAAATGGGGGCTTTTTTTATTCCGGGAAGGCGGAAATGGGCTTTTATGACGCTTTAAGTCTGCCCACATGGGCCAGAATCCTATCTTTGCCGGAATAAAATAAGATTTGATGAAAACATTTATCGTTCCCACTGATTTCTCTATTTCTGCAAAATCTGCAACTTCATACGCGGCAGGGCTGGTAAAGGATCTCGGGCAAACCCGCATCCTGCTGTATACCGTATATGACAACATCGAAACCGGGATTGACAGCTCCGTAGTGTACAATGACCATTCTGCCAGGAAAACCATCATGGACCTGGCATTGGAAAATACCCGGAAAGAGATGCTGGAGATAGCGCCGGGCGCGGATATCGAATGCCGATCTGAAGAAGCCGCGTCCTTCCTGGAAAGCCTGGAAAGACTGGTGAACCGCGAAGGTGCTTCCCTGATCATTATGGGTATTACCGGTACCAGCGCCGTTCAGCAGGTCGTGATCGGCAGCAATACCCTGAAGATAGCCGCGAGGAATGTGTGCCCGGTCTTGATTGTGCCACCCGATGCAACATTTCAACCCGTGCATAATGTTGCCTATACGACCGATTTTGTCGATATCGATACAACCACACCCACCGCCCCGCTGCGGGAGATGCTGGGCCTGTTCAAGCCTTTTATCCATGTTGTGCACGTGGACAAGGACCCGGTTAAAATCAGTACCGCCTACAAAACAGAGCAGGAAAAACTAGATAAACTGCTGGAAGGGTTTGACACGGAATATTATTCGATACAGCAGGATGATTACGTAGATGCCATCAACCAGTTCGTCGGCGATTATGCTATCGATATGATTTTCACGGTTCCGAAAAATCATTCCTTCCCGGGAAACCTGTTTTCCGCCAGCCATACCAGGAAACTTGCCTATCATAGCCGTGTACCCATCATGGCCATTCATGAATAAGGTAAGGCACGGGAAGGCCGCGGTCCGGAACCGGGTCTGCCCTCCCGGTAATACTTTATCTTTAGTATGAATTTATGCTGCAGCCATCACCGGAAACCCTTTTACCGGGTGGGCCGTTGTATCCCTGTAAGCATAACTTCTGCATAAAACCGAAATACTGCTGCCATGCCAAAACAACAGCCCCGCGTTCAGGTAAACTCAGAAATTGGTACACTCCGCCGCGTGCTGGTTCACAGCCCGGACAGCGGCATTGGAAAAGTTGTGCCTTCCAAAGCGCAGGACTGGCTTTTTGAAGACATTGTACACCTGGAAACAATCCGGAGAAAGGAATACGACTTCTACACTAAAATACTACTCTACTTTCTTGACCCCGTCAAAATCCGGGGCAAGCTGGCTTCGATTGACGCGGTGTCCGCAAAACGGGCATTTTATAAACCGGCCAACGAAAAATTCTTTCAATCAGAAAATGTAGTAGAACTGCAGTGGCTCCTCGCCCAGTTACTGGAAGATAACGAAATCAAATACAAGCTCGTGGCGTCGGTATGCGCCATTGAGGGATGTTCGTATGCCATGCAAGAGCAACTGGCGGGCCTCGCCCCCAGGCAGCTGGCAAATACTTTTATCAGCGGTACGATGGAAAACAGCAGTATGATTTTCGCACCGATCCCCAACTTCATTTTTACGCGCGACATCGGCATCGTGATCAACAACTGGATGCTTCTCAACAAACCTGCAAAAAAAGCCCGTACCAGAGAAGCGCTGCTCGCCAAATATATTTTCTTTAACCACCCGCTCTTTCGGAGCTGCCGGGATAACGTTATCGAACTGCCCGATGCCTTTCACCATTTCCTGCTGCCCAATGAAACCGATGCTAGAAAAGTTACCCTGGAGGGAGGCGACGTAATGGTGATCACCCGTGACCACCTGCTGATAGGGGTGAGCGAGCGGACCACGATGGAAGCCGCACACCTGGCGATTAAAATCTTATTTGAAAAAGAAGTAGTTAAAAAAATCAGTGTCATCAGGATTCCGAAAAAACGGGACTATATGCATATTGATACCGTCTTCACCCAGGTCAAGAAAAATGTCTGGGTCATGCTCGGTCACTTTTCTCGGAAAACGATGAAGATGGAGGATGCGGACCCGGTTCAGCGTGTGCTGGAGGAAAAGCGGAAAGACGACAAGCTTTCCATCATCCAGTTCCGAAAAAAAGATTGCTCCAATCCCAGGTATTTCGACAACCTGGAAGACCTGTTGTCCGACATCAGTACGAAAGATTTTGGATGCACCGAAAAAACGCAATTTATCTATTCGGGAAACAACGAATTTCCTTTCGATGCCAGGGAGCAATGGACCGATTCCTGCAACCTCCTGGCCCTGAGGGAAGGCGTGGTACTGGGTTATGACCGGAATGACAGAACGGTTGCTGCCTTTAAAGAAAATGGATTTGAAATTATCCATGCACACGACCTTATCAGCCACCTGGAGAGCGGGAAACTGCAACCCGATATGCTGAAGGATACCCTCATTCTCATGCCATCAGCCGAGCTGTCCCGGGCCCGCGGTGGTTTTCACTGTATGAGTATGCCGCTGCTGAGAGATGATTTATAATTTGGAACCCACTTATTAATCTACGCTTTGTTTATGCAAACCACTGCCCACCTGTTAATGGTTCGCCCGGTGAATTTTGAATTCAATGCGCAGACCGCTGTCAATAACGCCTTCCAGGTGCGCCCGACTGATAACCTGGCAGTGCGGGAGAAAGCGCTGGCGGAATTCGATGGCATGGTTAACCTGCTCCGGGAAAATGGGATATCCGTTACCGTTACTAATGACACCACCGGCAAGCCGGTCCCCGATGCCGTTTTCCCCAACAACTGGGTTTCCTTTCACAGCGATGGTACCATTGTACTATACCCCATGTTTGCCGTCAACAGGCGGCTGGAAAGGGATCCCGCAATCATCGGCGAGGTAGTACAGCAATTCAGCAGCAGCGGGCTGATAGACCTCAGCAATTATGAGAACGAAGGCCTCTTCCTGGAAGGCACCGGCAGCATGGTGCTCGACCGCGAAAATAAAATTGCTTATGCCTGCCTTTCACCCCGTACCCACCGGAAAGTGCTGGACGTATTTTGCGAAAAGATGGGATATACCGCAGTCAGTTTCGATGCGGTTGACATCCTCGGCCAGTCGATCTATCATACCAACGTGATGATGAGTGTAGCCAGCCAGTATGTGGTCATTTGCCTGCAGGCAATCCGCAGCCAGGAGCAACAAAAAAAGGTGCTGGGGGCGATAAACAAATCCGGCAAGACCGTAATGGCAATCAGCTATGACCAGCTAAATAATTTTGCCGGCAACCTGTTGCAGGTACACAACAGCAACGGTGAAAAAATCGCCGTCATGTCTGCACGGGCTTTGCAATCTTTCCCGGCCGTGCAGCTTGAACAGCTGAGGCAGTTCAACAAAATAATTAGTGCGCCCCTTACAGAAATAGAGCAGAACGGCGGCGGTAGCGCACGGTGTATGATGGCGGAAATCCACCTGCCGCCATTAGTGACTGTATAACCAGCCGGCCTAATTGATTGCTATCTTAACGTAAACCGTTCTTTCATGCAATACGAAGCATCGCTAAAATTCGCCCTGAAACTGGATAAAGCTGACCCGCTGCGGAAATTCAGGAAACAATTCCTTTTCCCGGAATTCCGGAAAAAGAAAGCTGTATATTTCTGCGGCAATTCGCTGGGGTTGCAACCTAAAACAGCGGCTAAAGCCATCCGGCAGGAGCTTAAAGAGTGGAAAAAGCTGGGCGTCGGCGGATACTTCGGAGCAAAACATCCCTGGCTGAATTACGCAGATTACTGTAAACCTGCGCTTTCAAAAATTATGGGCTGCCGGCAGGAAGAGGTGACAGTCATGAATGCCCTTACCGTAAATCTGCACCTGCTCATGCTGTCCTTTTATCGTCCGCAAGGGAGCCGATTTAAAATTATTATGGAGGCAGGCGCTTTTCCGAGCGACCAGTACGCCGTTGAAACCCAGGTAAAATTCTACGGCCATTCCCCGAAAGAGGCCATCGTGGAAATTGCCCCGCGAAAAGGGGAAAAACTCCTGCGCACGGAAGACATTCTCAAAATAATCGATGCGGAAAGAGACCAGGCATGCTTACTGTTGCTGGGCGGCATCAATTATTATACCGGGCAGCTTTATGATATAAAAAACATTACCGCCGCTGCGCAGCAGGTCGGCATGATCGCCGGCTACGATCTCGCGCATGCCGCAGGTAACGTACCGATGGAATTGCATAACTGGAATGTCGACTTCGCCGTATGGTGTTCTTATAAATACCTCAATGGAGGCCCGGGCGCGGTCAGCGGGATCTACATTCACGCCCGCTTTTCTAACGACAAAATGTACCCGCGGATGGGCGGCTGGTGGGGTAACGCAGAAAAGACCCGGTTTAAAATGGAGAAGGGTTTTAAACCGAAGGCCGGCGCCGGAGGCTGGCAGTTGAGTACGTCACAGGTTTTTAATATGGTTTGCCTGAAGGCGAGCCTGGCATTATTCGAGGAAGCGGGCATCAAAAACATCAGGAAGAAAAGTATCCTGCTCACTGGTTATCTCGAATACCTGCTGAACCAGCTGAAAGGGCTTGAATTTGACGTCATCACACCCTCCGCTCCCGCCGCGCGTGGCGCACAGCTCAGCCTTTATTTCAAGCAGAACGGGAAAGCGTTGCACCAGCAGCTGACCGACAAAGGCGTAATTGTCGACTACCGCGAACCCGGGGTAATTAGGGTAGCCCCTGCCCCGCTGTTCAATACTTACCGCGAAGTCTATAAATTTTACGAAATAATCCGGACCTTCCGGCAGGCAGCGTCAGCGCCCAGCCGGAATCCCCGGTGACGATTAGTGATTTTTACCCTTTTTCATTTCTACGAAAGAAAAGTTGTCAAAAGTCTCTTCCGTTGTGCTGCCGTCTGCCAGCCTGGTAAGGCGTATCATGCGCTGCGGCCCGTCAACAGCACCCAGCGGCACCACCATCTTCCCGCCGGTTTTCAACTGGGCGACAAGTGCCGGCGGAACAAAAGGAGCCGCCGCCGTAATCAGTATCTTATCGAAAGGCGCATAGGTGGGCAACCCTTCAAACCCATCTCCGTAAAAGAATTTGATGTTAGTGTATTTTTTCAGGTAAGCGAATTTCTTAAACCCATCGAATAAAACCCGCTGTCTTTCGATAGTAAAAACCTGGGCCTGCATTTCCGCCAGCACCGCAGACTGGTAGCCGCTTCCGGTACCAATTTCCAGTACTTTTTCATAGGGACTGACCTGCAGTAGTTGCGATTGGTACGCGACCGTATACGGCTGGGAAATGGTTTGTTCCACAGCAATAGGAAAGGCGCGGTCTTCGTATGCGACACCGTCAAAGGCAGAGTCCAGGAAAAAATGCCTGGGAACGGCCTGCAGGGCATCGAGTACCCGGGCATCCGTAATCCCTTTTTCCCGGATGATAGCGACTAGTTTTTTTCGCAGGCCCTTGTGGCGGTAACTGTCCTCAAATATTCTCATAGCAGCGTGCAAGATAACAGCTTTTGGAATTTCGGATGACCTATTTTATGCGGCTGCAGGAATTGCCGATTACATTTTGCGCAACACAAGCCATCGCCTCCACATAGCCTTCATGCTGCAGTATTTTCTTCGTCATTTTAGCTGATATGCCTATCTTCAAAAAATAAACAGGCGTATGAAATTAAAAACCGGGGTACTGCTGTCCATAATGATGCTGCTGGAATATTTTATCTGGGGCGCGTGGTATGTTACGATGAGTACTTATATGAGCGTCCACCTGCATGCCACCGGTCTGCAGATCGGGGCAGCGTACAGTGCCCTTGCCATCGCCACCATAATATCTCCCTTCTTTGTGGGTCTTGTGGCTGACCGGTATTTTGCCGCCCAGAAAATAATGGGCCTGTTGCACCTTGCCGGCGCCGCACTGTTATTCTACGCTACCCGTATCAACGACAACGGGCCGTTTTACTGGGTTATCCTGCTGTATTCCCTGCTGTATATGCCTACCATCGCGTTGTCCAACAGCGTAGCGTTTTCACAAATGCGGGATCCCGGTAAACAATTCCCCTGGATTCGCGTGTTCGGAACAATTGGCTGGATAGTGGCCGGCATCCTGATCGGCAGCATGGAAATTGAGCAGACGGCCACCACCTTTCTTATCGCCGCCGGTGCGTCAGCAATGCTGGGCCTGTTCAGCTTTTTCCTGCCAGATACCCCACCCCGGGCCGCCGCGGCAGACAGCGCATTAAAGGCACTGGGCACAGATGC
Organism: Chitinophagales bacterium; assembly: GCA_038229695.1. Taxonomy (GTDB): domain Bacteria; phylum Bacteroidota; class Bacteroidia; order Chitinophagales; family Chitinophagaceae; genus JACMLD01. Next base: position 8,287 of record JBBROE010000068.1, on the reverse strand, counting down.
CTTTGTATTATTCCGCGATCGGCCTTACCTTATTTTTTTTATCGCTGCAATCCTCGTTTGTATCCCCCTTTCTTTTTATTACGGTTTCGCCAATAATTTCCTGAACTAACTGGGTGTGGCCAATGCCGCCGCGAAGATGACCCTGGGCCAGTTCTCCGAAGGCTTATTCATCCTTGCCATCCCGTTTCTTTTTTACCGGATCGGTGTCAAAAAAATGCTCCTGCTGGGCATGGGTGCCTGGATACTCCGGTATATTTTCTTTGCGTATGGAAATAACGGTGACCAGTTGTGGATGCTTTATGCCGGCATTATTCTCCATGGGGTTTGTTACGATTTCTTTTTCGTTACCGGGTATATGTATACCGAGAAGAAGGCAGGCATTGAAATTAAAAATGCGGCCCAGGGACTGTTTACTTTTGCCACCTATGGCCTCGGCATGTTCATCGGCACCCTTTTTTCTGGCTTTATTGCAGACCGGTATACGGTTCCGGGGGGGCACGACTGGAAAGCGATCTGGTTTGTACCCGCCATTATCGCGGCGGCGGTGCTGGTTTATTTTATCATCTTTTTTAAAGAAAAAAAAGAATTGCAGCCTGCCTGACCGGGGTACGCGTCTTCCAGGGCAACTCCTATTTCTTAGATAAATCTTAAATAACAACATATGCAGCGTATTGCCATGCTTGGTTCAGGTTTCATTGGTCGCTTTTATGCCGCTTCACTGCTGGGTCAGCGAAGCCGCGATCAGATTGTCAGCATCTACAGCCGCCGCGAAGAGAGCGCGCGTAAGTTTGCAGAAGATTTTCATTGCAGTCATTTTACGACCGATATGGAAGCGGCGATTGCCCACCCGGACGTGGATGTGGTATGTATTTCACTTCCCAATAACATCCATGAAGCAGCGGTGATGCTTTGCTGTAAGCACAAGAAAGCGGTGATTACAACCAAGCCGCTTGGCCGCAATGCCATCGAGGCGAAACGTATGCTGGAAGCCGTAGAAGCGGCGGGCATCTTTAATGGCTACCTGGAAGATTTGGTGTATACGCCAAAATTTCTGAAATCAATGGAAAGCGTAAAGAATGGGGCCATCGGCAGGATACTCTGGGCGAAGTCGAGAGAAACCCACCCCGGGCCGCACAGCGACTGGTTCTGGGATATTGAACAGGCGGGAGGCGGATGCATACTTGACCTGGGGTGCCACTGTGTTGAAATTACCAGGAGCTTCATTGGTAAAGACATCCGGCCAGTGGAAGTAATGTGCTGGGCCGACACGCAGGTAAAACCCATCGAGGCAGAGGATCATGCCATTGGCCTGGTTAAATATGAAAATGGTGCAATAGGGCAGTTCGAAGTAAGCTGGACCTTCCGGGGGGGACTTGACCTGAGAGATGAAGTGATGGGTACAGAAGGCACGATTTGGATGAACAATTTTCTACGCACCGGTCTTGAAATGTTCACCACGGGTAAAGGCACAGAATACGTGGCGGAGAAAGCGGAGAGCAATACCGGCTGGCTGTTCCCCGTGGGAGATGAACTGAACGACCTGGGCTACAACCACATGTTCACGGATATGTTCACCGCTATTGAAAGCGGGAAACCACCCAAGGAAACTTTTTACGATGGATACGTGGTGAATGCCGTCCTGGATGCGGCCTATGCTTCCTCGCGCAGCAAATTGTGGGAACCGGTGAAACTGGATATCTGGCGCGGGAAAACGGGCGTCGGTAAAGACAGTCACCTGGTGGAGTACGATGCCGAACACTACCTCATAAAAGAAGAGATGACCCATTACGGGGCAAAAAAAGTAATCCTGAAAAATAAAGCCAGTGGTATAATCAGTGAACGTACACTATAGTCCAGCGAAATAGCCGGTGCAACGAGTGCACCGGCCATTCTCTACGCCTGTAACTAATTAATTTAGTTTCATATCCTTAATGATGCCGCTGATCTTGGTATCCAGTTCTTCCTTCACTTTCTCGAAGTCAGCGATGTTACCGAGCGTCGTATGGACACTAAAATAAAATTTTATCTTGGGTTCGGTTCCACTGGGGCGCGCAGAAATTTTACTTCCGTCGGCCAGCAGGAATTGCAGCACATTGGATTTGGGAAGCCCGATGGTCCATTCCTCCCCTGTCTGCAGGTTCTTACCTTTCTGTAATTCATAATCCAGCAAACGGGCAACGGCCGAGCCATTGATTTCCTTAGGAGGATTGTTGCGGTATCCTTCCATCATCGCCGCAATCTGCTGCTGTCCATCCATCCCCTTCCTGGTAATACTGATGAGGTTTTCCTTATAAAATCCATAGCGGACATAAATCTCGAGTAGTTTGTCGTACAGGCTCCGCCCCTTGTCTTTTTCATAGGCGGCCATTTCGCAAAGCAGGGCAACGGCGCTCACGGCATCTTTGTCCCGGATTCGGGAACCGATCATCAGGCCATAACTTTCTTCACCGCCTACGATATAGTTTTCCTTCCCTTCTTTTTCTTTGATCAGTTCGGCTATCCATTTAAATCCCGTCAGTACATTGTAACAGGCCACGTCGTTGGCCGCCGCTATTTTGTCTATCAGTTCGGTGGTCACGATGGTTTTGATGACCATATCATTGGGCCGGGCAATACCTTTTGCCTTCCTTGCCTCAATGATATAATTGCAGGCGAGCACGGCGGTCTGGTTGCCATTCATCAGCACCCAGTTGCCTTTGTGGTCTTTTATGGCGATGCCCACGCGATCCGCATCCGGATCCGTGCCCAGCAAAATATCCGCATCCATGGCGTTCGCTTTCTTAAGGCCAATACTCATGGCTTCTGACTCTTCCGGGTTGGGATAGACAACGGTGGGGAAATTGCCGTCGGGCTTTGATTGTTCATCCACGATGGTAATGTTGGTAAATCCAAAACGTTTCAGCACATCCGGCACCAGCGTAATACCCGTACCATGAATAGGTGTATACACAATTTTAAGATCCTTCTGCCGGGCTATCACTTCGGGATAAACGCTCAGGCCCTTCACCATGTCGATGTAGGCCTCATCCATGTCCTTCCCGATTAGGGTAATGTTATCCTCTCCGCCGCTCCATTTCACGTCGTTGACCGAACCAATTTTATCCACTTCCTTAATTACATCTTCGTCATGCGGGGGTACCAGCTGGCCTCCATCACTCCAATAAGCTTTATAGCCGTTGTATTCTTTGGGATTGTGGGAAGCTGTACAAACCACACCACCCTGCAGTTTAAGATGGCGGATGGTAAAGCTGAGTTCCGGCGTGGGCCTTAGGCTTTCGAAAAGAAACACTTTAATGCCATTCGCAGCAAAAACATTGGCTACCGTTTCTGCGAAAAAGCGGCTGTTGTTACGGCTGTCATGAGCAATGGCCACTTTTATTTCACCAGAAAGTTTGTTTTTCATGTAATTGGCAAATCCCTGTGTGGCCATGCCAATGGTATATTTATTCATCCGGTTTGTGCCCACGCCCATCACCCCGCGCAGGCCGCCGGTGCCAAATTCGAGGTTGCGGTAAAAGGATTCTTCCAATTCCTTCGGGTTCTCCTGCTGCAGTCTTTTTATCTCGTCTTGCGTAGCCTGGTCGTAATTTCCATTGAGCCAGGTATCAACTTTTTCCTGAATGGCAGCGTCCATAATGTATCTTTTTATGATTTACTATTTAAAAGCCTAAGTTATTGATTTCTGGCAATTAGCCATCTATTAACCGCCGCATAACGTATTTTTGACGCTTATACACCGCGCCGCACACAATCACCATTCATACGACGCACTTTGATTAAAATAATCCTGATAGCCCTTGGGATGGCCTTTTCTCCTGCCTGTGTTAGTGCACAGCAGCAGCCCCCCGCCCTCCCTTCTGCCATGGCTGATTCAGCCCTTCTTAAACCAAAAAGGCTGTTTGCCATCGCCGCGCTGCATGCCGGGTTATGGACCGGCAGTTATATCGCGCTCGATAAAACCTGGTACGCCAAATATCCCCGTTCCCGCTTCCATTTTTTCAATGACAATGCCGAATGGGAGCAAATGGATAAATGCGGGCATATCTGGACGGCCTACAATGTGGGCAGGGTGTCGGGAAAGATGTGGGAGTGGACCGGGCTGAGTCATAAAAAAAGTGTGGTGCTGGGCGGACTAAGCGCCATGGCCTACCAGAGTATCATTGAAATCCAGGACGGCTTTTCTGCTGAATGGGGTTTCAGCTGGGGAGACATGACGGCGAACGCTATCGGTGCCGGCGCCTACATCGCCCAGGAACTGGGGTGGAAGGATCAGCGGCTGCAAATCAAACTGAGTTACTGGACCTATGATTATCCGGGCGGACTCCTTGAACGGAGAAACCAGCTCTTTGGTAAAAGTCTTGCCGAGCGGATGCTGAAAGATTATAATTCGCAGACGTATTGGATCAGTGCCAATCTCAAATCGTTTTTTCCCCAATCAGCCTTACCCCGCTGGCTGAACTTTTCATTTGGGTACAGCGCTGACGGCATGCTGGGTGGTACGGAGAATGTGTGGACCAGCAGCCAGGGCACACAATATGACCGCCGGGATATTCCACGGGTACGCCGCTTTTTTTTGGCGCCTGATATCGACCTTACCAAGATCAAAACGAAAAGCAAGCTGTTAAAGACAGTCTTTTATACGCTGAACATCCTTAAGATTCCCGCCCCGGCCATCGAATTGAATTCGCAGGGGAAATTTGTGGGCCACTGGCTGTACTACTGATGCCTGCTTTATTCCACGTAGGCCCCTTTTATTTTCCCGTCTTGTTTTTCCACGAAAATATGTTCCTGCAGGGTGGTGGAAAGCGACAACCCCACATAATCCGGTTTTACGGGAAACGTTTTATGGCTGCGCTCCACCAGCACCAGTGTCTGAATTCCCCGGGGCTGCCATTGCAGAAACGGTTGCATGGCATACAGCAGGGTTTTACCACTCATCGCAACGTCGTCTATAACAATAATTACGCGATCGCTGAAGTCGGCCTCGCGGTTAAGGGTGACCGATACCGGCTTTTGTTTATCGAGAGAAACTACGAATAACTCCGTTTTAATCGGGCAGATTTCGGCCAGCAGCAGCTGGATATTTTTAGCCATTACCGTCCCGCTGTCCCGGACACCGGCAAGGACAAGTTCCTGTTCACCGGCATTATGCTCCAGAATTTCAAAGGCCATCCGGCGTAATTTCTTAGCGGCCGTCAGTTCGTCGAGAATATATTTTTTTGTTGTTGCCAACACAGTAAGTTTAGCGACAAAATACAACAAAACTCTACACTAAAAGCAAATGCTTTAATTTAGCCTGATAACCTTGTAACCAATATGGAACTGATCTCACGGTTGCTTTTTGTAGTTCTTGCGGGGCTGGCGGTATGGTTATTCACCCGCAATATCGGCAGGATTCGCCGGAACATTTTGCTGGGGAAAGACGAGGCCGTTACCGGCAGCCGGGGGGCGCGGTGGAAAAATGTGCTGTTGCTGGCTTTCGGTCAGCAAAAAATGTTTAAGAAGCCGCTGGTCGCCGTCATGCATTTCGTCATATATGCCGGTTTCATCATCATCAACGCAGAAGTACTGGAAATCGTGCTGGATGGGCTGCTGGGTACACACCGGCTCTTCCTTGGATTTATGGGCCGGGCCTATGGGGTACTCATCGACAGTTTCGAATTCCTTGCCGCCGGTGTGATCATCGTATGTATCGTTTTTCTGCTGCGCCGGAACCTCCTTCATATAAAGCGTTTCACCGGCAGGGAACTGGCGGGTTGGCCGAAGCGCGATGCCAATTTCATCCTGGTCGCAGAAATAATCCTGATGTCGCTGTTCCTGACCATGAATGCAACAGATACGCTGCTGCAGGAACGCGGATATGGTCATTACGCGGCGCATCTTACCGGCAATTTCAGCTTTTCTGCCTGGCTGCATCCCGTGCTGAACGGGCTCAGTACAACCACGCTTTTTGCGATGGAACGGGCCTGCTGGTGGCTGCATATTGCGGGCATATTCGCTTTCCTGAATTACCTCCCTTATTCCAAACACCTGCACATCCTGTTTGCGTTTCCGAATGCTTATTATGCGCGACTGAAGCCGATGGGAAAGATGAACAATATGCCGGCTATCCAGCATGAAGTGCTGTATGCCCTGCAACCCGAACTGGCACCTCCCGGTGAGGCACAACCGCAAAGTTTCGGTGCCCGCGATGTCACTGAACTGAGCTGGCGCAACCTGCTGGATGCGTATAGCTGCACGGAGTGCGGACGGTGTACCGCTGTATGCCCGGCCAATATCACGGGCAAGCTGCTTTCTCCCCGGAAAATCATGATGGATACCCGCGACCGCGCAGAAGAGGCAGGGAAAAATAATGCTGACGGGCCCGGGGACCATACCCTGTTACATCATTATATCAGTGCCGAAGAAGTACGGGCGTGTACAGCCTGCAACGCCTGCGTGGAGGCCTGCCCGGTGAGCATCAATCCGCTCGAGATTATTGTTGAACTGCGCCGCAGCCTGGTCATGGAAGAGAGCCAGGCACCCCCCGAATGGAATGCACTGTTCAGTAACGTGGAAAATAATTTTGCGCCCTGGAAGTTTTCTCCTGACGACCGGGACCAATGGACTACCGAAATGTAGTCCGCCTTTTTTCGTACCACGTGAGTTATTTTCGCAAAGCGATGAAAAAGGTCCTGCTTTTTAACCTCCTCTGTTTTGTGGTGCTGATGGCGCTTTTCCTGGCTGCCGCCTTCGCAATGGGTTATGCCGGTGGGAAACGATTCGGATCAGACGCGGGAATATTGTACCTGCTCGTAACGACGCTGCATCTTTTCGCCAACTATACCTTCATGCACCGGAAAACTGCCTTTACGGGCCGTCAGATAGGCTACGCCAGTGCGGTTATTCTCTGCCTGTATACGCTGGTATTATTGCATTGAGCGCCCTTGCGGAACCGGAATACCGTTCTTTGAAGAAATTATCGACCGCTGAAATCCGTGGCCTGGTGGGCTGTAAAAGAAAAAACAACCAGTAAAGGTTGTTTTTCACGAGAAATTTGAATTTCCAATGGTTTTTACTTAATAGGATTGGATGGTTTTCAAGGAATACAGGATCAAAATTGGGACATTGGACGTTGCAAATGGTTTGCCCTTCAAACATAGATCAAATTTTCCTGAATTCACAATTGTTAATAACTATTTTTTGAATTCCCCGTAGAAAATGATCATGATCAAGTAAAATCGTGCGGGCCAGTCCCGGAATGACCTCAAACGCAGCTGCAGCATGATATGCCGTACAAGGGAGTGACACAACGATGCCGACCAGGGACCGGCTGCCGGCCCCGCCACCCATATAACGGTAAGCAACAGTTGTAATATTAGACCTGCTACCAGAGATGATCTTCACTGTAGCGGTAGCGTTCCTTAATCCGGCGCATTACTTCGTCCATCGAAGGGCGGCGCTGGTCGGCCTGCCATTCGCCTCGTTCCCATTTGTCGAGTTCTTCGTCGATGTATTTGCGTTGTAGTGCCGTCATCTTTTCAGCCAGCTCGCCGGTGGTTTCCTCCTGCTTGTCAAAAAATAATTTCTGCCTGCTGCCGGTGACTGATTTGTGCCGCAGGAGTTCATTTTCAGATTCAGCCATTTGTATCAGCTCTTCTTTCGCCAGGGCCACATCGTAAGGACCTGCAGGCATGATGAGCTTGGAAAGCACCGGGCCTGCTTCAATGAAAATGATCAGCAGCGAGAGCAGCAGGCTGGTCCACCACACGCTGGATTCTGTGGCCGCCAAATCGCTCAGCGCTTTATTCTTTTCAAGGAAACCGGTGTGGGCAGCAATCATTTGGCCATAGTCCGATTGCTGACCGGCCATAGCAGCCGAGGCGCTGTTCAGGAGGCTGTCGTAGCGGTTAACCCGGGTTGTAATGCCTGCAAGTTCTGGTGTCGCAGCTGCCTGGTAGGTTTCATAGGCTTCTTTTTTCAGCCGGGTGATGCTTTCGATTCCTCTCCTGCCCGATCCACCGGTGCCGTCTGCCTCGGAAAGGTAGTCGCGCTGCAACCGGCTGAGGGTATCTCCCAGTGCAGCCTTTCGATGGAGTAATCGGTCTTTTTCCTCGATCGCGGTTTGTCGCTGCGTTTTATATTCAAGTTGCAGCAGGCTATCGTTCTCCTGCATTTTGTAATGCAGTTGCTGCGCTATTTTCACGCTGATTTCCTTTTTGTTTTTTGCGAAATGATTTTTACGGATCGCAGATTCACGCCGATCTCGGGGAAGACTTCGTTCCAAGCAATCTGTGAAATCTGCGTG
>JBBROE010000067.1:0-22630 GCA_038229695.1 Chitinophagales bacterium | reverse complement strand
TCGTTTTCGGGGCGCCTTTTTTGGTACTTTTTTGGCGAAGCAAATAAGTACGGAAGAATATATAGAAAAAAATTTCCTCGTAATGACCGCAACGTCCAGTTGCGGGAGACGTTGCCATTTCTTTTTGACAACGTAAAAAGACAGTTGAATGATTCATAGTTTGTCCTACCGCATTACGAGCGTAGCAATCGAATGCGGCAGGCTTTCGGTATCCGCCGCCCGCCCATTCATCCACAGGTGGTACGGTATGTTCTTATCGGTGCTGTTCATCACCACCACGGCGATGCTGCCATCGGTATTCTGAAACGCCGTGGTCTGCAGGTAAGAACGACTGGAAGAAGCAGCGATCCGTTTGGCGCCGGGCCGTATGAACTTCGAAAATTGGCCGATATAATAGTACGCATTGGTGATTATCAGTTTACCGGTTTTGGTGTCCGCATGGATGGGCGCAAAACAAAAGTTGCCGACATGGTTAGGGCCGCCCTTTTCATCGAGCAGGATGTTCCAGTCGGTCCACCCCGACGTGCCATTGTTAAAATCATTGATCATGGAATTGCCATACCGCTCGCCGAGCGACCAGTTGCTGATGCTGTCCATATTAAATTGCTCTTTACAGCCTTCGCTAAATACCAGCGCCTTATTGGGAAAGGCCCGGTTGACCATCCCCACGTTACCGAAAGCCATGGCGGCGCCGGTCCAGGTTTCATACCAGTGGAAGCCGATACCCCAGATGTATTTGGCGGCGGCGGGGTCGTTGAGGATGATGCTGGCCTGCTGGTAGATGAGATCGCGGTTGTGATCCCAGGCCATCAGTTTCTTACTGCCCAGCCCTGCTTTCTGCAGCGTCGGGCCCAGGAAGTTTTTGATATAGTCGCGTTCGTCTTCGGCGGTATAGTTGCACGACTCCCATTTCTGCGTTGCCATCGGTTCATTCTGCAGGGTAAGCCCCCAGATGGGCATGCCCTTGGCCTCGTAGGTCCGGATAAATTTCACGTAATAATTCGCCCAGGATTGATAGTATGCCGGCAGCAGTTTACCGCCGTGCAGCATGTCGTGGTTGTCCTTCATCCAGGCGGGCGGGCTCCAGGGGCTGACGTACAAATCGAGTTTGCCGCCGGCTGCTTTCATCGCCGCCTTGATGAGCGGAATTTTATATTGCTCGTCATGTTTGACCGAAAATGTTTTCAGTGCTTTATCATTGTCGGCAACATACGTATAGGAATCGCTGGAGAAGTCACAACTGTTAATATTGGTGCGCGCCAGCGTGTAGCCGATACCTTTTTCTTTGTCGTAGTACGCCGTGAGCAGGTCCTGTTGAGAATTGTTGGGCAGTTTAGCAAAGGTTTCGGCGGCTGCGTCCGTAAGTGCGCCGCCGATGCCCGCCATAGTCTGGAAGGTATGCAACGGATCGATAAAGATGCTGAGTTCGGTTTCCCCCGGTTGTTTCAGTTCGTGGAAGGTAAGTGATGCGGTTTTCGACAAGCGGAGGGCCGTATTGTCGGCCGTGCTGTATACAGTTACTGACTGGTACCGGGCGGCGGTCATCGTTATATTTTTTTGTGCGGCAAGTCCGGCGGGCAAGATCAGCAGAAAAAGAAAGCGGGATTTCATCATGTTCTGGTTAGGTTGTAATATTATTCAATTTCCGCAAACCCGGCAAAGTTATTCCGGGTCAGACGTTGAACTGCCGGAGGTGGTGGTCGGCATGTTTGTACACCATGATGCCGGTCTGTTCTTTGGAAAGTTTACCGAAGAAGGGATGGATGAGGTTGTCGTTGGAGAAGCGGGCGTAGTCGTCGAGCTGCAGGATCCATTTCTTTTTTTCCTCCGTCAGGTCGGGTTGCTCCGTTATTTTAAAGGACGGCACGGTCGGCAGGTTTTTCTTCATGGGCTGATCCTTCATCACGTCTTTCAGCGCCATTTTCCCAAACAGTTTACCGATAAAAGACTGCCTGTATTTTTTGCGGCCCATGGCCATATCGTCCCATTGTGCGCAGTGCCGCACCATCTGGGCAGCAGTCATTTTACCCCATACTGCCTGGCTCCTGTCATCGAGTGATTTGATGCGGGCGACCAGTTCGTCGCGGGTGGACTTATCAAAGACGGTTTTCATGACAAGACGTTTTGGAATTGATGGCGATGCCGGGAGAAAGTTACGAAGTTCGGCGCATCCTGCTGCCTCGAACAAAAGCAGCAGGGCTAAAAAAAATCTCCGCCGCCGGGGCAACGGGGATGGCTATTGTTTGGCGGGTGTTATTTTGCCGGGGGCGTAATGGTGAAGCCAAGGGTCTTCATGATATAGGACTGGTCATAATACACGGCGTCACGGTCTATTTTACCGTTTTTTACATGGGCGGTGTACTGGTAGGGAAATGATACCGTTTTCCCATCCTGTGTAAAGGTATAGGAGCCCCAGGTGGCTACCCAGTGACCGGCGTTTTCCCCGGATTTTACATTGAACGTCTCGGAAAGGAAAGATGCCTTGCTGTCCTTTTGGGTAGCCATGTTGGCTTTCCAGGCTGCCGCCGTTTTTTGCACATCAGCGGAGTCTTCGGGGCCGGGTCCGCGGCCCTTATAGTCCGGGGCCAGCATCGTCATCGCCTTATCGATCTCCCCGGCAGCCAGGGCATTGACATAATCCGTCACCAGTTTGATGTCGGCTTCCGCGTTGGGATTGTCGCCCACCATGTCCCGGTAAGTCGGTGGTTTGCCCTGTGCATGAGCGGTAGTAAGCGCGAGCGGGCATAACAGGATCGCCAGAAGCAAGCCTTTTGTGATTGACTTTTTCATTTTTAAATAGTTAAGGTTTAATAATAGTAGAGACCAGGGAACCTAAACAAGGTAGGATATTTCGGAGGGTTTATTTCAGTATTCGCAGAAATGTGCGAAAATTTACGCACCTCGCAAACCCGTACCCGTTCAATTTAGGATGCGATTGAGTTCGGCCATCTTCTCATCTTTTAATCCGTCTCATCCTGGTTCAGACAATTTCCTTTCTGTTCTTTTTTGCTTCGCCAAAAAAGTAAGCAAAAAAGGCGCCCCGAAAACGATCACGGCCGTTTTCGGGAGGTTCTTTGTGCATCGGCTGTACATAGAGAATTGTATAGTGGGGATCTGCTGCGCGGGTCCTGCCATCCTTTCATCTACCTTCTCCTGATTCAGATCGTTTTCTTTCTTCTTTTTTGCTTCGCCAAAAAAGAAGGAAAAAAGGCGCCCCGAAAACGATCACGTCCGTTTTCGGGGGGTTTTGTGTATTGGCTGTGCATAGCGAATTGTACAGTGGGGATCTGCTGCGCGCCATGGACCGGACTGAAAAGTTTTAATCGTTCTTCTGGTATCGTTGAATATATTGTTCCGGAATTCTTTCATCCATTCATCTCCCTCATCCTGATTCAGACCGTTTTCTTTCTTCTTTTTTGCTGCGCCAAAAAAGAAGGAAAAAAGGCGCCCCGAAAACGATCACGGCCGTTTTCGGGGGGTTCTTTGTGCATCGGCTGTGCATGGAGAATTGTGCAGTGGAGATCTGCTGCGCGCCCTAATCGGATTGCCTATTTTTAAGCGTTCTTCTGGTTGATACGAAGCATTTCCTGCCTTCCCGGCACGACGGTGAAAGGCATTTTAACAAAATCACTACATACCTTCATCCAGTTCGTGAGGCTGCGTTCGCGGAAAGCGGATTGCCCAAAATAATGCCGGGAAATGGTTTCAAAATCTTCCGGGTCACGACCGGTCGGTCTTTGACAACGGATGTTGGCGGGATGTCGAAGCGGTTCAACTGCATTTGCCGGTTATAAAAGCCGGCTTGCACAATCGCATAGGTATCGAAGCCGTATTCCCTTCCCGACATAATACCTGCTTTCAGGAACAGCCAGCCCGGAATATCAACTTTTCTAACACGCCGGCTGGCAACCTTGCTGAATATCGCGGCCATCTCGGCGGGGGAGATCGACTGGCTGCCGGTGGGAAATAACCTTTGCCCGATAAAGGGCGCCGGATGCTTGAGCAACGCGGCGATACAGCGACTCATATCGCCAATCGATATCCACGGATTTTTACCTTCACCAAAAGGATTCGGCATCAGGCCAAGCTGGAGCACAAAAGGCGTGACTACAAATGCATTATCGGCAAAGTACCCGGGCGCGAAATAAATGACGTTGAGACCCGACTGCGCAAAGGCGGAATAGGCGGATCGAACGTCGGCTGTCAGCGCGCTGCCGGTATCGGCAAATTCAGCAATGCGCTGGCCCATGAACACAACGGCCTCCACCTGCGCCGCCAGGGCTGCCCGGATAAAAATGTTCACATCTCTTGCCAGGCCGGGCTTGTAGGGATAGCAGTAGTAGACATGCCGGATGCCCTGGAGCGCTTTCCGCAATTGTTCTTCCTGGTCTACTTCACCCATGAACAATTCGGCACCCAGTAGTTCCAACTGCAATGCCTTTGCGTTGCGGGAGCGGACATAAATTCTTACCGGGTAACCTTCCCGGAGCAATTGTACTGCGCTGGCATAACCGGTTTTACCCGTAGCCAACAGGATCAAGATGGTGGGTTTCATATCGATGATAGTTTATTGTTGCTAAATGAACTGACAATCAGTTGCCGGATTGTGGCCACGTGCGCAAATAACACCAATGGGACAATGACAGCCGGAAGAAAAAGAAAGGGAAAATGCAGGACCGCAATATTGGGGGGGCTGCCGGCCATAAACGTACTGCGCGGAACTGCACGAACAGCGATGAAAGCAATATTGATCAGCAAGCCAAGGCAAACCAGGTTCCAGCCGAGTAACACGGTGCGGGATAACCGGTTTCTGACATACCCGAAATAATAAATGAAAGGTGCCGTAAGCCCGGACACGATATCGAAGTTTCGCCCTTCAAAGGTCATGGACTGCGGGACAGTTTTATACAGGAAAAGCCAGAATAGCACCAGTTCCACGGGGATCCGCACGACATGCAGCAAGGTGAGCCAGCGCGGGCTCAGCGACTTGATCCAGCGGCGGCCGGCAGCGGTGCTGAACAGGGCCAGTATCGCCAGCAGCGGCGCTACCAGCAGCAAAGGGGTTTTGGGTATCGGAAATGCCGTTGATGGCATATAGTCCCAGCAGACTGAAACCCGACTGCAGCAGTAACCACAAGACCGCTACCAGCAGGAATCGTGCACCGCGTGGCGTAGCGCGGTAAAAGCAATAGAGGGTAAGCAGCAGGGTTACCAGGAAGGTCGCGTAAACGTAAAAAGGAACATTTTCCATTGCGTTAATTTGTACTTGCAAAGGAAAGGTGCGCTGAAATGCCGCGGTGCGACAAATGGCGGGAAATGTCCGGTCCTATTTCTTGGCAAACTGTTGCCGGATGCGGTTGAGGGTCCGTTCGCTGACGCCAAGGTAAGAGGCGATCTGGCTCAACTGGGCAGATTGAAAGATCACGGGGTTACTTTCGATCAACGCCCGGTACCGTTCTTCGGCCGGCTGGTTGATCATCGACAGCGTCCGTTGTTTATACAGCACGAATTCATTGACGATCATCTGCCGCCCGAATTCCCGGAAAGCGGCTACCGAATGAAACAGCTGGTTCAGTTTTTCGAAATTGGTTTGGTAGAGGCTGCAGTCGGTCATCGCCTGGATATTTTCCGACGAGGGCTGCCGGAGAAAAAAAGAGGCCGCGTCAAAGACCACGCGCAGTTGCGGATAGAAATAGGTGGTGACCTCCTCCCCTTCCACATTATGCGTAAACACCCGTAAAAATCCTGCCGACAAAAAACAATAGCGGCTCACCTTTCCTTCTTTCAAAAGGTAATCGTCTTTCCGCAGCGTTATTTCTTCGAATTGTTCCGCAATCGCAGCTACCGATCCCGGGTCGATCGGAATGTTCGGGATATTGGAACTGATAAAGCGGATGAGGGGCGAATTGACCATGTGTTGCGGTTGTGGGGCGCTACCGATTGCTAATTTAAATGGAACCCGGCAGATTTCCGTCCTTCTTTTTTTAGATTAGGCACGGCCTTACCTCAGGCTTTCTAAGCGAGCTGTCTGTTGCACATAGCACTGATCATCATTTGGTGGCCGGCCGGTGACACAGCATTCCCGGCAGGAAAATATAAATCCTTGAAAAAAAAGTACCGTGAACCAATTCCACCAATTAGAGTTGTGTGTTTTCGCTACGGGGCCGGTTTATCGTTCCTCCATTAACGGGAGACACCGGCCGGCGGGGAAGGCAACGGATTTACCGGAACAAACAGTGGCCATCAAAACCAGCAACATATGAATTATTTAAAACAAGTTGCCGAACAATTTGGGCCGATAAATGATACCGAATTTAATGAGCTGCTCTCGGTAAGCACGCAAAAAAATATTAAAAAAGGGGCTTGCTTCATTCGCCAGGGGGAAATATGCCAACAGTCGGCATTTATTGAAAAAGGTATTTTCCGGCATTACCTAACCGACAAGTCTGGCAGGGAGAAAATTTTGCAATTTTCTATGCCACATGAATTTATTTCCGACTGTGACAGTTTTATGCATCAGCAACCTGCTCTTTATGCTATAGAGGCTATAGCCGATTCGCGGCTCATCATTTTTAGCAACGCCGCGCTTAAAAAATTAAGCGCACATAACCCTGTATTCGACCACATCAATAATCATATTGTTCAGCAGGTATTGTCGGGCTACAAGGAACACCTCATGATTGTGATGAATTTATCGCCGGGAGATCGGTACCAATACCTGCTCGACAATAAGCCTGATTTAATTCTCCGGGTTTCCATTACCCATCTTTCACAGTATCTGGGGCTTTCCAGGGAAACCCTAAGCCGGCTGAGGGCAAAAACAACCTCCCGCATTAAGTGATCAGGATCACGACCGGTGATTTTTTTTGCGCCAATTTTTAGGTGCTTAAAAAAATCCGCTTATGCACAGAAAAATGACCAGACTCATAACACTATCAGTTGTTATAATACTGCTTATCGCCAGCCTGCTGGTACAAAGAAACTGGCACCTGGAAGCCAGCGAAAACACCGGCGGAAGTACAGAGACAGTATGGGCATGGTACCAGGCCACCAGCCGGGCACCAACCTGGGATCCGCTCGTTGGCAAAATAACGTTGAACGGTCCTTTCGCGGTAGGCACAACCGGAACCAATACCGCACCAAACGGCTTGAACTTCCCCATGATTTTCACCGAAGTAACCCCCGCCAAAAGCTATACGGAGGTCACCACGCTATTCGGCGCAAAAATGAGTTTTGTACACAAACTGGTTGCGCAGGAGAACGGTTGTACGATCACCCACCAGGTGTTTTGTACCGGCCTGTTGTCCTCCTGGTATGGCCTGTTTTTGAAAAAGGAATACCGGGCTAAATTCCCGGTAGCGTTAGCCAACCTGGCAGCATTGGCGGGCAGGGGCCGGCCTGTGCAAGACGAATAAGCAGGATAAGCACTTCAGCCTGGTGGCGGAGCAGGTAATCAGCGTGTCGCGCAAAAGTATCCGCGTACACAACGCCAACCGGCTCGGTCAACAAAGGTGATTGAAACGATCGGGATTTTTTCTTCGTCCAAAAATAGGCCCCAGCGTGGAAGCGAAGCGCGCGAAACCGTTTTAGGGTGCTGAAGACCCTCCAGGCTTTAATCAATGTGCCGCGCCAGCGCTGCCATGGAGTAGAAGTTTATGGGTTGTCGCAGCGGAAGCTGGCCCATAGGGCATTGAGGCTGTTCCAGATGTTGTCGGTGAAAGGATGCGGGGATATCTCGGTAAACATAAACGTATGGTTTTTCCCCGGGCACAGCCGGGTATGCAGCAGCACGTGAAGCGTCATTGGTTGTTGCGCCATATAATCGAGCATATAAATGGTTCCCCGGAATGTTTGCAGATCGCCGGGGGCGGTGGTCGTGGCCTTTAGCTCCGCCTTTACCGGAAATACTTTTGCTGCGGGTATCTTTCGGGGCGCTATATTTCTTCCCACCAGTCCGGTATAGTAGGCTTGTAAGTGAGCGGCAATGATGGGTTGGGTGATCACCGGTTTGCCATCCAGGTACCATAAGAACGCATAGCTCCAGTACGTGTCACTGGTAACATCCCCCCAGCCTGGCGAAAAACGGAAGTCCTCTACTCCTTTATATGGAATTGACGGGGCAAAATCGATCGGGATTGCAAACCGTTCAACCCCCCAGCCTTTAGGAACGTCCAGGTGATAAGGCGCTGTCCATTTGCTGCCATCAAATGCGGCTGGCGCGGTTTGCCCGGTTGCCGCGGAAGCAGCCAGGCAACACCATACCAATAGTAATATTTTCATGGTAACATCATTTAAAAAAAGTTTACTGCACGGTTGCTCCCCTATACCGCCTTCGCTGCAGCCTGCCTGGCGGTGCTGCGTTTACCCGGCAGCGTTATTTGGTCTTGATAAAGCCCAGCAGCCCCAGCCAGTCGCCGAACCGTTCAATCCAGGTATCCGTTGGAATATTTTGCTGGTGCATGCCAAAGCCATGATTCCCCTGCTGGTAGGCGTGCAACTCTACTGGCTTCTTTGCCGCCAGCCATTTGGAATACAGGTCTACACTGTGGGAAGCCAGTCCAAGGCCATCATCCGTAGCCACTGCAATAAACAGCGGCGGCGCATCCGCGGGCACGGTGCCCAGGATGTTCGGGGGCATAAATCCGTAGATGGGGGCCACGAAATCGGGGCGGTTACCGGCGTTGTAGTTAAAGGCCGTGCCTGCGGCGACGGTGCCACCGGCGGAGAACCCGATGATGCCGATCTGCATGGGCTTGATGCCATACTCCGCCGCATGGGTGCGGACGTATTGAATAGCCGCACGGCCATCGGCGATAGAAAGCGGGATGATGGGAGAAACCGTTGCCACAAAATCACTTTTCTTCATGTTTTCGCCGAGCTCCTGCCCGGGGTTGTCGGTGACGCTGTGTCCCAACCTGTATTTTAATAAAAAAACCGTAACGCCTTTTTTGTTGAGCCATTGGGCGACCTCGCTGCCTTCGTGGGTAGCCGCCAGGATATAAAATCCACCGCCGGGGCAGACGACGATGGCGGTGCCATTCGCTGTTCCGGCGTCCGGAGGGTATACCGTTAGCGTGGGTTGAGAGACATTATAAACCAGCGCGTCTTTGGTGCCGGGTTTGTATTCCTGTTCTTTGTAGGTCCAGCTTTCCGAGCCCGGAGCCCCGCCCGGGTACAAGGGGATAACTTTCTGTTGGGCATGGGTGCAGAGGCCGGCTAAAAGCAAGAGCAGCGGAAGAATTTTTTTCATGGGAGTTGTTTGTATGAATATAGGGAGGTTTGGGGAAAGGGGTTATTGGTCGGATCCAATATTTCTGAGAATTTTCACGGCTTTGCAACATTGACAGAAATCCTGTTCCTCTTGCAGAAACTGCCGCGCCATAAATTTTTCGATAACTAGGCATTCTGCGTAAGCTTGCCAGGGTGGATGTAATGTAAGAATATTTGTTTTAGTCCACACCATTGCTGAACGACGTGACGGATCAATTCAGGACCATTACCACAACGGATATCATTTGCCTTCCAGTCGGAATTTCCTAACAACCTCATCGGTTGAAAGTCCAAGTTCCCTTTGTCGCATTGTTACGCAACGAAATATTCAAAGATATTCGATCCATTTCTTTTTATGTGTCACATGATAAAAGTGTTTATGTACTTCCATGTTTTTTGTTTCTTGAGTTGAGTTAATAGTTTCCGACTGAACGGTAGAAGTAATTTCGTCAGTAAGATTTTCTGATTGAGCATTTATTAGATTATTTAAATGTTCCTCGTCTGTATTGGCTGTCATGTAGCATTCGTGCTTTATTTTATGATCGAGTTCAATCGCATGAGGCCCAATGGCAGGGCTTGGCGTTGTACGAATATTGGAAAAACGTTAAGCCGACTGAAGCCCAATACTGTTTTAAAAATTAAAATTAGCCTAAAGCAAAGTGAATAACGTCAAGCAGACCGAAGCTTACAGTGAACTACAGTCGATTATCTTGCGTCCTGGCTCAATAACACCATACCCTTGTTAGCGGCACTTCGCTTATGTCGTGATAGTTGTTTGGCATCAATTGTCCTTGGATATAAAAGCACCAACAGTCGAAGATTATTTTATTTTCAAGAATACTTTGGCATTATCATATAAAATCATCCTCTTCTCTTGTTCTGTAAGAAAAGGCTGTGCATTTAGAAATTCAATCGATTTGGAAATTGCTCCTGTCCATACAATTTGGTCTGTACCAAACATTACCCTGTCAAGCACATTTGCCTGTTTTGCTAACTTAAGCAGTCGAATGGCATATTCGTTTATAAATGGGTCTACCCACAGTAATACACCGAGGTCAATATACAGATGCGTGTAGACTTTCATCATTCTTACAGAGTTCTCAAAGAAATTTTCACCCCCGTGCATAAGATATACGCGTAATTTTGGGTATCTGATTAAAACGTCCTCAATTAGTAATGGGTCGCCAAGTGAAAGTCTAAATTTCGGGAAGCCGTGAAAAGGTGTTTCGGGCGGACCACCTCCTGTATGATAGGCAACAGGTATATCATATTTTTCACAAATTTTGAGATAGGGCGCGTAAATTGTGTCATTGAGTGTGCGTCCGTAATATACACCCGAAACTTCTCCAAATACTTTTATTTTTCCATCTTGAATCAATTGTTCAAATTCTGTGACGGGTATTAACTTTACATCATCTACATATCCAGCGATAAAACGTGGGTCGGCTTTTACATATTTTTGAACACTCCCAATAGATCCACTTACAACAGCAAATTTGATATTGTTTTTATTCATCTGATCGATTGTTTCTTTCAAATGAAGCTCAGCCGTTTTAGGCGATGCAACACCATTTAGGCTATGTCCGCCATAGTATTCATTATCAATATAACTGTGCAAGTGTACATCAATCACTTGCGACCATAATGGTTGAAATCCCAGTAATAATAACGTAACAAAAGTTGATTTCTTCATATCGCCGAATTTTAAAATGGTTTAGAACTTTCCGCTCTGTCTACGTATACCGCTCCAATTGCCGCTAACTCGTGAATATATGCTACCCTCATTACAACAATTTCCTACAAATAATCACGGTCGACTATCAGGTTATAATTACAATTAGTTTTCGGTGTCAGCCTTTTAAAATGAAACCCTCCCCCCTTTTTCCTATCCTCCGCCCCGCAATGATATGCCGCTGAAGGGTGCGACGCAACACCGTCGCCCAAAGTTCCCCTGCCGGTCAACAAAAATAAATATAGGGAAAATCAGGACGGATCGGCTTTGCCGTAGCTGTGCGACTTAATGAAATCGCTGACCAGGGAGCCGGTGAGTTTGCCGTTGTGGATATCGCGTGCGCTGTCGTAGCCCGGGCCGGATCCACCGCAGATATGCAGGTAGGCGGGCTTGCTGTCCATGGCGGTAAAGTCGACATAACGGCGGGCCATCAACGCCGGCACACCGCCGCTGCAACTGCCGGCCACCGCACCTTCCAGGCAGTCGAGATTCAGCTCGATGCCGGTATAATTGTCGTCCGTAAAGCCGGTGGCATCCGCCACGGCCTGGGTGAAATTGCGCTTCTCATGTACAAAAATATCTTCGTAGGTAACCAGGTCCAGGAAGGGATTGTTCACGATGTCCAGCCACACATTCTGCGGCAAATGATCTTCCTGCACGCCGATCACGCAATACTTCAACAGGTAGCCGTCTTCCTCGGCATAGCGAAACGCATTGCCGCTGTGCCGCCCCTCGGAAGGCCGGTAGCCGGTATGCGCATCCAGGTTGATGGCATTGATCTGCGCCAGCGGGGTGGCCCCGGCCTTGTACAAGCCCTTGGCCGCGCCTTTAATCAACGGGTAGGCATTGTTGTGCCCGCCGCCGATCACCACCGGAATCTTGCCATAGGTACAGATATGCTTCACCAGGCTTTCTACCTCCTCGTCTATCCGTACCACCGCGTGTCTGTACGCATTGATCTTTTCTTCGTCGTCGTGCGCGTTCTGCTCGATGAGGTATTGCAGATCGCCAAAATCGAAATGCCCGAGCAGTAACAGCTCCTCGCCGCCGGCAAAGTCGTTGCTCTGGTGGTTCAGCAGCGCGGATAAAAACGGGATCCAGCCGGTATCGGTGCCCCCCTCGGCCCCATCGGCCCGCAGGCCGATGTCTTCGGGAATGCCGAAGAGTACGTAGCGGGCGGTCGACTGCTGCAGCGACTTCTCCAGCCGGTGCCGGTCGGCAATCACCTGCACCCGCTCCCCCAGCTTGGTTTCAAAACGGCGGATATGCGTCAGCGATAGTATGTCTCCCTTACTGTAAAATTTGAAATGATGGTCGAGCCCGGCCGGGATGGCCGCCTCCTGCTGCAGCGTCTGCATGAGTCAATGGTTTAGATGTAAAAGTTATTGATTTGACCAGGATTACCACCACGCCCTCCCCAGCCTTACCCCATTTTAATGCACGGTCACCGACCAGTTCCGCTCAAACCGATCCCCCGCTGCCAGCGTGTTGATGCCTTCCTTGGCGGTCAACTCCTGGTTGGCGTCTACCGCGTCGGCAATGCCGCACCAGGGCTCCAGGCAGACAAAATTGGCCCCCGTGGCGGCCCAGATGCCGAAATACGGAAAGCCGCGGAAATCCATCTCCAGCCCGTGTGTCGTCTTATTGCTTTCCAGGGTCACGCTGTCCGACTGCAAATCTTTAAACACCAGCGCATCTTTAGCAAACAGCGCCTTGGTCAGCGGCAACGTATCATTCTCCTCCAGCAGTTGCAGCGACCGCTTTTCTATCAGCCCGTCGGCCGATATCGGCCAGCGGCCTGCCGTCTCTTTTTTATTGAACCTTACGGCGTAATCGTCGTAGTTCGTTCCCGGTACCAGCGGCACCCGGAAGGCAGGATGCGCCCCTAGCGAAAAATACATCGGCCCGGCCCCGGTGTTGGTA
This sequence comes from Chitinophagales bacterium, assembly GCA_038229695.1. Classification (GTDB taxonomy): domain Bacteria; phylum Bacteroidota; class Bacteroidia; order Chitinophagales; family Chitinophagaceae; genus JACMLD01. The sequence continues at coordinate 9,705 of JBBROE010000067.1, read as the reverse complement.
ACAGCATACGCAACGGTGAGGCGGTTGCCGGAGAGGGAATAGTCCACCCCCAGCAAAAAATGAAAGGGATAACGGGCAAGGGTATCCGCAGTATCGGAAAGTTCAAAGCGCACCCGGTGGGCTTCCTGCTCCGCCAGCCGGAAGACCATCTCGCGCGCAAACCCATGGCGGCTGAGGGAATACCAATGGTCTTGGTACCGGTATTGATTGTCTTTCAGCGTACCCACGATTGGGAACAGGATCGGCGAATGCTTACCCCAGACGTCGGGGTTGCCGTCCCACATATAGTCAACCCCCGAGGCGGTCAGCCGCTGCAGTTCTGCCCCCTTTTCATGGATGGTCGCACTGATGAAGTCGTTCCGGATGATCGCCATGCTGCTGGTTTTTGTCGGTTTTCCGCCGTGGCGGCACGCTCATTCTTTATCGCCGCCCGCCACTAAGTTCCGTATTTTTGCGGCATGGCCCACACGATGATTTCCACCGATAAGATTTTAGCGAATTTAGACATCGCCGCCCTCAACGAGATGCAGCTGGCCAGCGTCCGCGCCAACACGGAACAGGCGAACGTCATCCTGCTGGCAGACACCGGCTCGGGGAAAACCCTCGCCTTCCTCCTGCCCCTGCTGGAACGGCTCAACCCCGGGCTGGCAGGCATCCAGGCCATGATCATCGCCCCCTCGCGCGAGCTGGCCCTCCAGATTGAACAAGTCTTTCGCAAAATGGGCACCTCCTATAAAGTGACCTGCTGCTATGGTGGTCACCTCCGCGAAACGGAAGAGAACAACCTGCTGCAGCCCCCGGCACTCATTGTAGGCACCCCCGGCCGCGTGGCAGACCATATCCGCCGCGGCAACATCAAAACCGATGCCATCAAAACCCTGGTGCTCGACGAATTCGATAAATCGCTGGAGCTGGGCTTCCATGAGGAAATTTCCTATATCATCGGTACCCTCACGGTGCTGGATAAACGCATCCTCACCTCGGCCACCGACGGCGTGGAGATACCGGCCTTCCTGCACATGGATAACCCGGCGCGGCTGAACTTCTCTTCGGGCACTAACGCCGAACCGGAGAAGCTGGCGGTGCAGGTCGTCCACAGCACGGACAAAGACAAGCTGGACGCGCTCTTCCGGCTGCTCTGCTTTCTCGGCAACCGCTCCGCCATTATCTTCTGCAACCACCGCGAATCCGTGGAACGCACCAGCGCCTACCTCAAAGACAAGGGCCTCGTCAACGTCTTCTACCACGGCGCGCTGGAACAGCAGGAACGTGACAGCGCCCTCTGCAAATTCCGCAACGGCAGCTCAAATATCCTGGTGACGACCGACCTCGCCTCCCGCGGGCTCGACATCCCCAACATCCGCTATATCGTGCATTACCACCTACCGCTGACGGAGGACAGCTATACCCACCGCAATGGCCGCACCGCGCGCATGGATGCCAGCGGCACGGTGATTCTGCTGCTCGGCCCGGAGGAACAAATCCCGGGCTACGTGAATACAGCCGTGGACGAAATACAAATACCCGATACCGTTACTATACCCGAAAAGCCGAAATGGACGACGCTGTTCATCGGCGCGGGCAAGAAAGACAAAGTGAATAAGGTTGATGTGGTTGGCTTTCTCTCCAACCGCGGGGAATTAAAAATGGAAGACATCGGCCTCATCGAAATCAAAGACTTCTTTTCCTTTGCTGCCATCCGCAAGAGCAAGGCCAGTCATGCGCTCACCCTGGTAAAGGCGCATAAGATCAAGAATAAGAAAGTGCGGATAGACGTGGCAAAATAGATTTTTTTTGCGGCCCGGCATGAGACCCTGATGCGGCATTGTTGCGGCGCTCCGTTCAACGACAGCGCAACACGGGGCTTTTCTTTTGCGCAGCTGATCTTATGGTTCTTTTTGCTTCGCCACATGATTGGCCACTTCTTCCCAGCAACGTCTCCCGCGAGGGGACGTTGCGGCCTTCAATGAGATATTTCTTTGCAAAAGTTTTCTTCCCTTCTTCTTTGCTTCGCCAAAACGAAGCGGCAACCGCGCCACGAAAACGATGACAGCTGATACCTCCTCGACTTCCCAGCAACGTCTCCCGCAAGGGGACGTTGCGGCCTTCATGAGATATTTCTTTGCAAAAGGTTTGTTTCTCTTCTTTTTGCTTCGCCAAAAAGAAGCAAAAAAGCGCCCCGAAAACGATGACAGCAGTTTTCGGGAGTGCCCTGATTAAGCTTCAGTGCTACTGTGGGGAACGGCAGCTGGGCTGTGGTCAGCGCCTTAGATCTGGTCTTTTGAGAATCGGTAACTCATGTTGAGGATAAATTAAGGCTAAGGATCGATCAGAGCATCCTTTCATCCTCTAATCCGTCTAATCCTAATTCAGCCAATAACCGGCAACCTCATCATGAAGACGATGACAGCCATTATCCCCTCTGCTTCCCAGCAACGTCTCCCGCAAGGGGACGTTGCTGCCTCAGAGAGAATACACTTTTCCCAGCGGTAGGTTACAAACCAGGCTTCGTGTTTTTCCGCTAAATCGCCGCTATTGTACATGGCCGAGAAGAACATCGGACTATATTTTTGGGGTATGTCGAAGAGGCGGATCATTCCATTCAGTTATGGCACTTTCTTTATCACGATTACCTGTAACCAGTGGCTGCCACTGATTGAAAGGGTTGAGGGTTATGACATCGTTTACCGCTGGTTTCAATACCTGCGTAACAAAAATCATTATATCAATGCGTATGTTATTATGCCGAATCATATGCATGTTCTCCTTAGTTTTACCAAGACACGCCAGCGGATTAACACGATTATCGGTAACGGAAAGCGATTCATGGCCTATGAAATCATTCAACGGCTTGAAAATGGTCACGAAACACAGTTGTTGGATCGATTGTCTGTCGGTACTCAAACGGCTAATCTGGCCAATAGAAAAATTCACGCTGTCTGGGAAACATCGTTCGACTGGAAACACTGTTTCCAGGTTTCATTTGCCAACCAAAAGCTTCTGTATGCCCATAACAATCCTTGCCGGGGCAAATGGGCGCTTTGTCATGGACCGATTGATTATCCCCATAGCTCTGCAAAATTTTACGCCACTGGTGAACCGGGGCTTTCCGAGGTAAAACACATTTTAGAAATGCAGGATGTAGTTTTAGGATAAAATAAGAATGAATTGCCGCAACGTCCCCTTGCGGGAGACGTTGCTGGGAAGTCAGGGGGGGCGACAGGATGCAACAGGCCTTATACGGGACGTTCCTGGTAAGTCATTTTGGTAGATGAAGCTCAAACTGCCGGTATTCCCGGGAAAGTTTTCAAAAGGCCTCGGGAAAAAAGCGTTAAAAAACCCGGGCAGCTGCAGCGATCAGCAGCGAAAAATGATCCGTATCGTGAATACGTCATTCAATAGTCTCCGCAGAATAAAGAACCCCTACCGGGGTGTCCTCTTTTTTCGCTGCCGCGGAAGCACGCGGATTGTAGCTTTTTTCCCGCAGCCTTGAACTTTTGTTCCTTTTCTTACAAGATAAAACTACGGCAAAGCAAAAGGAACGCAATGCAAAAGGAAGAAGAAGTAAAAGGAATACGAGGAAAAAAGACGAAGCAAAAAAAATACGAAGAAAAGGAAGACGGAGCCTAAGAAATCATTCAGATCAGTTTTGCAATTGGCCGCAATGTGCGGTCGCTCGACAGCTTACCGCGAAAAAAAAACGGCAGCTTTCGCCGCCGCCGTGATGTTCGTACCAATTGGTGAACCGTCCCCTGAATGATGTGATCAGTAATATTAATCAACGAAATTTCCCCCGTTAAAATTTATTGTCGACGGGTTTGGGGCAATCCGTGCGCCCATTGTCCGTGCCATGAAACCCATGCAGCCGCCCCAGCCCGATGCTGATGCTGACCCCTGAAAAATAATACCAATCCTTATGCGATGCACCGCCGCGGATGGTGCCGGCTGCCGGGTAGGTCGTGGAACCCGACTTCAGTTCATCGCCACGGTAAGCCAACTGCACGGCTTCTGCGCCTCGTGCCGCACCCAGCATCGTGGCATCGGCATAGGTGCCGCTGACATCGTCGAGGTAATCGGTAAAGGTCCGCCGGATACCCAATTCATAGCTGAGCGTGATGCGATCGGTAAAACGCCACCGCACACCGGCCCCAAAAGGAATGGCCAGCGAAGTCCTGCTGTACAGTTGTTTATTGGGATATGCAGCCAGTCCCTGCCCCTCCGTACCCAGTGGCTGCAAATAGGTCTTGGCCCCCAGGCTGTCGTAGGTATAGGGATTGAAATGAAACACCGCAATGCCTCCGAATACATAAGGCGTGAAGGCATGGTAACTGAGGTTAAGGAAACTGTAGTCCAGCAACAAATTGCCTTCCGTGATCCGGCTGTTGAAGCTGAGGTTCCGGGCCCTGAGGTCGGGCTGGGCATTGTACTTATCCGCTGCCCCCACGCCGGCGAGGGTGAGGTTGCTGCGCAACGAGAGGTGACTGCTCAACTCATAACGTACACCCACATGCGCTTCCACCTTTGTGTGGCTGAGCGTAAAATTTTTCTGCTGCAGGTCGCCAGAATAATTGCTGAAGCCGGCGCCACCTTCCACGTGCCAGCGCTGCGCCTGCACCAAAACGGGCAGCAGCATAAACATTAACATCCATTTTAACATAGTAACGTTTTAGGTCTGTAATAGTGAAAAGCCTTGTACGGTACGACCTGTTGTATGGTTTACGGGGTTGCCAGTATAACGGTTGGAATGGCCAATTATGTGCGGGTATTGCCCAAAGCTTTGTTAAAGGGCCACAGTCTGGTAATAGTAAAACAGGACGGTTGGTCAATCAATTTATCGGCCACCGGCAGACCGGCGTTAATGGCTTTAGGCAGGGGCACGGGGGTGGCGATGCAGGCCGGGTCAAAGTATGCAAAAGCCCCGCGCGGCACCCTGTTCGGGAGCACCACGGCGGGGCAGCATGTTGAATTATCCGTGTTAACGGGTGAATGGCGCTTTAGGAACCGCAGGAAATGCAGCCTTCTTCCATACGGCAACTGTCCCCGTCAGCGAGGCTGGGTTCGATGTCGTCGTGCTGGCCCGGGTGATTGGTTGCGCCAACCGGGGGGGAAGGCACCACGGGGTGGACTTCTGCCTGGCTTTGCTTCTCCACCGTAAACTGCACCGCCTGCGTAGCGGCTTGGGTGCGCAGGTAATACATCCCGGTTTTTAAGCCTTTTTTCCACGCATAAAAATGCATAGACGTGAGTTTCGATGCGGTGGGCTGATCCACAAATAAATTCAGGGATTGCGACTGGCAGATAAACGCGCCGCGGTCGGCCGCCATGTCGATGAGTGTACGTTGTTTAATTTCCCAAACCGTTTTATACAGCGCTTTAATGTCGGCCGGTATCTCTTCAATCTCCTGTACCGATCCATTCGCCGCGATGATCCGGTTTTTCATGTTGTTGTTCCACAGTCCGAGGTTAACCAGGTCCTTTAACAGGTGCTTGTTCACGATGATAAATTCTCCGCTTAATACGCGCCGGGTGTAAATATTGGAAGTATAGGGTTCAAAACATTCGTTGTTGCCGAGGATTTGTGAGGTGGAGGCGGTAGGCATCGGTGCCACCAGCAACGAGTTGCGCACGCCAAACTGCATGACCGCTGCTTTCAGCGCAGCCCAGTCCCAGCGGTCTGAAGGCGTTACCCCCCACATATCAAACTGGAAGATGCCCCGGGATACCGGTGAGCCCGGGAAGCTCTCATATGCACCCTCTGCTTTCGCGAGGTCCATACTCGCGGTCATCGCCGCAAAATAGATCGTTTCAAAAATATTCTTGTTGAGTATTTTGGCCAGTTCGCTCTCGAACGGCAGGCGCAGTAAAATAAATGCATCGGCCAGACCCTGTACACCCAGGCCAATCGGCCGGTGCCTCAGGTTGGATCGCCTGGCTTCTTCGATGGGGTAATAGTTATGATCAATTATTTTATTCAAGTTGAGTGTAACCTGGTAGGTCACTGCATAGAGTTTATCGAGGTCAAATTTTCCATCGATCACAAAACGGGGCAGGGCCAGGGAGGCCAGGTTGCACACCGCCACTTCTTCCGGGCTGCTGTACTCCATGATCTCGGTGCAGAGATTGCTGCTTTTAATGGTACCGAGGTTCTGCTGGTTGCTCTTTTGGTTGGCGGCATCCTTATACAGCAGGTAGGGCGTGCCGGTTTCAATCTGCGACTGCAAAATTGCAAACCATAATTCCTGGGCCTTTATCGTTTTTCTGGCCTTGCCTTCGGCCTCGTACCGGGTATACAACTGTTCAAATTCCGCGCCCCAGCAGTCGCTTAGCCCGGGCGCTTCATTGGGGCAGAACAGGCTCCAGTCGCCGTTGGCTTCCACTCTTTGCATAAACAGGTCGCAGATCCACAAGGCATAAAATAAATCCCTTGCACGCATTTCCTCTTTGCCATGGTTCTTCCGCAAATCCAGGAATTCGAATACATCCGCGTGCTAGGGTTCCAGGTAGATCGCGAATGCGCCTTTGCGTTTGCCGCCACCCTGGTCTACATACCGGGCGGTATCATTAAAGACCTTCAGCATCGGGATGATGCCATTGCTGGTTCCGTTGGTGCCTCCAATGTAGCTGCCCGTTGCCCGGATGTTATGAATGGCCAGGCCGATGCCGCCGGCGCTTTGGGAAATCCGGGCGGTTTGCTTCAGCGTATCATAAATGCCCTCGATGCTGTCTTCCTTCATCGTCAGGAGAAAACAACTACTCATCTGGGGTTTGGGTGAACCGGCATTGAATAAGGTGGGCGTGGCATGTGTCATCCACCGCTCGCTCATCAAATGGTAGGTTTTGATCGCGCTGTCGATATCGTTTTTGTGTATGCCCACAGCCACCCGCATATACATGTGCTGCGGACGTTCTGCCACCTTGCCGTCCATTTTTAAGAGGTAGGATCGTTCCAGTGTTTTAAACCCGAAATAATCGAAGCCAAAATCACGGTCGTAAATGATGGTACTGTCCAGCAACTCGGCATGCTGGTCGATGATCTGCATCACATCATCTGCAACCAGGGGCAACTTTTTCTTCGTACCGGCATCCACATACTGGTGAAGCTTCCGCATCGTGGCAGAAAAGCTTTTCACCGTATTCTTGTGCAGGTTGCTCACGGCAATCCTCGAGGCCAGGATGGCGTAGTCCGGATGGGTGATGGTGAGCGAAGCCGCGGTTTCTGCCGCAAGGCTGTCCAGCTCGGTTGTGGGCACACCTTCATAGATACCCTCAATGGTTTTCTTGGCGACCTGCAGCACGTTCACCATCGGGCTCAGGCTGTAACTTAATTTTTCTATCCTGGCCGTCACCTTATCAAACTTGACGGGTTCTTTCTTCCCGTTTCTTTTTATTACAAACATGGGCTGGGTATTACATTGAATCGTTTAAAAATCTTGTTCGGTGGAAAAAACCTGGCTTTCCTTGTTTCCCATCACGCCGGCTTTTTGATAATCCCCCACTCTTTTTTCAAAAAAGTTGGTTTTACCCTGCAGTGAAATCATCTCCATGAAATCAAATGGATTGCTGGCATGGTAAACTTTGGCGCAGCCGAGTTCCAGTAGCCAGCGGTCGGCCACAAACTCAATGTACTGCTGCATCAGCCGGGCGTTCATCCCAATCAGGTCGACCGGTAGCGCCTCGGTAACAAATTCCTTTTCGATGGCAACGGCATCGGTGATGATGTCCTGGACGGCCTTTTCAGACAACCTGCTTTGTAACATCTTATAGAGCAGGCAGGCAAACTCGCAATGCAAGCCTTCGTCGCGGCTGATCAACTCGTTGCTGAAGGTAAGCCCCGGCATCAGCCCCCTCTTTTTCATCCAGAAAATAGAACAGAAGCTACCGCTGAAAAAAATACCTTCCACCGCGGCGAAAGCCACGAGGCGCTCCGCGAAATTGCCGTTGTCGATCCACCGCAATGCCCACTCCGCTTTTTTCCTCACCGCAGGCACCGTGTCAATGGCATGGAACAGCTTATGTTTTTCCTGCGGGTCTTTGATGTAGGTATCAATCAGCAAGGCATAGGTTTCGCTGTGGATGTTTTCCATCAAGATTTGGAAACCGTAAAAGCACCGGGCTTCCGGTAACTGTACTTCCCGCATAAAATTTACGGCCAGGTTTTCATTGACGATGCCGTCGCTGGCGGCAAAAAAGGCCAGGACATGCGATATAAAATGCCGTTCGTTGTTGTTTAAATTCGCCCAGTCCTTCAGGTCGCTGCTCAAATCAATTTCTTCGGCCGTCCAGAAACTGGCCTCATGGCGTTTGTAGTGTTCCCAGATAGCGGGATAATTAATCGGGAGGATAACAAACCGGTCCTTGTTTTCTTTTAATAATACTTCTTCTGTCTGTGGCATAGTAAGGAGTAGTTTAAAACCGGCGGAATAAAAGTTTAGTGCTGATAGAGCAGGCCGCATCATGCAGCATCCACTTACAGTACCAAGGCCTTTCACCCGAAAGCGCTGTTACGAGATATTTGCTCCTGGCAGGTCTTCTGACTCGCTCCGTGTTCACCGCCTTCCCGCCCAACTGGGCAGTGGCTGAGGATGGTAACAATTTTACTGGAGCTTACAGCTACGGGGATAGTCCGGGATTTTCACCTGGTTCCCTTTTAATGACATCAGCCTTCGCCGGCTTGTCAACCAAAATGCGATGTAAAGTAATCCGCCCGGCGCTAAACCGGCGAAGTTGTTATTCACGATCTGTTGAAAACGGCGGAAAGGGCCAACAGGCAACAGTTTGCCGGTGGACATGGAGGCGGAGTACCACTGCGTGGCGCATAGCCCGGGTTCATTGTTCCGTCTGCCTGCACTGGTTAGGGCAGCTGGTTATTAAGGTATCTGGTGCCCCGCGGGCGTTGGCACTGCCAATTGCTGCACCAGCGGTTTATGGATGATTCGGTAGACCTGGGCAACGGCAGAAATGGCAAAGACAACTGCCACTACAAAATTGATTGTGCGGTAACCGGCTTTTAATTTACTGATCACCCATCGGCCACCGTAAATGTATACCGCCAGCCCGGTGAGCGTGCCGGCGCCAATGCCTATCGTATAAAAATTATACCAGGTGGATTCAGGGCGAAGCAGGTTAACACTGATCAGGTAAGTGCTCCAGATAAACCAAAATGGGATCTGTACCGGGTTCATCGCGCTCATTGTTACTCCCAGCCAGAACCGGTTCATGCTGTTCTTGAGCAAAACATTTTTGCCACCCGCCTTATTTTTCCAGGCCATCACGAAACCGGCTACGGCCAGCGTGGCAAATACCACCACGGTCACCCATTGCAACGCATCGAAAATAGCCTGGTGGGCAATCACCCAGGTGATGCCACTCAGCGAGACCCGCACGTAGATGATTTCCACGATCGAAACGCCAAAGGCAAAGCGCGTTGCGCGCGTCGGCTTCTCTTCCACCGAAATGGTCATGGCCGTTACGTTAAGCGCGCTCAGCGGCAGGGTGCCGAGGAAACTGATGAGCAGCCCCGCAAAAAATATGATCACCAGGCTACCCATATTGTTCCTTCATTTTACGTTCAAATTCTTTGTTTGCTTTCATCAGGGCTACGCCGTCCCGGTGCGACAGGTAGGGCACCCCCTTGTCATGGTTCATCCTGCTGATCCTGAACAGCAGCAGCCAGTGCCGCACAATTTCCTTCCACGCAAAGAAGAG
>JBBROE010000066.1:0-22776 GCA_038229695.1 Chitinophagales bacterium | reverse complement strand
TGAATTCCAGCAGGGCGGATGGCCCGCCAAAGGGTATGAAGTACAGGTCAATAATTCTCATACGGACTGGCGCAGAACCGGCAGTTTGTATGGCATCCAGGATGTAAAAGAAGTGTATGTGAAAGACGATGAATGGTTCACTGAATACATCAAAGTGAACGGTAAGCAGGTAACCATAAAAATAAACGACAAAACGGTTGTTGAATACACTGAACCGGACGCCGTAAACCGCCCCGCAGGCCAGGATAAACGAATGCTTTCCAGCGGTACCTTTGCGTTGCAGGGGCACGACCCCAATAGCATTGTGTATTTTAAAAATATCATGGTAAGGCCGCTGGCTGATTAAACCGATAGTATCCCGACAACAATGACACTCCTGGCCATTTTTTTACCCTGGCTGTCCTTTATCCTCCGCGGCAGGATTTTCACCGGGGTTATCTGCCTTTTATTACAGCTAACAATCGTAGGATGGATACCCGCAGCCGTGTGGGCGGTAACCTCGCTGAACAATGCAAGGGCCGACCGGCGAACAAGAAAAATAGTAAAGGCAATCGAGCGATCAGGAAGATACCAGCACTAAGCTAGCCTGGCGCCGGAGAAAACGTGTACGCATGAATCGCTGTAAAGCCCGATTTTTTTTCGGGATAGTTTGCTTGATAGGGTCAGCCGCCGCTCTGGATGTAGCTGCCCAAAACCGGGATTCCGGTTTCAGCGTCATCGCATTCTATACTGCGAAAAACGACAGTGCCCACATCAGCTTCGTGCATGAAGCCAACCAGTGGTTTGCTGAGAACGCTGCTGACAATAACTTCCGTTTCGACTCCACCAATAACTGGAATAACCTCAACGAAGATTTTCTGCGTGCCTACCAGGTGGTCATCTTCCTGGATACGAGGCCGGAGAAGCCCGAACAGCGGGAAGCTTTTGAGCAATATATGAAGCAGGGAGGCGCCTGGATGGGTTTCCACTTTGCCGGCTTCGCCCTTACCCCTTCTGCCTATCCTCAAAACTGGAACTGGTACCATGATACCCTGATTGGCACAGGCCAGTATAAAAGCAATACCTGGGGACCGGCACCAGCCGTGCTGCGCGTGGAAGACAGCTCTGCAGTGACCACCAAAGGATTGCCTGTTTTATTCCGGTCTGCCCCCAATGAATGGTACAGATGGGAGAAAGACTTGAGACATAATGATTCCATCAAAATTCTTTTATCGATCGACAGCAGCAGCTTTCCCCTGGGCACGGGTCCCAAACCGGAGGAGATTTGGCACAGCGGCGATTACCCGGTCGCCTGGACCAATATCCACTATAAAATGATCTATTTTAATATGGGTCACAATGACATCGATTATAAAAACAAATCGTACAAAACACTCTCCTACCAGTTTACTAATTACTGGCAAACCCGACTGGTGACGGATGCCCTTTTCTGGCTGGCGGGCAAATCACCTCCTCCTCCCTTCCGGCGCTAGCGGGCAGGGTATTTACCGTGATCCGACTCCTATCCACTTACACTCAGCGGCAATTTCAGGCGATTCACAGAAAACAGGCTGAAAGGCTTCCACCCAGAGTGATAACGCCGTATTTTGGGTGAAAATCCACCACCTTGAAAACGCCTTTTGTTATCCTGCTCGTTGCTGTTGCTTCTTTCACTGCAACGGCACAGTCCTCTCCCGCTGACACCAGCGGCTACCTGGCCGGTGACGGAAGCCGGCTGGTCGCGCAAAAAGACAATATCATTAGCGCCAGCACCGTGCTTCAGATAGAAAATCTCGGCAAGGCGGTGAATACGGCCTACCCTGAATTACGCCCCACGGTTTCGGCTGACGGCAACCTGCTTTTCTTTATCTGCGAAAATAATCCGAGGAACACCAAATACAGTTCAGTGCCCAATTCGCAGGATATCTGGTTTTCAGAACGCGATACCCTTACCGGGAAATGGAGCCGGGCAGTCCACTTAGGCTATCCCCTGAATACGGTTCAGTATAATGCCGTCTATTGGATTTCACCGGATAATAACCGTATACTGATAAGGGGAGCTTTCATGAACGGTGCCTACAACGGGAAAGGGGTAAGCATGTGCAGGCTCACCCGCAACGGCAACTGGAGCGAACCGGAAGCACTACTCATTAAAAATTATTATAAATACGATCGCGGCCGCCAGTCGGGCGCCACTATGGCCCACGACGGCCAGACCCTCCTCTTATACATGAGCACGGAACAGGGCAGCCCCGACAACGATATCTATGTCTGCTTTCTCACCAAAGATGGAACGTGGACGGAACCAAAGAGCATCAGTAAAAAAATAAACGGGCCGCAGTCTAATGAAATGACGCCCTATCTCGCTTCAGATGGTGTTACGCTTTACTTTAGCAGTAACCGCGAAGGCGGCTTGGGAGACAATGATATCTGGATGGCAAAACGCCTCGATAACAGCTGGCAAAAATGGAGTGACCCCGTCAACCTCGGCGCGCCCATCAATACCAGCGGCTGGGATGCCTTCTTCACGCTCGATGCCGGCGGTGAATATGCCTACCTGACTACGAACGAACACACTTTTGGCGAAAGCGATATCGTACGGGTAAAACTGCTGGAAAAGGAAAAACCCAACCCCGTTCTGCTCGTAAGTGGCAATGTGTACAACGTGAAAACAAAACAACCGCTCAGCGCATCCCTGGTGTACGAAACTCTTCCCGATGGTGCAGTAGCAGGTAATGCCATTTCGGGTGCCACCGATGGCGCTTTCAAGATTGTGCTGCCGTACGACAAAAATTACAGCATCCGCGCTTCGGCCGATCACTATTTTGCCATTTCAGAAAACCTGAATCTCGACTCACTGGTCAAAGCCGGTTACCGCGAAATTCATAAGGACCTCTACCTGGCCCCGATTGAAATCGGCCAGGTCGTGCGGCTCAACAACGTATTCTTTGACTTCGATAAATTTGACCTGCGCGCGGAGTCCTTCTTAGAACTCGACCGCGTCGTGGAGCTCCTGAAAGAAAACCCGGGGATCGAGATAGAAATGAGTGCCCATACGGATAGCAAAGGCGCAGACGACTACAACATGACCCTGAGTGATAACCGTGCTGCTTCGGTTAAACAATATATTATTAGTAAAGGCATCGCCCAGGCAAGGATTGTATCGAAGGGATATGGTGAAACAAAACCTGTTGCCACCAACGAAACAGATGACGGAAGACAGCTCAACCGGAGAGTCGAGTTCCGCATCCTGAAAGATTAATGATTGCCTGCCCTGTATTCGTGCCGGACCAGTTGGTCCGGCTTTTTTGTTGACCGAAACTATTTATCCGGCATTGCTCCCTGCACCGACTTCAGAAAAAAATTATGCATGAACAGCAACTGGTAACCGACGGCATTGCTCCAGTACGCCCAGGTATGACCGCCGGGCCGCACGATGTAATCATGCCCGATGTTTCGCAGGATCAGCAGCTGGTGAAGATTTTCATTGACCCTGAAAAAAAAGTCTTCCGTGCCGCAGTCAATAATCAGCGCAAGTGACCCCGGCCTCAGCAGGTAAAGCATATTCACGATACTGTGTTCGTCCCACCTGCCGGGGAATTCGTTGTACGGGCCGAGTCGTTTGGACATGTCCCAGTTCGCCGGGAAAGGCCGTATGTCAACTCCCCCGCTCATGGTTCCTGCAGCCCCAAAAACATCCTGGTGGCGGAAGGCAAGGTATAATGCGCCCTGGCCGCCCATACTAAGCCCCGTGACAGCCCTGCCTTTACTGGTGGCGAGGGTCTTGTACTTTTTGTCGACCCACTCCACCAACTCTCTGCTGACGTAGGTCTCATATTTAAAACTGCTGTCCACCGGGCTGTCCCAATACCAACTTCCGATTGCCCCATCCGGGCAAACTATCATCATCCCGTAACTGTCCGCAGCGGTTCCGAGACCTTTTACATTTTTTACCCAGTCGGCATAATTTCCGCTGTACCCGTGCAACAGGTACAGTACCGGCAGCGCGGTAATGGACCCGTAGGCATCCGGCAGAATCACCACAGCTTTTATATACTTCTGCATAGACGGGCTGTAGGTAACTACGGTATCTACCGTATAAGCATACCCGCATAAATAGGAGAATAAACAGGATGCGGAAAGACAGGCCTTAAAGATGATTGATTGCATCGCAAATGGATTTGGAGGTAGTAGAAAAATGTTTATTTAATAATCTTGAAACAGCTGCGGCGGAGTTTACCGGTAAAATCGAAGGGCGTGGTGGCCGCGCTGATATCCGTAATGGAAGTTGCGGCCAACTGTTCCCGGGCAAGTTCAAAACGGGTATAATTGGTACTGAAATACAGGATGCCACCCGGCACCAGGATGTCTAGGCACTGGCCGATGAGTTGCACATGATCCTGCTGGATGTCAAGAAAATCCTGCATGCGCTTGCTGTTGCTGAACGTGGGTGGATCGAGAATAACCAGGTCAAAGCTTTGCGGCGGAATCGTTACGAGGTATTGGAGTACATCCGCCTGTACAAAACGGAATTTGTCGGCCACAGGCAGTCCGTTCAGCCGGAAATTCTCTTCTGCCCACTGGAGGTAGGTCTTAGAAAGATCCACCGACACCACCGCAGCGGCGCCACCGGCCGCCGCATATACCGAAAAAGAAGCGGTGTAGCAGAATAGATTCAACACGCGCTTCGCGGGCGATTCCCGTTGCACCATTGCGCGGGTTACCCGGTGATCAAGAAAGAGCCCCGTATCGAGGTAATCGGAAAGGTTGACCCGGAACTGCAGTCCGCCCTCCGTCACCGTATAAAAAACCATCTCGTCGCCCGTCTTCGTGTATTGGTCCTGCCGGTCGGCCTTTCGTTTCCGCTGTTTCAGGAAGACGGCTGCAGGATCCAGGGAAAATACCTGGCGGATGACTTCTACACTTTGCTGCAACCATTGTGCGTAGGCCGTTTCATCCAAATGGTGCTGTGCGTTGTATTCCGCCACATACGCTTTGTCGCCATAACGATCAATGATCAGGGGGAATTCGGGGAGATCGCGATCATACACCCGGTAACAACTGATTTGCTGCCGTTTCGCCTGTTTGGAGCGATGCCGGTATACCTTTGTCAACCGGTTATAAAACATGGTCATTTTTTCCGCTTCCGGCATCCGGCTAAAATACAACAGATGTACTAGTTTTGAGCCCGCAACGGCTTTTTAGCCGTTGAAATGCCAGGTGCTCCGGTTGATGAACTGCGGGGACGCCGGACTTTATTAAATACAACTTATGGAAAAAGTTAACCTCGGGGAAAAATTCAGCCAGATCGATAACTACTGGACCCCGCGCATTGCCGCGGAACTGAATGGGCAGCATGTAAAACTCGTTAAAATAAGCGGGGCATTCTCCTGGCATTCGCATGAACACGAAGATGAACTTTTCCTCGTGGTAAAAGGCAGCTTTGTGATGGAATTCCGGGACCGGCATATCACGGTGAATCAGGGAGAATTCCTCGTAGTACCGCGGGGGACCGAACACCGGCCCCACGCTGAAAGCGAAGCGGAAGTGTTACTGTTTGAACCGGCCGGCACGTTGAACACCGGCAACGTAAAAAATGATTTTACCAGGGAGGAACTGGATATTATCTGAAAAAAAACCGTACGGCGAAGTACGGCTAATAGGCAATGATTATTTCAATTTGGAAAGCGCCTCATTGATCCTTACCCAGGCGCGTTCGATATTGGCCATGCTGTTGGCGAATGAAAAGCGTACGCAGTTCGGCTCACCGAAAGCATCCCCCATCACAGAAGACACATGGGCGGTATTCAACAGGTACATACAAAACTCCGAGGCATTGCTGATGGTGGTCTTGCCGTCCGACTTGCCATAATAATAGCTGACGTCGGGGAAAATATAAAATGCGCCTTGTGGTTCAAAGCATTTTACGCCCGGAACTGCTTTGATGATTTCGAGCACGCGCTTGCGGCGGCGGGTGAATTCGGCCGTCATATCGGCCGAAGGCCGTAAATCGCCCGTCAGGGCAACAATGGCCGCACGCTGGGTTACGGCAGTAGCACCGCTGGTAAACTGCCCCTGGATTTTTTCACAGCCCTTTGCCACCTCTACACTTGCTGCGATATAGCCGAGGCGCCAGCCAGTCATCGCAAAACCCTTGCTGAGTCCATTGACGATGATGATGCGATCTTTCAAATCGCTGAACTGCGCGATACTTTCGTGTTTGCCTTCGAAATTGATATATTCATAAATCTCGTCGGAAATGATAAATATCTGCGGGTGTTTGCGGAAAACTTCTGCCAGGCCTTCCAGTTCTGTTCTGCTGTACACCGCCCCGGACGGATTACAGGGAGAGGAAAACAGGAACATCTTCGTTTTATCGGTAATGGCTGCTTCCAGTTCTGCCGGTGTAATTTTGAAGCCGTTCTCCACGGTCGTTCTCACTTCCACCACTTTTGCCCGGGCAATTTTTACAAGTTCGCTGTAAGTAACCCAGTACGGCGTGGGAATGATCACTTCTTCATTGTCGTCCACCACAGCCAGCACCGCATTCGCCAGGCTCTGTTTGGCGCCGGTGGAGACCACGATGTTCTCCGGTTTATAGTCGAGGTTGTTATCACGTTTCAGTTTCTGGCAGACCGCTTCCCGCAAATCCGCATAACCGGCGACTGGTGTGTAATGGGAGAAGTTATCGTCGATGGCCTTTTTTGCCGCATCCTTGATATGCTGGGGTGTATCGAAGTCGGGCTCTCCGAGGCTCAAATCGATCACGTCAATGCCACTGGCCCGCAATTCTCGGCCCAGTTTGGCCATTTTCAGGGTTTCGGGCTCGTTGAAGCGCTGGAGAAGGGAAGACAGTTGCATGCTTACATTTTTTCAGGGCACAAAAGTAGGGATTGAACCACTGTAAAAAAAACTAAAAGCACCGGAGAGAAGTTAACCGAAGGACGATTGAACCGCCGCTGCATTACGGGCAAAAAGAAAGCCCTCCTGAGAACAGGACGGCCTTTAACGATTGCTTGCCATATGAAAAAAATAGAAATATTTTTTCGGCGCAATATCGCCGGATTATTTCATTTTAGAAGTGTCTTTCTTCATCATCATTGATGTATCAGCCATCATCTTAGTGGTGTCGGTCATCATTTTGGTAGTGTCAGTTACAACGGTAGTAGTAGAATCAGTTTTAACGGCTGAAGTATCACCTGAGTTGTTGCAAGATGCTACGAAGGCGCCAATGGCTAATACTAAGAGAATTTTTTTCATTTTGGTGTGTTTTTTTGTAAAATAATGATTTCAACTTTATACCGTAAAGGGGAAAAGGTAACCCGGCTTTTTTAAAAATTTTTTAGGGGTACCTTTTGGGTTACAATTTGTTAATTTGAGTATTAAATAGCGAAAGGTGAATATTGAACTCCCGGAGCAAGAGTTGTTGAAGAAACTGGCAAAACACGATAGGCAGGCGGCGGAGACCATTTATAAACAACATTATAATATGGTGCAGGCCATGATTATCAACAATAACGGCACCACTGAAGAAGCACGGGACATTTTCCAGGAGACGATGATCGTTCTTTTTGAGAAGGCCAGGTCGGGTAGTTTTGAGCTCAATTCGCTACTGAAAACCTTTATTTATTCAGTTAGCAGAAGATTGTGGCTCAAGCGTTTACAGCAAATGCAGCGGTTCGATGGAAGGGTTGAACATATGGCGGAGACAATACCGGTAGAGGAAGAGTTGGAAGGCCACGCCACCCGAAACAGCCAGTTCCAGGCCATGGAGGCGTCCATGATGAACCTGGGTGAGCCCTGTAAAAGCCTGCTGGAAGCTTATTACCTCGAAAAACGCAGCATGACGGATATTGCTGACAGCTTCGGGTATACGAATGCGGACAACGCCAAAAACCAGAAGTACAAATGCCTGATGCGCCTGAAGAAACTATTTTTTGCCCAACATAAAAAAAACGAAAAATGATGGAAGATCTGAAGCTGGCGGAAACGGTGGAACGGTACCTGCAGGGTCAGATGAATGCGGAGGAAACCCTGCATTTTGAGGCGCTCCGGAAGGCCCGCCCCGAAGTGGACCAGTTTGTGGTTGAGCACAGCCTTTTCATACAACAGCTGGAACAATATGGGTCACGTAAAGAATTTGCCGGTGAGCTCGGGGTTATCCACGACCAGCTCATGGAAACCGGTGAGATCCGCCAGCAGGCGCCCACGGCGAGAGTGGCCGACCTCTTCCGGAAATACCGCCGGGTCTGGGCAGTCGCAGCTTCCATTGCTGGCATCATTGCCATCACGGTAAGCGGCCTCGTCGCTTACTTCACTCCCAATTCAAACCCGCAGATTGAACAACTCAGCCGCGAAGTGATTTTTCTAAAACGGCAGCAAAATGCGCTCTCGAACGAGTTCCAGGATACCAAAGCGGCTAACCGGGTTCCAGCCAATGAAACGTATAAGGTCGGCGGCACAGGCTTTCTCATTGACACCCGCGGTTACCTCGTTACCAATGCTCACGTGGTAAAAGATGCCAAGACCATCATCGTTCAGAATAAAGGACAGGAATACAAAGCCATACTGGTTCGCAACGATGCTGAACGCGACCTCGCCATCCTGAAAATCCAGGACGATGAGTTCAAAGAAATCGGCACTCTTCCCTATGGGTTTAAGCGATCAGGCGCAGAACTCGGCGAACAGATATTTACCCTCGGCTACCCGCGCGATGAAGTGGTATACGGCGAAGGCTACCTCAGCGCCAGCACAGGATACAATGGCGATACATTAAGCTGCCAGATCGCCGTGGCCGCCAACCCCGGTAACAGCGGTGGACCGGTGTTTAATAAAAACGGGGAAGTAGTTGGTATCCTCAGCACCCGCCAGCTGCAGGCACAGGGCTTCGTTTTCGCGGTAACCACCCGTAACATCTTTAAATCACTCGAGGAACTGAAGAAAGACACCACCTACCAGAGTCTCCGCCTGGGCAGCCTCTCGGCGGTCAAAGGCCTGGAACGTCCTCAGCAGATCAAAAAAATTGAAGACTGTGTATTCCTGGTCAAAACTTACCAGTAAATCAGCTCGCATTCAATAAAAAATAAAAGTCCCGCAAGCGGGACTTTTTTTATACCGGTTCGGTGTCATCATTTTATTGAACCTGAGCAATTCAAGCCGGCCACCACCCTTTTTGTCACTACTTGTTATTCCATAACGACTGCGGGTAGTCGCCGGCTTCCACCAGTGCATCCAGGCTGGCCTTTACGGAGGGCGCATCTTCTTTATACGTTACCCCAAACCACTGCGCAGACGTTGGAATCACCCTGATCGAACCACCGCCTTTATTGATAAACTCATCCCCTACAATGGGTATAAAAAATTCTGCTTTCGGCACGGCCAGGTTTTTCGCCAGGAAGGCATGAAACAACTGCTCAGAGTAAGGAAATATCGAAGGATGAAAACACCAGAAATTCATGGAAACAGCTGAATGCAGGGGCAACTCATGCGGTTGCTGATCATCATCACAAACCACTTTGCCGTCTTTCTCGGCGATATTGATCCGTTCGGCTATCGACGTCAGGTTTCCCTTCTCATCCACCTGGCAAACACCCCGGTTCACGGTGCCGTTATCAGACAGGGTTTTTTGCAGGTCGTACCCAATAATGGAATATACTTTATCGCTCACCTCACCCGTCAGAAATTCATACGCCTTGCGGAAGGCGTCCCGGCCATAAAAGTCGTCTGCATTGATTACGGCAAAGGGCTCGTTCACCGCCGCTTTAGCACACAGTACCGCATGCGCCGTACCCCAGGGCTTTGTTCGGTCTGCCGGTACCTGGTAACCGTCCGTAAACGACGCCAGGTCCTGGAAAACATAATCTACGGCGATCTTCCCTTTTAGTTTAGGCTCAAAAATTTTTTTGAAATCATCGGCAAATTCTTTCCTGATGATAAAAACCACTTTGCCGAATCCCGCCCGGATGGCGTCATAGATGGAGTATTCCACGATGGTCTCCCCGCTTGGCCCAAATGATTGTATCTGTTTCATGCTCCCGTAACGCGATGCCATTCCTGCGGCCAGTATTAAAAGGGTAGGTTGCTCCATCTGGTTATTTTTGTGGGCACGAAAATATAAAATAAAGTGGTGGATCGAAATAAGCCCCGGCTTTTATTACCGGCAAACTTGGTAAACCTGGCTGCAGTCACAACCGACGCACTTCCCATTCCCGCACTCCGGAATCAGGCTATCAGCGCCGACGTACTGCGGCTCGATAAAACCGATCCGTTTATCTCCGGTAACAAATGGTTTAAACTGCACTACTACCTGGCACATGCCATGGAAACAGGGAACAACGCGGTGCTCACCTTTGGCGGCCCGTGGTCGAACCATATCCTCGCCACGGCGTATGCTGCCCGGAAATGCGGGCTCGCCAGCACGGGCATCATCCGCGGTGAACAGCCACGCATCCTGTCAGCCACCCTCAGGGACGCCGCCGCGGCTGGTATGCAACTGGTGTTCACAAACAGGCAGTCTTACGCCCGTAAAACCGATCCGGCCTGGCTGGAGGAGCTGCTGCAAACCTATCAGCATCCCATCATCATCCCAGAAGGCGGGGCCGGCCAAACCGGCATCCTCGGCGCAGCCACCATCGCCAGGTTTTTCCAGGGCGACTACACCCACATCATTGGCGCCATTGGTACGGGCACCATGATCAACGGGCTCCTGCTCAGTGCAGCACCGGGCACTACCATCGTAGGCGTACCTGTACTGCGGGGATACGACGCCTGGCAGCCTTCTTCAGCTAATGATGACAAGACGATAAACTTCCGGCTTGCCCCCGGGTATACATTCGGCGGCTATGCAAAACATACCCCCGAACTACTCAGTTTTATGAACCGTTTTTACAGCGATACGGGCATTCCCACCGATTTTGTGTATACCGGAAAACTGTTTTTTGCGCTCACCGATTTACTCACCAGGGATTATTTTCCGCCGGGCGCACGCATCCTCGCCATCCACAGCGGCGGCCTCCGTGGCAACCAATCCCTTGCCCCCGGCACCCTATTATTTTAACCATTGGGCTTAACGGCTGGCGGTTATCTTTGCGTTTTATAAAGTTTTACTTTTGCCAATGGTTCGACTGACCGCAATTATGATCAGCTTCCTCACCATCAGCGGAGTGGTGGCTGCACAGGATACACTTCCAAAATTTACCCTGCTGAACAAAGGAGCCGGCCGGATCATCATCAGCTGGAGCAATCCCTTCGGCAGGAAGATCCACCAGCTGAGTATCCAGCGTTCTGCCGACAGCCTGAAAAATTTCAAATCGATACTTACCCTGCCCGACCCGACGGTTCCGGAAAATGGTTTTGCCGACACCAAAGCGCCGGCGGATAACCTGTTTTACCGTCTTTACATCCTGCTGGACAGCGGAAAATATGTATTCAGTAACCCCAAGAGGCCCACATCGGATATCGCCCGGCCGGCCAGCCCGGTAACCCGGCTACTGCCCGAAAGCAGTCTTCCCCCCGATTCTGCCGCTGCCCTACCCGCCCCCGCCGCGACGGGCGCTGCCGCAAAAGAGCCTAAAACGGAACCGGTGAAACCGGTAGTCAAACCCCGTGAAGTGATCCCGGAAAAAGTAGTGTTCGTGAAACGCCGCGATACCCTGGTTGCCCGGGTACCCGCCAGCCTGGCCAGGCGGTACCGCGACTCTGTACTGGCGCGCAGCCGCGACACTGTGGTATTCAATAACCCCGACACCATTTTCATCCGGCCATTTGTTCCCAAAGAAGTATACAGGCCTTCCAAATTTGTTTTCACGGACCGCGACGGAAACGTAAAACTCATGCTGCCCCTGGCGGCCGAAAAAAAATATACCCTCAAATTTTTCGATGACCGGAATATCCCCGCGCTGGAGATCAAACAGATCAATGACCCCATCCTCACCCTGGATAAATCTAATTTCATCCACGCGGGCTGGTTTTCTTTTGAACTGTTTGAAGACGGCTTGCTGAAAGAAAAGCACAAACTGTATATCGGGAGAGATTTTTAGGGGTGGCCGGCAGCGGTTTTCTTGGCAGCAGAGTTGTGTCACTCCCTTGTACCGCATAACCACCGGAAGCGCGTCATAGCGGTAACGCATCCACGAGAAAGACGCCGAACACCTCTTGGAAATGGTGCTTTACCCGTTGCTTTACGTCCGCCATCGGCACGTTGTAACCCAGTTCACGGGCCATGGACGTTACGCCCTTTCCCCGTATTCCACAGGGAATGATATAACCGAAATAATCTAAGTCGGTATTCACATTCAGCGCAAAGCCGTGCATCGTCACCCAGCGGCTGCACCGTACCCCAATCGCGCAGATCTTTCTCTCCCTGCCCGCCACGGCAGCGTCGAGCCACACACCGGTTTCACCAGCCGAACGTTCCCCTTTCAGCCCGTAAGCCGCAAGGGTGTGTATCACCACCTCTTCCAGGTTGCGCAGGTACCGGCCGATATCGGTATAAAACCTTTCCAGGTCCAGGATCGGGTAAACAACCAGCTGCCCCGGCCCGTGAAATGTGATATCGCCTCCCCGGTTTGTCGGGAAATAGTCCACCTGCTTCGCCGCCATGTCGGCCGGCGTCAGCAGGATGTGCTCGGCTTTGCCGCTTTTCCCCAGCGTAAATACCGGCGGATGTTCTACAAATAACAGGTGGTGGATAGTGGCGGGAACGGGATTGACCCGCAGGGCTTCGCCGGCGGGCAAGGCCTGGGCGTGCACCCGCGTCCCGGCCAGTAATTTTTTCGCGGTGTTCTCGGCCAGCAGGCGCTCCTGCAAATCCCAGGCTTCCCGGTATCCCATACTGCCCAAATCATCGAAACGCACTTCCTGCATACCGGCAAAATTACAGGGTTTCAGGAACTTTGACCGGGGCTGCTGCATAGCCGGCACTGCGGGCGGATGCCGCCCGGGAATCAGGTATATTTGCAAAAAAAATAATGACGAGCGACGCAGAACAGGAGGAGTTGCCGGATGGACCGGAAGAGCTCTACGAACGCCTGTCGATCAAAGTGGACAAAGGACAGGAACCGCTGCGCCTCGATAAATTTCTGACCGCGAGGATGGAGCACGCCACGCGCAACAAGGTGCAGAAAGGCATCGACAGCGGGCGGGTACTGGTCAATAATAAAACGGTCAGCGCCAATTACAAAATAAAACCCGCGGATGAAATTGTCGTGTACAGCGACCGGGAGGCCCGCGGGGAAGAAATTATCCCGGAAGACATGCCGCTGGATATTGTTTACGAAGACGAGGAATTGCTGCTGATAAACAAACCCGCGGGGCTGGTCGTTCACCCGGGCTGCGGCAATTACACCGGCACCCTTATCAACGGCATCGCGGGCTATCTCACCCGCACCAATACCGCCATCAATGAAGAAACCCTGCCCCGCTATGGCATGGTGCACCGTATTGATAAAAATACCAGCGGGTTGCTGGTGCTGGCCAAAACCGACCGGGCCGTGGCATCACTGGCCAAACAGTTTTTTAACCACACCGTACAACGGCGCTATTATTCGCTGGTCTGGGGCGACCTAACCGAAAATGAAGGCACGATAAACGCCCATATCGGCCGCAACCTCCGCCAGCGGAAACTCTTCGCCGCCTTCCCGGAGGGCGACCACGGTAAGGAGGCCATTACTCATTACACGGTACTGGAACGATTTGGCTACGTAACCCTCGTGGAGTGCAGGCTCGAAACAGGACGCACCCACCAAATCAGGGTGCATATGCAATATATCGGGCACCCGCTGTTTAACGACGATACGTACGGCGGGGACAGCATTGTAAAAGGAACCATATTTGCCCGGTACAGGCAGTTCGTAGACAATTGCTTTTCCATCTGCAGGCGCCAGGCCCTTCATGCCAAAACGCTGGGTTTCCTTCACCCGGGCACCGGTAAGGAGATGTTCTTCAATAGTGATCTGGCACCTGATATTGCTGCCGTGATCGAGAAATGGCGCAATTATGTAAAAGAAAAATCGGTGGGTTAGGGCAGCACCTTACCCCGGCTGGGTTACATCGAAAATGGTAGCGGTGAACACCCCGCGTTCCCGCTTTTTAAACACCACGTGCCAGTCCCCGTTATACCGGATCAGCGCCGGAACCTGCAGGCCCTGGAAGTTGTTGAGCTGCACTTCCATCTGCACCTTGAAATCGTATACGGCGGCATCATAGCTGATGTCGTAGGTGCGACCGGTAATATCCAGCGATTTGCTGTTGAACCAGGTCACCATCTGGTTAATCACAATATCATTCTTTTTAAAACTGTTCAGGTCAGCCCGCGCCCTTACCGTGAATTTATAACAGAGCTGGCCACGGTAGTCTTCCATATCAATCGTGAAATCATACAACGGGGCAACCGACTCATCGAAAATGGCAATCTTATTGCCGATAAACGGAATACCCGGGATCTTTTTGCCGGGGTTGAAGAAAAGCATCTTGAGTTGTTCCTTGCTCTTTTCTATCCCTTTTTTGTTGGAGAGGCTCAGCGTGCTGCCTTTAACCACATTGGTTTCCCCGCAAATGGTGCCTTTTGCAAAAAGAAGGCCTGCATACAGTTCTGCGGTATAGTAATTCCAGTTATGGTTTTTATTGTAGATATCCCCCGTTACGGTTTCCCGGATGGTACCCGTGCTGCGGCAACCATGGCTGACCAGCTGCCGCGTAGTGCTTTCCAATGAGGCAATGGTATTGCCCGCTTGATCCATCATCCGGATATCGTTAAGGGCCGTAAAACCGAGGATTTTTAAATTCTTGAATGCCTTGTAAAAACTGGTGTCGTTCTTCACCCTTTCGATAAAGCCGTTCACATTGAGGCCATTCCTGACCACGACCTCCTTTAACGTGATCACGTGGTGATCGATCGTAACACTGCTGTCCGACTGCGAAAAAGCAGCGGCAGGGAAATACAACAGGCACGCAAAAAGTACGGATGGTCTCATGTAATGATTAACGGCCGGCCGGTAAAGGTAAAATGCCGGCCATCGGCTGAAAGTATATACGGTAATCAGGCTGCTGTCTATTTCTGGAAGGTCATTTTATAATCCACTTTTATCTTTCCTTTGGCAATGTCATCCAGTTTACCACGCAGCAATTTCCTTTTCAGCGGCTTTAGGTAGTCGATAAATAATTTGCCTTCCGTATGGTCGTATTCATGCTGGATGATACGGCCGGTGATACCGGTAAACGTTGCTTTCCTGGGCTGAAACTGCTCATCCAGGTAGGCTACGGTAACTTCCAGCGGGCGGTTGATGTCTTCCCTTATCTTGGGTATGCTCAGGCAGCCTTCATTATAGGCCCATTCACTACCGGCGAATCCGGTGATGCGGGCATTGATGAAAAGCTGCTTTATGCCGGGCTCATCGGAATAGGTGCCTTTTTCATCATCTTCCTGGTTGGCAAAAATCTGTTCACTGTCGATCACAAAGAGGCGGATGTTGCGGTTAACCTGCGGCGCAGCAAGCCCTACCCCATTACTGGCATACATGGTTTCCCACATATCCTCAATCAGTTTGTCCAGGCCCGGGTAGCTGCTGTCTATTTCATTCGCCACAGTGCGCAGCACCGGTGCCCCATATGCCACTATTGGTAAAATCATGTGCTGGGTTCAGTTTTACTAAAACGGCAAAATTATCTTAAAAGTACCGAACGAACAACGCCGGTCAGAGATGGCGTTCCATGTATTCCTGGAGCATGATGGTAGCAGCGATTTTATCGACCATGGACTTATCCCGGCGCTGCATTTTTTTCATACCCATGGTCAGCATGGCGGCCTTTGCCATTTTGGAGGTATAGCGCTCATCCACGGTTTTTACGGGAATGGCAGGAAATTCTTTCGCCAGCCGCGCAAGGGTTTTCTGTACATGCGGGGTGGCATGCGTGTCGCTTTCGTCCAGGTTGCGCGGGTCACCGATGATGATCAGTTCTACCGGCTCCTTTGCGACATACGCTTTGAGAAAGTTGAACAACTGCGGGGTTTCCACGGTAACAAGCGCGGAAGCGATGATTTTTAGCGGATCGGTAACCGCCAGGCCCGTTCGTTTCAATCCGTAATCGATGGCCAGGATCCTGGGCATAGGGTTTTAATTTACCGTTATTCGGCAGCAATGGGGGCGACTGCAGAGAAAAACTGGTCGGCCCCGTGTGCATCAGCGAAAAAATGTCTTCCTTCTGTAATTTTATGATCGATGATCGTCCACAGCACACATACATGGTGATCCAGGTTATTGCCATCTTCCCGGTGTGTCGTCACGTGCTGGCATTCCACGAGGTAGTTTCCCTGGCTGCCTTTCACCAGCGGCTGCTGCGTTACCCGAGAATCTGTCATCAACGCGCCGATGTTATCGAAAAAAGCCACTACTTCCTCGATACCGTTCTTCACCCCGGCAAGCGGGTGCTGGCCCAGGAACACCCAGATTACCGATTCCGACATCACCTCGCGGATGGCCGCAAAGTTATGCGCGGCGAGGGCTTCAAAGAATCGGTCGGTGATGACGGCATTGTCCTGTACCATAAGTGTGCGTAAATTTTACCAGGGATGGAGAAAAAGATCGGCAATGACAAAGATGGCAAATATTACACTGGCAACCCCATTGGCGGTCATAAATGCGATATTTACGCGGGTGAGATCGTTTGGGCTCACAATGGCATGCTGGTAACAAAGCATGCCGCAGAACACCAGCACACCCAGCCAGTACGACCAGTGTGCACCGCCATACCAGCCCGCGGCGATCACACAAACCGCGCTTAGCAGGTGCAGTAATTCTGAAACCCGCAGCGCTTTTGCTTTACCCAGCGTGGCAGGAATGGAGTATAGTTGCTTCGACTGGTCGAAATCAATATCCTGCAGGGCATAGATAATATCGAAACCACTCACCCAGAACACTACGGCAAAAGAAAAAAGGATGGGTAACAGGGCGAAGTGACCGGTCACTGCAAGGTAGGCGCCAATCGGCGCAAGCGACAGCCCAACGCCCAGAATGATATGGCAAAGCGCGGTAAAGCGCTTGGTATAGCTGTACCCGAGCACCACGGCCAGCGCTACCGGCGAAAGATAAAAGCACACGGGGTTAATGAACCAGGTGGTGATCACAAAGATCAAGCAGTTGAGCAACACGAAGCGCAGGGCATTACCGGCCGAAATAATTCCCGCAGGAATCTCGCGGATGGCGGTACGGGGATTCTGTGCGTCGAAACTTCTGTCGAGGTAACGGTTGAACCCCATGGCAGCGCTTCTTGCGGTAACCATGCACAGCAGCACCAGCAACAGAAGCACGCCAGCTCTTCCGGGGGTGAGCACAGCCCTATTACCGGCCATTCCCTGGCTGAGGCCGGAAAACCCGGCCTGCCAGATGCCCAGTGAAAAACCGATGAACGCAAACGGGAGGGCAAAAATCGTATGCGAAAATTTTACGAGACTGAGATAATTCTTTACAGTTGTCAAAGCAACAAATTTTTAACGGAGGTGACTGATCGGTTCAACCCGGCTCTTCCGCGGATAAAACGGGGGTTTTGAAAGCGGACTTCCTGACAAGTTCCCATAAGATTATGCCTGCAGCCGTAGCGATATTCAGTGAATGTTTCATGCCCTGCTGCGGGATTTCAATACAACCATCGCAGTGCAAAATTGTTGCGGCTTCCACACCGGTAACTTCATTTCCAAAAAGTATCGCGACGCGGTCCCCCTCCGCGACGGAGAAATCCTGTAACAGCACGCTGTGACTGGCCTGCTCGGCGGCATAAATGCGGAACCCATCGGCCCTGAGCACGGCAATGGCGTCTTCTGCGGTGGAGAAATGACGGCTGCTGACCGTCTCATCGGCACCGAGTGCTGTCTTCGCGATCTGCTTGTGCGGCGGGTGGGCCGTATAGCCGGTGGTATAGACGGCCTCCAGCAGAAAAGCATCGGCAGTTCTGAGTACGCTGCCTACATTGTAAGCGCTCCGCACATTTTCAAGGACGGCAATAAAAGGCAGTTTGGGCGCGGCCCTGAATGCATCCACCGTTTTGCGGTTCAGTTCTTCCATGCTCAGTTTGCGCATCCTGCAAATATACGAAAGCGGTAAAGGATCTTACCGGCGGCCCGGACGGTTTTGGATAAGCCGGCGTAATAAAGAGGCCGTTAATACACGACATGACGGGAATGGCTCCCGGTTGCACTGGTGCTGAAGTGTGCGACGCAACGAAGCTGATTTTTATTCCTGCGCCCGGCTCCCTATTTCTGATCAAAAGAAAAGATAATACCGCCCAGCAGGTTGAATCCGTAGACCTGGTACTGGTGCCAGCGCTCGTATTTATTGTTGAAGATATTATTGAATTGCAACCAAAGCTTTAGTGGCCGCGCCACCTTGAACTCCACACCGGCGTTGACGTCAATACCCGACTGACCGGTCTGTTGTTTATAGGTAGTGGGACTGACGCGGGCCTGGTAGGGGGCGCCGCCATAACCATAAAGCCCGGCATTAAGGAAGAAGTCTTTGAATAGCTGCCAGCGGAGTGAACTGGTGATTTCCAGGGGAACGAGTCCCCAGGGCGCAATCTGCCCTGCAATGTTGGAGTAGTGGGTGAGCGTAAGGGCATTGGTCCAGGTAATATCCTCGCCCTGCGTCCAGGCGATTTCGCCGTGTACTTTTAGTGCCTGCAGGGATGACGCATAGACCGTGTTGAAAGTTTTGCCATCGGTGCTGTCGTTGATGAAAAGGGGCATGTCGCGGTATTGCACAAAGCCAATTTTTGCGCTATAGCTGAAATGATCGATCAGCGAGCCCTTGATACCCGCATACATTTCCTGCGCGCGGGTGTTCCGCAGGTTACCCGGTGGCAGTAACCAGGGATTGATTTGGGTGTAACGTTGGTAAGAACCCTTGTCATAGTTACCGATCCAGCCCACCTGCAGGGTGAAATTCTTGTCGTTCGTAACGATATCGGCCATGATATTCGGGAACAGGTGGAAAAGATTGTTATTCCATGACGGGGTAAGCCCCGCAGTGAGGTTGAAATTAGCGGTGTTGACTTTTACCGACGGGGACACGTAAAACACATTGTTGTTCTGGGTGACTGCCTGGGTGTTGTAATGCGTGAGGTCTGCGGTTAATACCAGGTCGAAACTATAGTTGCCGCCAAGGGTTTTGTTCAGTGGCAGGTTGAGTACGGAATTTGTTTCGTGGGTGGTACCGGTAAAAAAATTCTTTTCGTCAAACACATTCACCTTTAGGTTGGGATTATAGGATAGCCCGAATTCGGTGGGCGCCAGGTTCCGCAGACCAATTTGACCGTCGTAGGATTGGAACCGCTGCCGCAGCTGGTCCCTGGTAAACACGAGGCTGGCAGGCTGGTAGCCATAAAAGAAATAGTCTTCGGCTGTGAATCCGAGTTTGCCGTTCCATTCAAGTCCGGAAGTGGTCTTGATGGCCGCGGAAGCCGACACGCCGGTATAATTGTTTTTCTGGAAATCGTTGTAATTGCCTTTAGACGCATAGCCCTTTGCGAAGACATTATAGTAACCAGTTTTGCCATCGCCGAAACTGAAACCCGCCTGCACATAGGGCAGGTGTACATTGCCCGCGCCAGCCTTTATATAGTTGCTGGATACCCAGGGATTCACCGAATCGATAGCCAGGGCTACCGGCTGCAGGGGCTGCGGCAGAAAACCTGTCAATAAATTCTGTTTGGGAATTGAATATTGTAACACCGGCCGGGCGGAGTCGGAAACGGGCAAAGCGGCATTGAAATTAATTTTCACCCCTTCGCGCAGCACGGGTTTAAAAGAGGAAGTGATGTTGATGGTCCTTTTTTTACCTGTCGTATCCTGTGCGCGGGTACCCATTGCAGTGAGCACACAGGCGGAAGACAGTAGCAATATTTTTAATGGGCTGATGGTCATATCATATCCGGTATTAAAGGTCTTTGAAGTGGCATTTTATTGGCTTATTTCCCTGCTGACTTTTCTTCCTCCGTCACGGCTGCAAGCCTGCTCAGTGCCGTCTCCCGGTATGCCTGCGTGGACGCGTTGTCTGCCACGCTCTGGAAGGTTGCCTTGGCATTGAAGTAATCTTTTTCTTTCAGGTAGATCTCTCCGAGCAGCAGGTAAGATTTCGTTACCCAGTCGGCATAGGAACCCGATTTATTGATGACTTCGAAAGCCGCTTTCTCCGCGTCCTTCAGCCGGTTTTGCTGGAAAAGGCAATCTGCAATGCCATAGCGCGCTTCTGCGCCGTAAGCCGATTTATTGAGGGCTGCGGCGTTTTTAAAATAGGTGATCGCTTCGTCGCAGTTACTGGCTGACTGGGCCGATTTGGCCAGCACCATGTTGGCGAGCACTTTGTCGTCCGTACTGCTGCCCTTCTGGTTGAGCAGGTCCCTGGAGTTGTCTGCTGCAGCGCTGTATTTCTTCAGTTCATACTGGCTGCGGAGGAGGCCGCGCATGGCTTCCAGTTTATTTTCCTGTGTTGTGGCAAACTCCTTCAATTTCGAGAAATACAGCTCGCCCTTTTCATAATCTTTCAAATCAAAAAAATACAGGCGGGCGGCCAGGAGCAGGGAGCGCTCCGCAAATTTATTCGGGGCCTTATCGGCCACCGCAGCATAAGCGGCTGCAGCCCTGGCCCAGTTTTTCTGGTTAAAATAGATTTCGCCCTCGTAATAGCCTGCTTCCAGTGATTTTCTGCCATCCGGGAATTTAGCCAGGTAATTGTCGAACCGGCCCAGTGCACTGCTGAAGTTGCCGTTGTTGAATTGAATCTCTGCTTCAGCGTAGGTCAGGGAATCTTCCTGGTTGCTGGATATATCCATGCCCATGCTTCTTGCAAAGCTGACGTATTCGCTGCTGCGGCCGTCTTCCACGTAGATGATGCGGGCATTATCCAGCGCCGATTCGGCCTCGGGGGAATTGGGATATTGCTTAAGCAGCGCGGTGTACTGGTTGAGCGCCTCTTTGTTGTTGTTGAGGTTATAATACGCGATACCGAGGCGAAGGAGAGCGCGTGGTTTCAGGGATTCGCCGGCGGTGCCACTGACCACTTTTTTAAGGAACGGTAAGGATTCGCTGAACTTTTCATCCGAGAGATAAGTGGTAGCGATTTCAAAGTCAGCATCCTGAACCAGGTTGCTCTGGGGGTAAACGCGTTCCATGGTCTGCAACAATTTGATTTTGTCTGCACTGCTTTTCACGCCGGCGACCATCGCTTTCTGGAAAAGGGCGTAATCGCTGGCCGGCCAGGAAAGGCCCAGTACTTTGTCGTACATCGCCAGCGCCCGGGTGAAATCGCGACTCATATAATAACAATCCGCGCTGCGGACGTAGGCGTCCTGCTGCACGGCGGTGGAATTAACCGTGGGTGTGGTGGCGACCTGTTCGAAATAGGACAGGGCCAGTTTATAATTTTCTCTTTTCAGGTAGGCATAGCCAAGGTTATACCTGGCGTTAACCGGGTTTACTTCGCCATTCGTTCCGCCGCCTTTAAGGTAAGCCTGGTAATAGCGGATAGCATCATCGATCTTATTGAGGCGGTAGGCAATTTCGCCTTTCCAGAAATTGATATACGGGAGTACAGACTCGTTATACGGTGCATTGAGGGCCTTATCCAACAGGTCATTGGCACCAATGAGTAACCCGTCGTTGATCATTTCCGTGGCACGGCCGTAAAGAAT
Organism: Chitinophagales bacterium; assembly: GCA_038229695.1. GTDB lineage: Bacteria > Bacteroidota > Bacteroidia > Chitinophagales > Chitinophagaceae > JACMLD01. The sequence goes on along the minus strand of JBBROE010000066.1, from coordinate 1,119 downwards.
TTCGGGGTGATGGCGTTTTACGAGATCGGAAGGGTTTTTCATGCCTTCTATCATAGCCAGCGCATCCTTAAAACTGTTGCTGCCGGCGAGTACCGCCACCAGCAGCTCCCCGGCTTCCGCGGCGTATTCCGAAGACGGGTAATCGGCCAGGAATTTACGGAGTGAGGTAAGGGCGATATCCGAGTAACCCAGTTCGTAGGAAAGTTTAGCGAAATTGAACCGTGATATTTCGCGCTGGAGGGCGTTGCTGCTATTGGCGGCACAGAAGGAAAAAGCATTGCGCGCATTGCCCTTCTGGTTGGTTTTCAGGTAGGCATCGCTAAGCAGGTACATGGCGTTCTGCGCGAGGGAGTCTTCTTTGCCCGAAAGTTGTTTGAAGCCATCGATTGCCTTTGCATAGTTACCCGTCTGGTAATAGGTAAACGCCAGTTCGTACGTGTCTTCCCGCCGGGGTTTTTTAGTCGTTCCTGCATAGTTTTCGAGGTAAGGCTTCGCCTTTGTATAATCCCCTTTTTCGAAATAGGCATGCCCAACGAGCTGACGCAACTGGGCGTCGTGCATCTGGCCGCCGCTTTTCAACCGGCTTTCGGCATACTGGAGGGCCTGGTCTTTCTGCCCGGTATTATACAGGATGGTGGCAATATAAAAAGGCACTACCTTTTCGTAGCGGTTGCTCTTCTCCGTTACCCGAAAGGCTTCAAGGGCATCAGCAAGTTTATTGTTACCGAAAGCGATAAAACCATAATAGTAGTTGGCGTCGACATAATTCGGATCGCGGGGATTGCTCCTGATCACGTTGAGCAGGGGCATTGCCTTATCATATTTCCCGAGGTTGAAATAGGCATAGCCCTCGTGGAATTTGAGGTCGGCAATTTCGCTGTTACTGAGCTGGTCGGCACTGGTATTTTCGTAATTGGCCACAGCCTGGTCAAAATTTTTCTGCCGGAAATAATATTCACCGAGGTGAAAGCTCATCATACGGACGCGGGCGACATTGTCTTCATGATCGATGAAGTCTTTGGCGGGATCGGTGGCGGTCGATTCATTTTGCTCCAGCGCGCATACAACCGTGTAATATTTTATCTCCTGGTAGGCGATGGCATGGTCACTGCGATCGGC
>JBBROE010000065.1:0-22791 GCA_038229695.1 Chitinophagales bacterium | reverse complement strand
GGATAGCAGTATCCTTACGCAACTCCAGGATCTCCTTTTTGAGGTTGTCGAGCCGGTCATCAAACTGGTTGAGTGCAGCCATGTATCCTTTTCCATTTTCATCAATAGCAACCAGCAGGGAACGAAACATCTGGAGGTTCCGGATATTCAGACTCCTCGGGTTACCGCCCATCCGCTCCCGGATTGTGGCCAGTGCTTCCCCGCTTTCCTCCAGTTTCTCCTTAACGGGGTTCAGCTTATAAAAGGCCGCAGCCAGCACCGGCACTTTGTTCAGTGTCTGGAATACCTTTTGGATGCGAACGAGGTAGTCGCTGTTGGTGAGCACGTTCTCATCTGCAAACAACGTACTGTCAAAGGACCGTTTCCGGCCGGTATCGGCCTGAACCGGTTTTTGGAAGTTGGCATCCACTTCCGCTGAATCCTGGGCCGTTACCACCCCGGGTGCCAGGCAAAACCCCAGTAAAACCACCAAAAAATATTTCCGTTTCATCATATAATATTAATGGCCATCATGTCAGCAGGCTAGTACGGTAAAATAGGGGAAACCGCCGGTCGCCATCCATTAAGGCTGCGAATTTACATAGCGAACCAGGAAGCGGCCGGGAAATTGCCCTGTCGTTTTTCCGTCGCTGAAAACGATTTGCCCGTTCACCCAGACCAAAATGATGCCGGACGATAACAGCCTGGGCGCAGACATGGTCGCCTTATCGGTTACCGTGGCGGCATCAAGCAACACCAGGTCTGCGAAATTTCCGGGTGCAATAACTCCCCTGTCCGGGATGCCCAGGTGGGCCGCAGCCAGGCCCGTCATTTTATAAACGGCCGTTTCCAATGGCATGATGTGCTGGTCGCGCACATAGCGGCCGAGAAACCGGGTAAAAGCGCCATAGCCACGGGGATGGCCGCCATCGGCACCATCGGAACAAAGGTTGGTTTCCCCCCATTTCAGAAAGTCAATTACGTCGCCTTCGCTCATCGAAGCGCCGGCAATGGCGGCATTTTCTCCGGCCGATTCCTTAATGACCTGCAGGAGGGCTTCCGGCTCTGTCTGGTGATTCATCCTTGCAATGGCAGACACTGTTTTCCCCTCATAATTTTTATTCGCAGGAAAATAGGTGATCACGGAAGCCGCCGGATCGAACAATTCCCTGGTAGCATAGGTGGCGGAGGAAAGACTGGTAAAATCTTTTTTTGGAAATAATACGCGGGGAGTTGATGCCCAGGCGGTATAGGGATAACAATCTGCCGTGATGTCAATGCCTTCGGACCTGGCCTGTTGCAACATCGCCAGAACCCGGGGCGCACTGCCCCACTTACTGCGCATAGCAATTTTGATATGAGATACCTGTACCGGAACATGCGCCTGCCGGCCGATGCTGATAATTTCCCGGAGTGCCGCTTCGAGGTTCACATCTTCGCTCCTGATATGACTGATATAACGGCCACCAGCAGCCGCTGTTGCCTTCGCCAGTACAATTATTTCTGCTTCCGTGCTGTAGAAAGCTTCTTCATATTCCAACCCCGTGGAGAGGCCCAGCGAACCTTTCCCAATTTCCTCGTTCAGTAATTTTATCATACCGGCCGTTTCAGCACTATCAGCCACCCGCTGCAACGTTCCCGCCATCACTTTCGCGCGCAGCGTGGCATGGCCGGTAAAAGTGCCCACATTCACACTGACGCGATGCAAGCCCATTTTTTTTGCCAGGGTGTCAACAGGTAGGGAGGAACCGTCCTGCCCCGTGATGATGGTGGTCACGCCCTGGCTGGTGACAGCCAGCGCGGATGGGTCATTGTCAAGCCCGCGCTCGTGATGACTGTGGCTGTCAATAAATCCGGGAGCAAGCACCCGGCCTCCGCCGTTGGTCACCGTTTCGAAGGGCAGGGGAGAAAGATCACCGACATCGGTTACGCGGTCGTCGGTAATCCTGACGGCTGATTTTCTCGGCACAGACCCGGTGCCGTCCACCAGGGTGATGTTGGTAATCAGCTGCTGTACGGGCATTGTATAGGTCTCCCCCGATAATATCTTATTGACCAGCCCGGCGGCCAGCGGTAGGCCGGAATTCTCCAGCACAATGATCGTTTGCCGGGTTTTCGTTCGCCGCCCGATATAGGTACGAAAGCCGGCCCAGCTGCCGGTATGGTGCATTTCCTGTCCGTCCTCACCCAACGACCAGCCGAACCCATAATAAGAACGCGTGCCGTTATTCAGTACCGCCGGGCTCATCGCTGCTTGCAACGTTGCAGCACTCACCAGTTTGCCTGTATACAGCGCCTGCTCCCACCGCAGCAGGTCATCCGCGGACGCATAAATATTTCCATCCCCCGTTATCCCGTCCACCCATTGCAAATCATCCGGAACGCGCCGGCCGGCGGAATAATGAAATCCATATACCCTGCCGGCGGGGAAATCAGTTGACGAGAGGGTACAGATATAGGTATCCTTAAGGCGAAGCGGCTGTACAATTTCCCGCTTAAAAAAGTCGGCAATGGCCAGGCCGGAAACTTTTTCAATAATTTGTTCCAGCAGTACGTAATTGATATTGCAATACCTGAAACGGTCTCCGGGTGGAAACAGCAGGGGCGGCCGTTTGACAGACAGCAGGCGCACCACAGCGGCATTGGTGAGCGTGTCCAGGAGCGTGCGGTTTTGTTCCGCCAGCACAAAGTATTCAGGCACGCCGGAGGTATGGGTGAGCAGGTGCCGAATAGTGACGGCCGGGTAAGGAAAAGACGGCAGGTAACGGTCAGCGGGATCGTCATAATTCAGCTTTCCCCGCTCCTGCAATATCATCACCATCATAGCGAAGAATTGTTTGGATACGGAAGCAAGGTTAAACGAAGAAACCGTGGAAAGCGGGTTGCCCATTGTATCGGCGACACCGAAAGCATGCTGGTAGATTGCTTTTCCCTGCTCCGCAATGAGCACGTTTCCGTTGAAGAGATGCAGCGCATAGAGCCGACTCAGTACGGAATCGATGCTGCTGATTTTCGGCTTCCATTGCGCGCCTAACGTAAGCGGAAGCAATAACAGTATTAGCAGTTTGGGCATGGTGAGATGGTTGATGACAGGTATAACTAAAACTACTAAATAATGGGAAGCACGCTGCATTCAATTGCGATACAGAACATATTTTTTCGCCATCTTCGCCACGCAGTTTCATAAACAAAAATGTCCAGGATGGAAAAAGCTATTGTGCTGACCGGCGGCCGGCTGGCTACCGACGACGCCAAGACCGCCCACGGGCTGATTCGCGAAAGCAACCGATTTTTGATAACGGGTATGGTAGATAAAGCCCATGCGGGGCAGGATGCAGGCGAAGTGCTTGATGGGAGGAAAAGGAATATCCCAATTTTTGCTGACGTTGCCGCTGCCATGGTCACCGATCCCGTCACTTGTATCGTAGGTGTAGCCACGGTGGGCGGCGTATTCCCGGGGAATCTGCTGGAAGAAGTAAAAACGGCTATCCGCCATCGGCTGTCAATAGTAAACGGGTTGCACGATTACCTGAGCCAACGCCCGGAAATAACCCAACTGGCGGCTGAATACCAGGTAACCCTTACGGATATCCGGTTACCCCGTAACATCAGCGACCTGCATTTCTGGACCGGTAAAATTTTCGGAATAAATGTTCCTGTTATCGCCGTTATCGGTACCGACTGTTCACTGGGCAAAAGAACCACGGCGAGGATGCTGATCAATGCCTGTGCGGCGGGGGGACTCTCCACCCAAATGATTTATACCGGGCAGACGGGCTGGCTCCAGGGTGGAAAATATGGATTTATCCTGGACTCAACACTCAACGACTTTGTATCCGGGGAACTTGAACATGCCTTGCTTTCCTGCGAACGGGAAACAAGACCTGACTGCATTTTTATCGAAGGTCAGTCCGCCCTCCGTAACCCCAGCGGACCCTGCGGTGCCGAATTGCTGGTCTCCGGCAATGCCCGGTACGTAATACTGATACATGCACCAAAGAGAAAATATTACGAACACGAGCCGGCCTGGGGTCGGATACCCGGTATCGCGTCCGAAATCGACCTGATTGAGCATTATGGCGCCTCCGTTATCGGGGTGGCGCTTAATACCGAGGGCTGTACAACTGAGGAAGCAACTGGTTTCATACAGCATTACGAACAGCAGTTAGGCATACCTGTTATGTTGCCCATCCAGGAAGGATGTGCTAGTTTTGTTCCGGTGATTCGCAACCTTGTAAATACCTTCAGGGCAACCCTATGAAGATTAGTTCAGTCTATGCATTTAAAAAAAACCTGGCATTGCAGAAACCCTATCACATTGCCGGTCATTTTTTTGATACGGCGGAAAATGTATTTCTGCAAATTACTCTGGCAAACGGGTTAGTGGGTTATGGTGCGGCCAACCCAGCACCCGAAGTGGTGGGGGAAACCACATCCGGGGTGCTGGACAACCTGCTGCAACGCGCCGCGGCGCTGCTTGAAGGGCGGGACATCCGCGATTTTCAAACCCTCATCGGGCATTGCCATAGCGCTTTCCAGGCGCAGCCCGGCACACAGGCCTGTATCGACATTGCCCTACACGATGCTTTCGGGAAATTCATGAACATGCCCGTGGTGGACCTGTATGGCAGGCAGCATACTAAAATGCTCACATCCGTCACTATCGGCATTACGGATCTAGCGTCAACGCTGAAAGAAGCAGCGGCTTACCAGTCGATGGGCTTCCGCCTGCTGAAACTAAAAACAGGTCTGAATGCGGAGGAAGACCTGGAAAAGATAGTCCGGATAAAAGAGCAGTTCGGGCAGCACCTTACGCTCCGCGCGGATGCAAACATGGGGTATTCTCCCGAACAATTGCGCTGGTTTATGGATCGTGCTATGCCGTATATTGAATTGCTGGAACAACCCCTGCTACCGCAATCAGAAAGCGCCCTGGCCGCATTTACCCAGGAGGAAAGAAACCTGCTGGTAGCCGATGAATCTCTAAAAACGACCGAAGATGCCATCCGGCTCTCGGCAGAAAAGTATTACGGCGTCTTCAACATTAAACTGATGAAGTGCGGTGGCATACTGCCTGCCCTCTCCCTGGCAGCCATTGCCCGGCCTGGCGGCACGCGGCTTTTCTGGGGCTGTAACGACGAAAGTTGTATCAGCATTGCTGCCGCGCTGCATGCCGCATTTGCGTGTGAGCATACCCGCTATCTTGACCTGGATGGCAGCCTGGAACTGGCTGAAGATATTGCCAGCGGCGGATTCCGGCTGGAGGATGGTTACCTGTATATTGCCGGCGGGCCGGGTCTCGGGCTGTTAGATACTACCCACGGTCCTTAACGGAGCAGCAATTCACAGGGCTTTATCCCCGTATGTTTTTTAAAGGCAGTAGAGAAGTGCGAAATCGATGAATACCCCAGCAGCATCGAAACATCGGTAACGCTGAGGCCTTTTTCGTAGAGGAGATAGCGGGCATGTTCCATCCGCTGACTTTGGTAAAAGTCGAAAATTGTAATTCCGAAAAGCTCCTTAAACCCTTTTTTAAGATAGCATTCATTGATGGCTACCTTACGGCTGAGTGCCTTTATCGTCAGGGGTTCACCGATGTGCTGGAGCAGGATCTCTCTCGACCTTATTATTTTTTCCCGATCCGCGTCGTTGGCCAGAAATTTACACTGGAAACCATCTGTTTCCTTTTCTCCCACCATGCATTCCATACTATAGAGCAGCAGCATGTGGATTTGGGCGTTTATATAAATATTTTCGAGGCTGCCGGTGAAGGAATGGTTGAGAAAAGCTTCCAGCACCATGCGCGTGCGGCTGCAAAGCGGCAGGATTTTCGAACAAGAACGGGGAAGAGAGAAATTCAGCATTTCGTCGGCCCGCCTGCACTGGGGATTATCGGGTTTCAGAAACTGAGAAAGATGTGCCGGCGAAAACCGGAGGCTGACCACGTCAACGGTGTCGCGGGTGCGGCTTTGAAAAGCGCGCGGACACACCCCGCAGTCCGCATCGTTTTTGACACAATACGTATTGGATGCCATGCAAAACTTCAACTCCAGGTAATTGCCGTTCGGTTCGCCCGGAGCTACCCGGTAATTCAGCATCCCGGTATCTTCCACCTGCGAAAACGGCGCTTTGTCGTAACGGAAAATATGATACTGCACAGCACCCGGGATCTGCCGTTCTTTTTCCTCGAGGAGCACAAATTTGTCCTGCAGAATTGGCTCCCGGTGGGCGAGTTGCAGTATGTCTTCGGGCTGCTCCGTCATAGCCGGTAAAGTTACGCCCGGGCTGTGGTTTAACCTAAAACAAGGGTAGAAAGGTGCCGCCGGACTATCTGCTTACGACTGTTCGAGGAAGTGCCCGAAAACCCGGGAAATCCCCAAGCTCATCAGCCTCAAAAACAATTCAAAATAGGCTCCTTTTCAGGCGCATTAACCCCTTAAATTCCATAACTTTGCTCACTTTATTTTATCTCCTTAAACAGTCCATCAATACCCTCAAATGAGCATAGCAACGACCGAAAAAAAAGTAGTGAAAAATAATAGTTATGAGGCGGATAATATACAGGTGCTCGAAGGTCTTGAAGCCGTGCGGAAACGGCCGGCCATGTATATTGGCGATGTAAGTGAAAAAGGGTTGCACCACCTGGTGTATGAAGTAGTGGATAATTCGATCGATGAAGCCCTGGCTGGCTATTGCAAGAATATCCAGGTCGCTATTTTTGAGGACAACTCCATCTCTGTTGAAGATGATGGCCGCGGTATTCCAACCGGTATCACCACCAAGGAGAAGAAATCGGCCCTGGAAATTGTGATGACGGTACTGCATGCCGGCGGAAAATTTGACAAGGATACCTATAAAGTTTCCGGTGGCCTCCATGGCGTGGGGGTGAGTTGTGTAAATGCGTTGAGCACCACCCTGCAGGTGACCGTAAGGAGAGAGGGAAAGATATTTGAACAGGAATATAAGATTGGCGTCCCCCAGTATCCCGTCCGGGAAATTGGTGTTAGTGACCGCACGGGTACCACGGTACATTTCTGGCCCGATTCATCGATTTTTAATGTACTGGTGTATAAAAAAGATATCCTGGAAAGCAGGCTGCGGGAACTTTCTTACCTCAACCGCGGCATTCGCATCACACTCACAGATCACCGGGAGAAAGCAGAAGATGGAAGCATTTACAGCAAAGAATTTTTCAGCGAGGGCGGTATTACTGAATTTGTGGAGATGCTCGATAAAAATGCCGGCCGGAGCCCGCTAATTCCCAAAGTGATTTTCGTAGAGGGGCACGATGCTGCCAGCAATGTGGCGGTGGAAGTGGCGCTTACCTACAACGACAGTTACACCGAACATATTTACTCGTACGTCAATAATATCAATACTATAGAGGGCGGTACCCACGTCGCCGGTTTCCGCAGGGCGCTTACGAGGGTATTCAAAAAATATGGGGATGAGCAAAACATGTTTGAACGCGCCAAAGTGGAGATAGAGGGCGATGATTTCAGGGAAGGCCTCAGCACAATTATTTCCGTGAAAGTGCCGGAGCCGCAGTTCGAAGGGCAAACCAAGACGAAGCTTGGCAACAGCGATGTAAGCGGCGTGGTCGATGCTACGGTGTCAAAAGTACTGATTGCTTTCCTGGAAGAAAATCCGCGTGAAGCAAAGAACATTATCAACAAAGTGATCCTGGCTGCACAGGCACGGGCGGCGGCAAAAAAAGCAAGGGAGTTAATCCAGCGCAAGAGCGTGCTGAGCGGCGGTGGGCTACCCGGCAAACTGGCTGATTGTTCCGAACGCGATCCTGAACGATGTGAAATATATCTTGTCGAAGGGGACTCCGCAGGTGGTACGGCCAAACAGGGGCGGGACCGCAGCTTCCAGGCCATCCTGCCATTGCGCGGTAAAATCCTGAACGTTGAAAAAGCCATGGAGCACCGGATTTATGAAAACGAAGAAATCCGGAATATGTATACGGCACTTGGCGTCACGGTGGGCACACCTGAAGATCCGAAAGGACTGAACATTGTCAAACTTCGTTACCACAAACTCATCATTATGACGGATGCGGATGTGGATGGCAGTCATATCGCTACCCTCATTCTCACATTTATCTACCGGTATATGAAGGAACTGGTGGAACAGGGATATGTGTACATCGCACAGCCGCCGCTTTACCTCGTAAAAAAAGGAAAAGACCAGGGTTATGCCTGGACGGAAGATCAGCGCAAGCTGCTGGTGGAAAAATTGGGCAACGGTAAAGAGGACAGTGTAACCATACAGCGATATAAAGGGCTGGGTGAAATGAATGCCGAGCAATTATGGGAAACGACAATGAATCCTGAAACAAGGACACTTAAACGCGTGACCATAGAAAGTGCCACAGAAGCTGATCGTGTATTCAGCATGCTGATGGGTGACGAAGTAGCACCGCGAAGAGAATTTATTGAGTCACACGCGAAATATGCCCGAATTGATGTCTGATGCAGGTTGGCATTGCATTGGTAATAACTTCCCCACCAGCAGGTTGGCAGGCTATTTGGGATAATCTGTATACCTTTAACCGCAGTGTAAATAAAGGTTTTCCCTTGTTGACACTGATTACTAAACATTTAAAATCACTATTATGTCTGAAGAAGTCACTTTAACCGCCTACAATGTAAAAACCAAAGAAAAGGGCGTGAAAATTCACGATGCCGTTATCACAAAGACCGCACAAGGCGCTTATATGGCACAGGGAAATGATGGAAAAGGAAATAAATTGACCACTTTACTGGGTGCAGAAAAGGCAATGGCCGCCATTAAAGCCGGGATTGCCAAACAGGGATGGGAGTAAGCTGACCCTGTGATGTGACGACCTGTTACCAATCTACCGTTTGTGTTCTATAAACTATTGCCCCGCACCCATCGATGCGGGGCTTTTTACTGTACATAGCGCACAGTGTTGTTGGTCATATAAAATCAAGATAGGCCGATTGCTGCCGGAGGATTTGCCGGTCATCGGCCCCCAGCCATTTCTTTAAAACCGTTGCATAGACATTTTTAAAGTCGACACTGTGCTTCAAATCCCCGTCCGTCAGATCCTGAAGGGAAGGCATATCATTTAACATCCCTTTTTTCTGAAGTCCGCCACTAATAAAAAACATGTTATTGGCCGTGCCATGATCCGTACCGCCACTTGCATTCTGGGCCACCCGCCTGCCGAATTCTGAAAACGTCATCAGCATAAGGTCCTGGAACCGGTTGCTTGCTTTCAGGTCGGCGGTAAAAACTTTCAGGGCATCGTTAATCTCGGTAAACAAACGCTTTTGTTGTGCTTCCTGTCCTACATGGGTATCAAAACTACCGATGGAAACATAATAAACCCGGGTGCTGATATCTGAACAGATCAGGGAGGCAATGGTCTTGAGGCTCTGCCCTAGCCCAGTGGCAGGGTAGACCGCCTGGGCGGGGTGTAATTTGCTTTGCGAAAAAATATAGTCAGCGCTGCTCAGCGTCTCTGCCATGGTTTTGTACAGGTAGTCCACTGTCTGAGATTCTACGCCGGGTACATGCTGGTCGAGCAGCGACTGGTAGTATTTTTCATGGCTGGTATTGAAGAGCCGTTCAGGGCTTTTCAACGCAATGCCATTCATGTTTTCTCCTTTTAACGAAAGGCTGAGGATGTCATCAATTTCGAGCGCCTGCACCGGCTTGCTGCAGCCATTGCACTGCGCATCGAGATATCGCCCGAGCCACCCACTGCTGAGGTATTCGTTGCTGTTGCCCGCGCTTTGCCAGATGTCCATACTCCTGAAATGCGAGCGGTCGGGATTGGGATAGCCGACAGCATTGAGGATAGCCAGGCTGCCGTCATCGTACAAATCTTTGAAAGCAGTCAACGCGGGGTTGAGCCCTACGTCATCGGTTAATCCCAGCGCGTCTGTCCTGCTGATGCCAAGATGCGGCCGCGCGCTGTAGTAAAGATCATTACGGACAGGAATAACCGTATTTAAACCGTCGTTACCGCCACTGAGCTGGAGTACTACAAGCACCCTGTTTCCGGGCGGTACCATCGCAGGCCGTTCGAATGCCTTCATGAATTTTGGCAGGAAGAGAGATGCGGTGGCGAGTGTTCCCAGTTGTAAAAATTCTTTACGCTTAATAACCATCTGCGCTGTTTATTGCATGATTAAATATTGCTCCCCGGCATCAGCATAGCTGGTATTCCGGGGTACTCATGAGCCGGATGCTGGCCGTTTTAATAAAATTTTCGCGGCTGCCGGCATCACTGTATTTACCCGGCACACTGGGATCGAAGCTGTTACCCGACAGCAGCAGGTTGCTCACCGCAGGTAACAGTGACTCTCTTGGAACCGCCGAAAAATGATGTAGATAATCCTGCCAGTTGATGCTGGCACTGATTTGCTGGCTGCCGCGACGACCTTTAACAGTATTTTCCGATGAATTTTCTGCGGGTTGCTGCATGCCCATCATCTGGTCATCGTCGTCCTTTGGTTTGAATTTTACCTGTTCGCCCGCAAAGATCATTTCAGGGATGCGCATGCGCATCATGAGGGTGGAACTATCGATCCAGTTACGGCCACCTGGCCAGCCGGCAACATTCGGCGGGTAAAACAATACCTGGCCCAGCAGCCTTTGCAGCAGCAACTGAACAGCATCATTATCGAGCTGCATCGGCAGCATCCTGCGAATACCGACCCACAGTTCTACCGGGGATTTAATATGGGTGCCGATATTTTTGTCGGCATAAAACCATTCGCTTGTATAAATATCTTTAAGGAGCGATTGAATGTCGTAGTGATTATCATAAAACCGGTTGGCCAGCCAGGTTACCCGGTCGGGTGCATCTTCGTTACTGACGAAATTGCTATATATTTTACGGGTGATGAAACGCGCGGTCTGGCGTTGTTGGAGGAGAATATCGAGGATGTCATCGCCATTAAAGTTTCCCGACCTCCCCATAAAATTTTTGATGCCGCCATCATGCTGCCGTTCCCTAAAGACAAAGTCTCCGCTGAAAGTAGCCCCCCAGCCCGTAAAGGCACGGGCCGCCTCCTTCACATCCATTTCGGTATAGTTGCCCCTTCCCAGGGTAAATAGTTCCATGACTTCCCGGGCGAAATTCTCGTTGGGATGATCTTTCCGGTTCTGGTTGTTGTTAAGGAAATTGAGCATGGAAGCACTTTTACTCACTTCCTTTAACAGCGTTCCAAAATTTCCGAGGGCATTGTTACGGACAATATCGAGCAGTTTCTGCTGGTAGATGAGGTTGACCGTGCGGCAGGCAAAATGACCATGCCAGAACAAGCTCATTTTTTCTTTCACCTGCGCCGGCGAATTCACCATCTGATTAACCCACGCAATATTGAGTTGCTTCAATCCCTGCGCAGACTGGATGCGTAAGGTCTTTTTCTGGTCAGCTGACAATTCCCGGCGTTGCATCATTCCGCCTTCCCCGATTGTTGCGAGCAGCTGTTGCAAGGCCGGGTCCGGCGTAAAAAAAGAAATTGCCGGTTGCAGGGATGCGGTCAGCTGCTGGCTGAAAAGATCCGCTACCGGTAGGGTATCGAGCGTCGCCAGCTGCGCGGCACCAGGCCCGAAACCCGCGCGCCATAAAAGATGAGTGTTTTTTTGCTGCAATGAAGCCATGAAAATAGTTTGCTTGAAGAAACAGAGACTGCGGATGGTCGCCCGGGTTTAACAACAACATGTTAACGGGCAAGATGCCCCTGGTAAAAAATCCCCGTTCCCCTGTCGCAGTCAGATGCGTTAATTTTGCGGAGGGCGGTGGAAAATGGATGCATCACACCCCGAGGCTGGCTGACCGCCAGGAGCAGCCGCGCGGGAAGGGGCGGGTAACGAAAGTGGGGAAGGCAAATCAACTCAGTATGGCCATTATCAGCAGTACCAGGGGCATCGTTCTGAAATCGGTTAAATACGGCGAAACCAGCCTGATAGTAACCATGTACACGGCACTTTACGGCCTGCAGGCTTTCCTGGTGAACGGGGTACGCACTTTTACAAAAAAAGGACCCGGAAGGGCGGCGCTCTTCCAGCCAGCCGCCATACTGGATCTTACGGTCTACCATAATGAATTGAAAAACCTTCAGCGGATCAGGGAATTCAGGTGGGCGCATTTATACCAGCATATCTATTCCAGTGTGTTTAAAAATGCGGTTGCACTGTTCATGGTAGAGTTGATGAATAAACTAATCAGGCAGCCCGAAAAGAATCCGGATCTATTTGATTTTGCTGAGGATGCATTTTTGTCGCTCGATGACAGCGGGCCTGCCGTAGTCGCCAATTTTCCTTTATTTTTCGCCCTTCACCTGGCAGAAATTAGCGGTTTTCTTTTCGCCGACGAATACACCGATGAAAATAATTTTCTCGATCTCCAGGAAGGGAAATTTATCAACGAACAACCCGTTCACCCCTATTTTTTAGCTGGCGCCTACAGCCTCGCAACCTCGCAGCTTATCCAGGCAAGGCATCCTTCAGAGCTTTCCGGTATCCTGCTTAACCAGGAGACAAGGCGGGTACTGCTGGCAGCCTACAGCCAGTTTTTTGCCCTTCATGTTCCTGATTTCGGTATCATGAAAACACTTCCGGTGTTGCAGGAGGTGTTGGGCTGATGAAATACGGCAAGGCCCTTACAACAGGCGACGGGAACCGTCCAGGTTGGTTTGAAGCAGGGTGATGCCAGGCTTTTTCCCTTGCTCAAAACTCCCCAGCCTGTCTTCCATCCGCAGCGCTTTTGCCCCGTTTAAGGTAGCCCACTGCAATACCGTTTGAAGGGAAAGCCCGGGGAAACCGGACAGGAGTATTTTCATTTCTGCAGCGATGTTTAGCCGGGTGTTACTGGAATAACTGTCGGTACCCAGCACCGGTACGGCACCGTGGCGCAGCAGCTGCATCACCGGTGGCAACCTGTTTTCGATATACAGGTTCGCCCCGGGACAGAGACAATAACAGATCCGGATCCCGAACTCACGGGCATAGTCATGCGCGAAAATCATATCGGCTTCCTCCATGAAGGTATTGTGCACGAGCAGCAGGGTCTGCCCGCCGCTGAAATGCGGGAGGCAGGTTTGCAGGCTGCTTTTACCCGAAACCGGGAATGGCGATGCCTCCAGCCCGAATAACCTGTATAACTTCAGGAATTCACCCTTGCCGGTTTTATACAGTTCATCTTCAGCAGGATGTTCCTGGCTATGCATGGTAATCACCTCACCGGCCGTATACTGGTTGATCAGGTCAAACGTTTTTGCGCTGATGCTATAGGGTGAATGGGGGCTGAGTACAGCCCGCGCCTTTGCAGCTGTTCGTGACCGGTAGACAGCCTGTACGGCCTGGTAACGGGCAATATTGGCTTCAGCACGTTCGTCAGAAAAGCCGAGCACTTCAATAAAATTGTGCCAGCGCAGGCTGCTGGCCTGTTTGATGGCAATGCCATCAGCGGTATTACAGATGTCGCCTACCGCTACGATACCGGCGGCTTCCATTTCATTCACCGCTGCCTGCATGGCTTCCAGGATGATCGCCTCCGGGAAACTCCTGTTGCCGATAACGGCACATAGGAAATCGACCAGTCCTGTGCCGGGTGGAATTACATTCTTCAGGTGGCTGAGTTCGGTATGGCAATGGCAATTGATGAGCCCGGGCGACAGGATACCGGTGAACTCTTCAATATCGCCACCGGCGGCAACGCGGTCTACGACTTCTTCCACCGTACCATCCTGCCGGGTAATTAAAACCCGGTCACGGCCCGACAATACCTGCCCGTCAAACAACTGGTCGGCACTGAATTTCCTGTACTTCATGGCGGCAAAGGTAAGCTGACGGCCAGGAATAGATCATCCCGGCGTTTCATCCCGCGAAGCGGAAATTTAAAATGCCTTTAATGGGTTAATTTCGCGGATTCGGAGGAGCTGTTCCCCGGAATTTATATCACCCATACAGGGCTTATACCATATGTTAGACAAACTGGAAGCGATAAAAGCAAGGTTTACGGATATCGGCGTCTCGCTGAGTAATCCCGAGATTGTCAGCAATAATCAGCGCTTCGGCGCCATGAGCAAGGAATACCGCAGCCTCGAGAAAATTGTGCAGGCGTACGAAAATTATAAACGCTTGCTGGAAGACTCCGCCTTTAATAAAGAAGCCCTTAACGGTGACGACGAAGAACTGCGGGAGCTGGCTAAGGCCGAAGTGGCCGGCCTGGAAGAAAAGAAAACGCAGATGGAAGCGGATATCCGCCAGATGCTGATCCCCAAAGACCCGCAGGATGAAAAAAATGCGATACTGGAAATACGTGCGGGCACCGGTGGTGATGAAGCGAGTCTTTTTGCAGGTGATCTGTTGCGGATGTACCTGAAATATTGCGAACGGAAGGGATGGAAAACGGCCATACTCTCCGAAAGTGAGGGCACCGTTGGCGGCTATAAGGAAGTGCAGGTAGAGGTTACCGGTGACGACGTTTACGGTACGCTGAAATTCGAAAGCGGCGTTCACCGCGTACAGCGCGTGCCGCATACGGAAGGCAGCGGCCGGGTGCATACGAGTGCTGCCACGGTGGCGGTGATGCCCGAGGCAGAAGAAGTGGATTTTGAGCTGAAAGAGAGCGACGTAAAAATGGAAACTGCGCGAAGCGGCGGTGCGGGCGGGCAAAATGTAAATAAAGTGGAAACAAAAGTATTCCTTACCCACCTCCCTACCGGGGTGGTGGTGGTTTGCCAGACTGAAAGAAGCCAGCTGGGCAACCGCGAGAAGGCGATGCAGATGCTGCGTACAAAGCTGTACGAAGAACAAGTAAGAAAACAGGAAGATGAAATCTCGCGCCAGCGCAAAAGCCTGGTGAGCACCGGTGACCGCAGTGCTAAAATCCGTACCTATAATTTCCCACAGGGACGGGTAACCGATCACCGCATCGGGTTAACCTTGTACAACCTGGATGCGGTACTAAACGGGGAAATCCGGGAGTTGATCGATAAGCTCCAGTTTGCAGAAAACGCAGAGAAAATGACCCGCCAGAACTAAGCCTGCTATGAAGTGCGCAACGAATTTTCCGGGGTGAATCCTCGGGTAAAAACTTTACCTTCCCTTAAACTAAATCATATTTTATGTTAGAAAATTTGTTGAACCTCATCAAGCAGCATGCGGGACCCGCTATCATTGACAATCCTGCCATTCCCAATGACCAGAATGACACGGCCATCAGTATGGCCGGGCATTCCATCATGGATGGCCTGAAAAATATGCTCACCAGCGGTAAGACCGGCGATGTGGTAAACCTGTTCAATAATCCGGGCGCCGATATCGCCAGTACACCTGCTGCCCAACAAATCTCGGGTGGATTTATACAGAGCCTGATGGCTAAGTTTGGGTTGGGCCAGAACGAAGCCAGTGGCATTGCGTCAGGAATTATCCCGGAAGTATTGCAACGCCTCGTTCGCAAAACCAATGATCCTGCAGACAGCAGTTTTAATTTGCAGGGCATCCTGAGCCAGCTTACCGGCGGCGGCACCGGAGGGCTCGATCTCCAGGGGCTCATGAACAAGTTTACGGGTTCAGCAACCAGCGGGGGCGGAATCGGCGACGCCATAAAGGGGTTTATGGGCAAATAATTACGGCTTTGGCGTGTACAATTCTCTACAGGGTAAACCACCCGTATCATGGCGGTCAACTTTTGGCCTGACTTTTATAACTTTTTATAACCGACTGGTATTTAATTGATTAAAAAATGCATACTAAGCCCCTGTCTGGTTTGTTAGCGGAATTGGTGGAGCTAGGGAAAACTGCAGGTGCCCGAAAAGCGTATATAGACGGGTAGAAAGTGATGATGGGCGGGTAGAATGGAATTAGCATTTTGAAATATACTAATGGCACCTGATTTGCGTTATAGTTAAAGAAGTTTTGCTAAAAAACTTCATCTCTCACAAGCAGTCAATTTTCTCATAAGCAGTTAGTTTTGGTTACGGCCCCTGTTTCCACAGGGGCCTTCTTTTATTCGGTAGTCCTGATTAACCGTATGGAGCAGATGCCATAGGCGATGCTGCATGCGATGAGGTCGATAATGATATCTGCCTGGTCGAAACTGCGGTTCGGGATATAATCACGCTGTATGAATTCCAGGGCGATGCCGTTTATCGACCCCAATAAAAAGATGACAAAAAAGAGGACTTTTAAGCTGGAAGCCGGAATTCGCCTGAGGTAACAGTAGTAACACCAGAGGCCTGTGAAGCCGCCAAACAGGATGGTATGGATGATTTTATCCAATTGAGGAAAGTCGAACACCCCACCGGAAGGCAGTGTGGATCCGGGAAGGCATAATAATACCTGGATCAGAATCGTCCAGGCAATTGCAACAACGGGAAATTTAAGTAAACGCTGAACCACAATTTTTTTTGCGAAACTACTTCATTCGTTTCAAAATAAAACTGCCGGGTCAGACCTGCCCAAGAACAAAGAGGGATTTCAGGTCAGGGGTGGCGCTGCCGCCCAGTTTTTCCAGGGTGATGGCAAACACCTGTGCACGGGGAATATTCTTCATTTTAACAAGGCCGGGACCAGCATTGATATCAAGTACGCCTGCATCTACCGGCTTGCCGTCAACGATGGCCCATAACTGGTATTGCTTACCGGCAACCGGCTGGGGCAGATTATTGACCAGCAGGTATACATCGCGGGTCTGTTTATCCCAGTAGACGGTGGTGAAACTCTGTGGTGCCGCAGCCTGGCCTTTCATTGCCACAACAGACATGTTTGTATCACGGATGATGTCAAAACTGTGTTCATAAGTCTGCAGCCTGGTCTGCATCACCCGGTCATTTGCTGCCATCTGCTGGTTATTTACAACCAGCTCATTGTATTTGGACAGCGAAGATCTATACTGGTTATAAAAATAAAAATTGAGCAGGGTGCTGGCAACAAGCAATATCACGGAGGCAGCAGCCATGAACCGGGCAAATGTTAAACTGCGAACGGGAGTTAGTGGTGTGTCGACAGCCCTAACCGGCGAAGGGCGTTGGTTTCCGGAGTTGCTCCCCGCAAGACCAATGTCTGACCAGATTTTTTCTTTCAGGCCGGCGGGAGGCGCCACAGCGCTTTCCATCGCTGTCCGTTCCAGGCTTATCTCAAAAGCCTCCCTGGCTGCGTTCAATTCGGCATGGATTGAACAAAGTTGTTCAAATTCGAGTTGTTCGTTGTCGCTGGCTAAACCCAGGACGCAGGTTTCAACAATGCCGCTTGATATGTATTCCTGTATATTCACTTTAAATGTTCTCTCAATTGTATTAATGCACTTCTAATTCTTGTTTTAACGGTTCCTAATGGCAAACTTTCTATTTCTGCAATTTCTTCGTGCGTGTATCCTTTAAAATAAGCGAGGTCGATAAGCACCCGGTGCTCTGCTTTAAGTTTATAGACCACTTTTCTGAGACCAATGTTATCCACGCTCTGGTGGGTGGTAGCCCCGTTTTTATCAAAAAAATCGCTTTCCGGCATTACCTGGTTCTTCTGGCTGTTCTGGTAAGCTTTAGAGCGCACCATGTCTATCGCGAGATTCCTGGCCACATTCAGCATCCAGGTGAAAAGCCTGCCCTTACTGGAATCATAGCTTTCAATCTTTCGCCAGATATTGATAAATACTTCCTGCAATACGTCACTGGCCAGTTCTTTATCTATAACAACCTGCTGTACAATAGTGAAAAGGGCACCAGAGTAATTGTCATACAGATAGCCGAAAGACTGCTGGTCTTTTGCTTTCAATGACAACACAAGTTCCTGTTCATTATATGTAACAGAATTGTTCAAGTAGGTCAGGTGGTTTGTGGAAGGCAGCTTCTTTCGGTAATGCTAACTGCCATTCTAATTACGAAATATGGAATATAGTGGATTTACCCCGCAACGGCCTGGTAAGCAGATGAGTCCATCAACGCTTCCACATCAGCAGGATTATCAACGGTCATCTTTATCATCCATCCCTCGCCGTAAGGATCGGTGTTCACCAGCTCTGGCTGGCCAGCCAGAGCAGGATTGATCTCCTTCACCGTACCGGATACAGGCAGGAAAAGGTCACTTACCGTCTTAACGGCTTCTACGGTACCGAAAACGGCTTCGGCTTCCAGGGCTTTGCCCACCGTATTAATTTCTACGTATACGATATCTCCTAATTCGCCCTGTGCGAAATCTGTAATGCCAATAATGGCCGTCTCTCCTTCCAGCCGGACCCATTCATGATCCTTAGTGTAACGGAGATCTCCTGGTAAATTCATACTCATCGTTTAGGCTGCAAAGATGATAAAAACTGGTTGAAATTATGTAATCTGTTTAGTTTGCCCCGAACTAATTTACGGTTCCCGCTACGCCGGCTTAAAATGTGGCGGGTAATTCCATTACTTTGCAGGAATGCTGCGGACCACCCGCAACGGGGCAGGGCCGGCAGCAGGCCACAACTCCACTTATGCAACCCATCGAAATCCTGGGCTATATTGCCGGCACCATGTCTTCTATTGTTTTCCTGCCACAGGTTATAAAAACGTGGAAGACAAAATCAGCGACAGATATTTCCCTAATCATGTTCTTATTTGCAACGGCCAGCGTCGTGCTCTGGCTCATCTATGGTATCATCATCCGCAACGGCTCCATCATTTATACCAACAGCACGGTCTTGTTCCTTTCCTGTGTAATGCTCTATTTCAAAATCAGGTATAAGTAAGTTCTATGCGCCGGAATGTGCTAGCCTTCATCAGTAACCGGGAAGGATTCAGTATGGGCTTCCTGTTGAGTGTCGGCAGCCTGCTGCTCGGCATCTGGGTAGCCGCCCTGCCCGCCATCAAATCCCGGCTGGGTTTCACCGATGGCACGCTCGGTCTTTCCCTGTTGCTTTCGCCCCTGGGCTCGCTCACCGGTGTCGGGCTTTCAGGGTGGCTGTTCAGCCGCGTCCGGGTGGGAAAGTGGCTGCTGGCCGGCACCCTCATACAATGCATGCTGTACGTGGGTATGGTCACCGCCTGGTCCCGGGCTGAATTCTGGCTCGTCCTCTATTGTACCGGTCTCACCGGTTTCTTCAACGGGGTATCCATCAATGCGGTCATCGACCGCCTCGAAAAAAAATACAGCAGCAAAATGATGAGCAGCTGTCATGGGATGTACAGCCTCGGCGGCGGCGTGAGCGCGGCGCTGGCCGCTATCTTTTACAGTCTCCATTTCACCGCCGCTTTTCAGATCACCCTCATCGCCGTTTCCATTATGATCTGCCTGCTCGGCATCCGGAGGCAGCTGCTCGCTCATGAAGGTTTTATTCATTCGGGCTCCTCCTTTACGCCCCCTCCCCTTTCGGTCGCCGGACTCGCATTCATCTGCTTTGCCACATTTATGGGAGAAGGCAGCATCGCGGACTGGAGCGCCATCTACCTCCACGAGTCGCTGCACAGCCCCGTGGCCACCGCCAGTCTCGGCTATGGCGGATTTTCCATATTGATGGCTTTCGGACGTTTTAACGGCGATGCCTTAATCCCCCGGCTTGGCGCAAAAAAAATTGTCATCGCCGGAAGCCTCATTTCCGCCGCCGGCTTCCTGCTGGCTATCGCGTTTAAGGAGAAAATAACCGCTGTCGCCGGATTCAGCCTGGTTGGACTGGGCTTTTCCTGCATCGTGCCCATCCTGTTCAGTGCAGCGGCTAACGTGCCCGGTCTCAGCCCGGCAGTTGGACTCTCCGCCATTGCCAGCGGGGGACTGATTGGCTTCCTGTTCGGTCCTTCTGTTATTGGCATGCTCGCCGAGAAGTTTTCCCTCTCCACGGGGTTAGCTTTTGTTTTAGTACTGAACCTCCTCGCCTGCTGGGTGGCCACCCGTAACCGTTTCCTGGCGCGCGATACCAATTCTCCGTATCCCGAACTTTCCTGACCCTTAATTTTACATCTAGCCAAATGAGTAACAACCATGGAACAACAGTTTGATACCATTATTTTTGATTTGGGCGGGGTGCTGCTAGACTGGAACCCGCTCTACGTTTTTGACGACCGCTATTTCCCCTCGCAGGATAAACGGGATGAATTTTTTTCGACTGTGTGTACCAGTGAGTGGAATGAAGAACAGGATGCAGGGCGCCCAATCAGCGATGCAACCGAAATGCTGGTAAAGCAATTCCCCGATTGGGAGCCTGCTATCAGGGATTTTTACGGCCGGTGGACGGAAATGCTGCGGGGGCCTATACCTGAATCCGTCGCAATACTCCGGCAACTGAAACAAAGCGGGCGTTACCAATTATATGCACTCACCAACTGGCAGGCCGAATTATTCCAAATAGCCCTGGTCAGGTACAGCTTCCTGCAATGGTTCGATGGCAGGCTGGTCAGGGGCGTAGAGAAAACACGGAAACCATTTCCCCAGTTCTACCAGCTGCTGCTCACCCGGTTTAACATCGATGCAGGGAAGGCGTTATTCATAGATGATAACCTCCGCAATACCGCGGCTGCTGAATCGCTGGGTATAAAAAGTATTCATTTTCAATCGGCGGAACAACTAAGCGTCACGTTAAACCATCTGGGTATACATTACTAGCAGGTAACAATAAGCGCAAATTCAGCCTACCCCCTTTTGCCTGCCGGGAAAGCAATCCCCAGGTTCAATATCACTTCCGCCGTGCCGAATGCCTGTTTCGCCGTCCCCATGTAGATCTTCAGGTTGCTGTAGCGGGCATAGTCCAGTTTACCGGCCAGCTCCAGGTACACGTGACGGTAGAACGTTGCGCGGAAAGCGCCTTCCAGGCCCGTATTCCATCCGCCGACCTGAAAATGCGGATCGTTCGGCTGGTCGCCAAAGAATTTGTTATCCACGTGCGGTACCACCGGGCCGATGCCAAACTTGCCGAGGCCATCCAGCCTCACCACGCCGTTCCGGCTTTCCTTCCAATGCCAGCGTTTTACAATGTTAAACAGCAGGAAGTTGGCACCGTTGTTCAGGTAATAATAAAAGTCAGGCTTTTGGAAGTTTACAGTGGTATCCACATTACGGCCGCGTAATACGCCCTGGACGTGCGCGGGCCCGTCAGGAAAAATAAACTTTGTATGATCAAAATTAATCTCCACACCCAGGTCGTGCTTATCCCCAAAGAGAAAACCCAGCCGGTAATTGTACTGCGGGATAGTCAGTGCCTTTGAAAAAAGCCCCTCATCCCAGCCCCGGTGATCGTGACCATGAACGCCGGTAAACGAATAATGGTTGTTCTGTGCCGGCTGGTCTATTTTAATGGTGGAAGCAGTATACGCTTCGGTATTATAGCCCCAGGAGAAATAAAATGCTCCCTTGCGGGGAGGCCTGGTCTGCCCCATCCCGTCGTGGCAAGTAACGATCAGCAGTAAAAAAACGACAATCGGTGATTTCAATGGTGTAACCTTCATACCGTCAAATTTATCAGGCTGGCTGCAGTAAAAAATATCCGGGAATTATTTAGCTGGCCATTACTTTTTAGCCCCCCGGGTAACACGGTCAGGCGTCATAGTCGAGAATCGGGCGCAACCATCTTTCAATTTGTTCCACCGGCATTTTCTTTCTCCCGGCGTAATCCTTTACTTGGTCTTTCTCTATCTTCCCTATCCCGAAATACTTGCTGTCCGGGTGTGCGAAATACCATCCACATACCGAAGAGGCGGGGTACATCGCCAGCGATTCGGTGAGCTGGATCCCCGTCGTGGCTTCTCCACCCAGGAGGTCAAACAATTTATATTTTTCGGTGTGATCAGGACAGGCCGGATAACCTGGCGCCGGCCGGATGCCGGGATATGCTTCGCGGATCAGATCGTCGTTTGTCAGCGTTTCTTCCCGGTTATATCCCCAGTATTCAGTGCGCACTTTTTTATGGAGCAACTCGGCAAATCCTTCTGCAAGCCTGTCCGCCAGCGCCTGCAGCATAATCTTGCCGTAGTCATCCAGTGCTGCTTCAAACCATTTGATATGCAACTCGATTCCCTCAATGGTTACGCTGAATGCCCCAAGGTAGTCACGCTTGCCACCCGCAGCGGGAGCAATGAAATCAGCCAGGGAAATATTGGGCTGCCCGGCTGCCTTCTTCGACTGCTGCCGCAGCGATTCAAGCGCCACTGCTCCCTTACCCGACTCCACCTCAATGGTTTCCATTCCGTTACTGTTGGCCGGCCAGAACCCAATCACGCCACGGGCGTTCACCCATTTCTCTTCTATTATCTGCCGCAGCATAGCCTTTGCATCTTCATAAAGCTTCGTCGCTTCTTTACCAATGACGTGATCGGTCAGCAATTGCGGAAACTTACCATGCAGTTCCCACGCAATGAAGAATGGCTGCCAGTCGATATACGCAGCAATCTCAGCGAGGGGATATTGTTCAAACAGCTTCGTGCCGGTGAATGATGGTACCACCGGTTCAAAATTTTTCCAGTCGATCTTAAGCTGCTGCTCCCGGGCGGCAGACAGGGGCAGCGACTGCCGCGAAGACTGTTTGTTGCCGAAATCTTCTTTCAGCTTCGCATATTCCTTTTTCAGTTTCAGTAAAAACTCCGGCTTCTGGTCGTTAAGCAGTGACCCCGCCACCGTCACGCTGCGCGATGCATCCAGCACATGAACAACACCGTCTTCGTACTGCGGCGCAATTTTTACCGCCGTATGCATACGCGATGTTGTGGCACCACCGATCAT
The DNA here is from genome assembly GCA_038229695.1 of Chitinophagales bacterium. Lineage (GTDB taxonomy): Bacteria > Bacteroidota > Bacteroidia > Chitinophagales > Chitinophagaceae > JACMLD01. Next base: position 144 of record JBBROE010000065.1, on the reverse strand, counting down.
CAGCGGGGTATGCATGCCCCTGCGTTTCATCTCGTGCGCCACGTGCACCATCTCATCAAGTGACGGGGTAATCAATCCGCTCAGCCCGATAATGTCCACTTTTTCCCGGATGGCAGTTTCGAGTATTTTATCGGTAGGCACCAT
>JBBROE010000064.1:0-23587 GCA_038229695.1 Chitinophagales bacterium | reverse complement strand
GTTCGATTACGACAACCAGTTGTACCTCGTAGCCGGTGAACTGATTGCGCGGGTAAGTGGCATGAGCTGGGAAAAGTTTGTACAGGCTCGTATCGTTGATCCGCTCCAGATGACCCATACCTACACGACGCTTGCAGCAGCCGATAAAATCAACATGGCTACGCCGCATGCTACATCAGGAGGCCAGATAAGACCCATTTCCTTTTTTTCGGACCAGATGAACGGCGGGGCCGGTGGCATGATCTCCAATGTAGACGATATGGCGAAGTGGATGCTGATGCACCTGCACGAGGGAAAGTACGGTCCGCAATTTAATCAACCGCTCATCTCTGCAAAACGTCACCAGGAATTATGGACGATGCATACCGTAATGGAAACAAACCGTAATCCCCGCTATACCTCACATTTCAATGGGTACGGGCTGGGCTGGGACCTGCAGGACGTTCGTGGAAACCTGCTCGTGTCACATACCGGCGGACTACCGGGCATGCTTACCTCCGTTACGCTCGTACCGGATTTGCAACTGGGCATCATCGTCCTCACCAATACCGAGGATGGCGGTGTCGCCCTGTTCTCTGCGGTTCGGCAAACCATCCTCGACAGCTATCTCGGGCTGGACAATTTTGGCTGGTCAGATAAGCTAGCTAAAAGTCTGAAGGCCCGCGAGGGGGCCGGGGATTCCGTGACGGCGAAAGTATGGGCTACTGTTGCTGCTGCAAAAAATGCCACGGTCAAAGGCGATAACTTTACGGGGGTCTACGAAGATCAATGGTTTGGAAAGGTGCATGTATTTATCAAAGACAAACAGTTATGGTTTGCGGCAGTCCGTTCCCCGAAACTTAACGGCGCCCTGCAATTCTACAACGCCAATACCTTCGCAGTACACTGGGCATACCAGGATATGCCCGCAGATGCCCTGGTCATGTTTATGCTTGATGAAAACGGAAAAGCGCAAAGCATCCGGCTGAAAGGCATCTCGCCGAACATCGATTTCAGTTTCGATTTCGAGGATCTGGATCTGAAAAGGATAAAAGAATAAGCACCCGCAGTCAAAGGCCCAGTCAAAACTGCGTTACACGGCAAACATGGCCCATGCAGCGTAACCGGGCAGGTAATTTTTGTCCTGTACCGACTGCCGCCCGGGCCGGTTAGGTAGGGCACGAATTTACTTTCCGTACCAACACGCTCCCGCAGCGCTCGCTCGACGGCATTTTCCATTGCCGGGCGCTGGAAATCCTCCCCGAGAAAAGACTGGTATACAGCGGGCAGGACGGCCCGCATGCCGGGAAGGTTACGCTCGCCAGGACCGTAACATGGACCCTGGGCAAAACACCCGCCGGTACCGACCTGGTGCTCGTCCACTCGGGTTTCCACGGTGAGAACCGGGCCATACAAATCGATATAACAAAGGGCTGGCTGTATGATATGAACAGGCTGATCCCCGTGCTCCAAGATAATGGCCATGGCAGCACCGGCAATTGATGTATTCAAGGTTATTCCGGATCCAAGCCGGCGTCAATCCTGCAATTATTGTCAAAGGAAAAAATGCCGATCAATGCCCTCGCTGGAAATTTGACATGAGCAGGCCGGCCGTTTCCACCCACATCAAAATCCTGGCCACTGCCGGGTTTATCATCATTGAAGCGATTGGTCGCGAAAGGTATTGCAGCCTCCACCCTAAAGGATTCAAACAGGTACAGGCCTGGCTAAAATACTTCGACAAATTCTGGTTGGGAAAAATCCAGCGCATGGATGAGCTCATCAACCGGAAGCCATAGCGGCAATAACCGGACGGGCGTATAACCAGCACAGGATTAGATTCCTTTTTTTATTGCCCGCTTGTTTCATAACTATTCATACAACCACCCTGACAACAACAACCGCATCAGTCCCTGTTCTTACACGGCAGCCGTTGCCGAACGATTTGAAACACTCGCTGCAAGAGAAAAATGGTTTGAGATCCCGGACAAGTATTTGATAACGGGGTGAAAAGTATTGAACCGGCAGATTCGCCTTGCTGCACAAACGCCGAAGGGAAAGACGAAGTAAGGCGCAAAGGCGAAGCCTGGGTGGCCAGGATTACGGCCGTACACCATACCCACACCGGGAAACCGGTTGTAGCCGGAAATTATTTTGCGGTCACCCGCAAGGTGGACATTACCGTTACCGGTCAAGGCCGCATTCAAACGGATGAACTGATGGTTTAGGAGGTAAAAAATGGTAAAATCGTTTCTGAGCAGTTTCTTTATTAAACCCGGTCAGCAGGTAACGACCCCGCGGAAGTAGCGGTGACTGATCTAAACGATTGTGCCCCGGGAAGAATCCCTACTTTTATCTTGTCAGGCAGCCTGATGGGCCATGCCTGCCAGCCAAAATTAAACCGCATGTCAACGCCAACCTCCGCCCCGGAAGACTGGTACACCGATTTCTTCAAGGGCATCAATTGCGAATTGTGGGAGAACGCCATCCCGCCGGAGACCACGCTGCAGGAAATTGAATTTCTTAAGAGCCAGCTTAACTGCGCGCCCGGTGCAGCCATCCTCGATATTCCCTGTGGCTTCGGCCGGCATGCTGTAGAATTGGCGCGCGCGGGCTACCGGGTGACCGGCGTCGATATCTCGGACAGGTTCCTGCTAAACCTGGAACGACAGGCTAGCAAAGAAAATCTGGGCATCAGCATCTGTAAAGGTGATATGCTGGAGGTGAACTGGGGAGCAGGATTTTCCGGCGCCGTCTGCATGGGAAACAGTTTTGGCTACTTCAGCATAGTACAGATGAAACGATGGATAGAAAAAGTAGCCGGCAGCCTGCTGCCCGGGGCGCGGTTTATCGTTAATTCCGGCATGATCGCGGAATGCATACTCCCCAACTTCCGCCATTATACCAGCAACAACGTATATACAGTGGGCGATATCCGGAGGGGAGTCGACAACCAGTACGACGTCGACGGCGGGTTCATGACCAGCCATCTGCTGTACACGAAAAACGGGCGCACAGAAGCCCATGCCTACCGGCACTATATTTTTACCCTTGCTGAAGTGAGCCGGTTATTGGCCGGGTACGGACTGGTGATGATACACGCCTTCGGCTCAGCGGACGCGATGCCTTTCCAGTTAGGCGACAGTCAGGTGTATCTGGTGGCTGAAAAAAAGGCGTAGCCGGGGCATTATAACGGATACCAATAACCGAATCTGGAACACAGGTGACAAGCCGACGAAGCGGATCAAGCCCAGCTTTTTGCTGCGGCCCAAGTGTGCGACGCAACCACCGCCCGGCCCGGCACCACAGCCGGAAACCAAAAAAATAGCTGTCGTTGATTGCCCTGCTCCAGCCGTGACACATCAGGCATGGTGAAATTCCTGTGGGTTAGTCAGCAGCGCAATCTCTATTGTAACCTTTTGCGGGCTCCGTTGTTGATTAGCTAAACGATAGCATGAACACAGGCAAAACAGCATTGGTAACGGGGGGCAGTCGCGGCCTCGGCAGGGATATGGCCATTAACCTGGCTAAAAAAGGAATTGACGTAATCCTTACTTATCACAGTGATCAGCAGGCAGCCGCGGAGGTTGTCGAGCTGGTAAAATCGGCCGGGCAGCAGGCGACCGCCCTGCAGTTGGATACCGGCAATGTAAAATCGTTTGACCATTTTTTTGAGCAGGTGACCGATTATCTCCAGGATAAAAACGGTAACCGCAACTTTGACTTTCTCATCAACAATGCCGGCACGGCGCTGTATGCCGCCTTTAAAGACACAACCGAAGAACAGTTTGATACAGCACTCAATATTCATTATAAAGGAGTGTATTTTCTTACCCAGAAGGCACTGCCGTTTATGAACGACGGCGGCCGCATCATCAATATCTCGTCGGGTCTCACAAGATTTTCCTATGTCGGCTCATCAGCGTATGGATCCATGAAAGGAGCCGTGGAAGTGCTGACGCGTTACCTGGCGAAAGAGCTGGGACCAAGACATATTGCTGCGAACGTGGTGGCGCCCGGTGCTATCGAAACCGATTTCGGGGGCGGAAGAACGCGCGATAACAAAGCTATTAACGACCAGATTGCCAATGCCACCGCGCTGGGCAGGGTAGGACTGCCGGACGATGTGGGATCCGTAGTGGCGTTCCTGTGTACGGACGATGCGAAATGGATCAACGGCCAGCGCATTGAAGTTTCCGGGGGAATGATGCTATAAGGCAGCCTGCCGCCGGCCTGTTTGCGGGCGTATTTTGCTACCTTAGACCACATGATAAAAAGAATACTTGCCTTTTTACCGGCTTTCTTCCTGGCTTGGGCTGCTACTGCACAAAGTAACGGTATCCCCTATACGCTAATCATTACCCATGCCAGCCTGGTGGATGCCGTACACAACCAGGTCATTAAAAACCGGCTGGTGGCCATTTCGGGTCAACGCATCAGCGCGGTAGACACCATGAGCAGGCTGGGCCGTTATACAGCGTTGCGTTACGTGGACGCGAAAGGGCAGTACCTCATTCCCGGACTCTGGGACATGCACATTCACCTGCGTGGCGGTAAGCACCTGGTGGCCGCGAATAAAAAACTGCTGCCGCTTTTCCTGGTTAATGGAATAACGACGGTGAGGGAATGCGGCGGGGACATGACCGATTCCGTTCTGCAGTGGAGAAAATTGATTGAAGCCGGTACGCTTGCCGGGCCAAAAATTTATACCGCGGGTCGCAAGATAGATGGGCCCAATCCCACCTGGGCAGGCTCCATTGCGGTACAGACAGCCGCCGACGTATCCAGCGCGCTGGATACCCTGCAGCAGCTGGGCGTGGATTTCGTGAAAGTGTACGACAGTAAAATCTCCCGGGAAGCCTACCTCGAAACCATCCGCGAGGCGCAACAACGCGGCCTCACCGTTACCGGGCACATGCCGTTCACCGTTGAATTGAGAGAAGCGGTTGACGCTGGCCTCGATGCGTCCGAACACCTGTACTATGTTTTCAAAGCCTGCTCGGCAAAAGAGGACAGCATCACCGAAGTAGTCAGGCAAACCGAGCACAGCACGGCTCCGCTTGGCTTGTTTGGCGCACTGCCCGCCCTATACAACAGCTTCGATAACGCCAAAGCACATGCGCTTTTCGCTTACCTGGCCAAACAACATTGCGCCGTAGTGCCAACCCTGGCGGTTTCCAATACCCTGCAGCACCTCACGGAAAATGACCACGCCCGCGATACCATGCTGCAGTACATCGACCCCGGTATCCAGGCCACCTACGCTCAGCGGTTCAACAGCGCACGGCGGCAAACGGCAGCTACCCATGCCTTCATGCAACAATTTGAAGAAAAGGCAACGGCCATGGTGCCACAATTGTATGCGGCCGGGGTAATGGTGCTGGCGGGTTCCGATTGCGGCGCATCCAACTCATTTGTTTATCCCGGCACCTCGCTGCATGATGAGTTAAAGCTGATGGTTGCCGCCGGTCTTACGCCCGCGCAGGCACTTTGTACGTCGACCGTGAACGGACCAGCCTTTATGAAAGCCGGTGCGGTATACGGCAGCCTCGGCGCCGGGAAGTCGTCTGACCTCGTAATCCTCGCGGCCAACCCATTGGAAAATATCAACGCAATTGACCAAATCAGCTTAGTGCTGGTACACGGCAAGCTGTACAACCGGCAAGATCTCGACCAATTGCTGAAGACGATAAAACAGTAGGTACTGCGGATACAATATAGGATAACTCCTGCAGGGGGAAAATAATTCCCCTGCGGTTAATAGCGACCCCATTAAGGCTTGCAAAGAACCTGTTCGGCCGGGTGCCCTCTTTATCCAAAAAATATCTTTTTACCACGCCTGTTAAATTGTAAGGGAAGACCGACCCCTCCCAGCCAGGTATATCCATACAGCCGATCGGAATAGAATATCCTGGCCAGCCACACCAGTGCTGCTGCATCAACGGCAGCGCATTATGAAACTTCAGTGACCGGTCAGCTTGTTTGTTCGTCAACAGGATATTTGCACTTTTCAATCCCGGGTCAGCGCTTATCAGCAGTCCGCTGTGGAACGCCCGCTATTCGACCGGTTGATTTCCATTCAATCGTGGCGTCCTCTTTGCAACCTTCCCGTGAAATCAAACTTAATTTTATGCACGCTACCGTTACAAAAGAACCGAAACAAGTCATCCCCAGGATGGACCCGGCGCAGGATCCTCATATTGATCCCCAGGTTAGGGCATTTCTGAAAAAATTAAACGAAAGTACTGTAACACCACCGGAAAAAATGAAACCGGTGGATGCCAGAAAAGGCCTTGTGGACGCGCAGGCATCCGTAACAGTCGATGTATCCGGTATAACGGAGCAAGAAAAAACGATACAGGTGGACGGAACTTCTATAACGCTGCATATCGTAAAGCCCGAGCAGGCAACCGGAACCCTCCCGGTCTTTATGTTTTTTCATGGCGGTGGATGGGTGCTGGGCGACTATCCCACCCACAAACGCATGGTGCGTGATATGGTCGTGTATTCCGGTGCAGCGGCGGTGTTTGTGGACTATACGCCGTCCCCCGAGGCGCATTACCCCGTCGCCATCAACCAGGCATATGCGGCAACCAAATGGGTCGCCGAAAACGGAGCTGAGATTGGGGTCGACGGAAAGCGCTTAGCCGTTGCCGGTAACAGCGTGGGCGGTAATATGGCCACCGTGGTATCGCTGATGGCGAAGGAAAAGAAAGGCCCGGAAATTAGCCTCCAGGTATTACTCTGGCCAGTGACCAATGCACAATTCGATACCGAATCTTACCAGTTATTTGCCAAGGGACGGTTTTTGACGAAGAGCCTGATGAGCTGGATGTGGGACAACTATACCACCGATCCCGAAGAAAGAAAAGAAATTTATGCATCCCCGTTGCAGGCGACTACCGGTCAGTTAAAGGGATTGCCACGGGCTGTTGTACTGACTGCACAGAATGATATCCTGCGGGATGAAGGAGAAGCCTATGGCAGGAAAATGGCGGAAGCCGGGGTTGAGGTAAGCATGACGCGCTACAACGGAATGATCCACGACTGGGGACTGCTGAACGGCATCGCTACCGTGCCGGGTACACAATCCGCCCTGCTACAGGCCGCGATGGAAATCAAAAAAGCACTTCAGTAAACAAAGCAGACGTAGAGAGTTACCAGTAACAGTAGGCCTGTCCGCAACGACAGGCCTCTTTTTTCCCCAAAGGCGCTGCAATTAACATACTACCGGTCATGTGCAGTTGATAATTTACCAGGGACGTCTTTGGTTACCAGCTGATGAATAATGTTGAGCAGTGGTTGCGTCGCACCCGTCAGCCGCAACGCTTTACTGAACGGGGCACCCGCGGCAGCGGTTATTAACCACAAAAAATCAGCCAGCAGAAAACTTTCGGGTCCGTAAAAAAAAAGATCAGCACAGGCGGGGCACAGGCCTGCCGGCCAGGACCGCCTTATCCCGTATCTTTATTTGATGGAAATCGACATCAACCAGCAGAAAATCTCCATTGGCGACAAGTACCAGGTATTTATCGACGGTGCGCTCCGGTTCCGGGCGTCGAGGATCTTATTCAGGTGGCTGGCCACTGTAAAACTGTTTGATCAGGACAGCGATATCGCCAGGCTGACCATCCATCGCCGACTTTCTTTTTTTAAGCCGAAGTATGACATTATTCTCCGAGATGAAAACGTGCTTCCTTTTTATACGATATCGTTCTGGAAACTACATTACCAGTGTAAGGCTGGTAATGATACCTATGATATCTACGGACACCGGGGCCGGAAATATTCCATTTTCAAAAATAACCGGCAGACAGGCTGGTGGGATAAGAAAGCCGTCACTTGGTTTGCGGGCGACAACTATACGATAACGGCGGACAACAATGCGAATACGGCGCTGCTCATTGCCTTCTGCCTGGTCATCGACAATTACAGGAGTGATGATCATGAAGGGGGAGCGCTCAAATATGATTTTGGCAACATTGGTTTCAGCACGAGGCCATTCGATAGCAGTTGGCGGCCCACAGCCTGACCCCGTTAAAGACTGTACGGCAACAAAGCCGCATTATGTACATATTTTCCATGAAAAAAATCCTGGCCATTAACGGAAGCGCAAGCAGCCAGTCTGCCAACCGGCAACTGATAGATTATCTTGGCGGTATCGCCCGGGTCGATTTCCGCTTCACCGTTTTAGATGACCTGAAAACGCTGCCGCCTTTTGACGCGGATTTATCTGCGGGTAATCCGCCGGCAGCCATCATCGCGTTGCGGAGGTCCATTGACGAGGCGGACGGCCTGCTCATTTGCACGCCGGAATATGTGTACAGTATCCCAAGCGGACTAAAAAACCTGGTTGAATGGTGTATTGCCACGACTGTTTTATCGGACAAGCCCTGCGGTTTGATTACCGCGGCGGCAGGCGGACAAAAAGCCCACGAGGAATTGCAACTCATTGTAAAGACGGCTATGGCCATCTTTAAGCCGGCAACGACGCTGCTCATCAGTGGCATAAGGGGAAAAATAGATACGGCTGGCAGTGTGGTTCATGCTGAAACGGCAGCAGCGCTGGACCGGTTTTATAGCGCATTCCGGGTATTGGTCAACCAGGGGAGGGAGGAATAACGCAGCAAAAGAAGTGGCGACATAGAATACAGGCAGGCTGCCCCTTTCAGCGGCTGATTCCTGCCACGAAGCAGGGTGAGCATGGACTGTTTACGGCAATGCGTTTACGGAAGTTTGCAATTCCGGTACCGCGTATTTTTGCCAGATCAACATAGGCGCTGTCCTGCCTAAATTCTTTTCCATGAATAAGCCATTGATGACATCCCGCTGCCCAGATGCTGGGATTGTTAAGAAACTGCTGGCTGGGCCCAACCGGGGTTGCCAGTTTATTTTGCTGCGCCGATGCAGTGGCTAACCCATCCGGATGGTAACCGGAACCAGCATCAGTCTAAGAATACAGGGAGGGGCGACGAAAAAAAATCGGCAGCACCCAACCAACAGGTGAACACATAATTATCCGGGATGAGAGAACGGGCTGTGGCAACAGGATGCCGACTGGAACATGCATTCAGCGCATACGGGTAAGCAGTGCCAGCTTATGAACATGACTATAGCTGCTATACGGGGTGCAATGGCTCACCGACTTTTTTTCCGATCCCATGTTCTTTACTGCGACACAGCGGGTTCGGCGCATCATCAAGCTGCTGGCGGAACAACAGGTGGAGCTCCGCAGTATGACACTGTAGCTGCTGCAAATTGTACAGCAGTATTTCCAAAACAGCCTAATTCATCCGCCCGTACGCGTTCATCCACCAGTTTTTGCTTCTCGCTATGCGGCGCTGATTTGTAGAGTCAGTTGTCGCAACAGGATGCTAACTGTGACCTCCAGTTCTTTCGTCCGACACACCCACTCCGGCGCATCATCAACTTGCTGGCGCAACGTCAGGGAGTGCTGCGCAGTATAGCACTGTACCTGCCGCATATTGTACAGCAGTATCTCCAGCACAGCATAGTGCATTCGCCCCGACGCGTTGATCTATGATCTGTGCTTCATTTAATTGACCGACTACGGTACTATGCAATGAGCGACTTTTCCGGGATGCGGCGTTGATCTGTGGCAACATTTGTCGAACATTATGCTAACCACGCAACCCGGTCCAACGGGCGGCTCGCCAAGCCTGGGCATACAATTCACCGGCTGGCAAATTCAAGGCCAGTTGCTCACAAATCTTCCTCTGTCCGGGACACCCAGTCCGGCGCATCATCAAGCTCCTGGCGCAACAGCAGGTTGAGCTGCGCAGCATGGTGCTGCACATGCCGCATATTGTACAGCAGTATCTCCAGCACAGAATAGTTCATTCGCCCGGACGCGTTGATCCACCGTTCACTAAGCTGTTGGGAGGTAAGCCCGGTGATCAGCGCCCTTAGCTTGTCCCGGTTGTAATACACGTAATCCGTAAGCTCAGAGCGATCGTAGACGCGGTTCGGCATCTCCCCATTGAATTCAGAAAATGAAAAATTTTCCGGCGGAAAAAAATCGCGGGGGCGCATGGTGAGGTAATAGTCCAGGAAAAACAGGCAATGATAGGCATTGTACCAAAATTTTCCAGGTCCATTCCAAACCTGCGGCGGACATTTACGAATGGCATTCTCCAGCATATCGAGACTCGCCCCGAACTGGTTCCACAGGCTTTCTTTTACCAGTTGTTCCATAGTAACGTTGTTTTATCGGAAGGATATTGTAGTAACAGGGAGGGGCGCATCAGGTACAGCAGCAGCGCTTTTGTTCCCCGGGGAAGCGAACCTGTTCCACTGCTCCATTCCCCAGAGAATTGTGGTGGTGTGGTTAACCGGCCCTTACATCTTTGGCGCCTTTTCTTTCCGCCAGTTGGGCCAGTTTTTCCAGGGCAGACCGGATGCCCAGGGCATGGACAACCGGATCGATAATAACAGGAACCTGGCTGAAGATAAGCGTGAGCCGGGTACCTTGGCGAATTTCCCGGAACTGCGCCTCAACTGCCATCGGAAGGCGACAGGCCGGGTCGGGATTTTCAAACTGCACGGACTGGACGATCTTTTTCCCCGGTACGATTTCCAAAAAGCTGGCAGTATACCGATCTTCCAGCGCAGCGGTTTTTCCGGAGGCAAGTTTCGCATCCGCTTTATAGAAAAGCGATAACCGGTATCCGCCTCCCACCCGGCCATCAAAGTGATGCAGTTTTGCGCTCATATTAGCCGGTACCTGCCAGCGCTGCAGTGCCAGCGGGTCGGTGAAAAACGGGAATACCTGTTCCACCCAGGCGCGGATATCTTTTACAAAATGTAAGGAATCTTTCATAAATGGGGTTGAGCGTTTATGCGCCGGCTTATTCCCATTGTGCCGAACGCCAGGATCAGCTTGATTTGCTAAACGAAGATAGCAGGCGAAATTATTCAGCCTGCGTTGTTTTAACGGAAAGGTAATAGTATAAAAACGGCGGATTATTCCCGGCTGAAATTATATACTCCGACTCCCTGTTTGAGGATCATCGTATGCTCCCCGGGTTGGAATTCGATGAAGATACCGGCCGGGGTAAATGAAAACCGGTCATTCCCCATGGGTACCAGAGGGAACGGTGCTTGTGCAGTGGCCTGCGCCGTAATCGACTTTCCATTACTGGTGACAGTAATTTTCATGGGCAACTGCGCAGAACGGTAAGTCCCGGTATACAGTTCCAGGTCGGACGCGGTAAGGGCGGGAACGTGAAAGTCAGGCATACTGAAAGGCAACTGGTAAGCCGCGCTCAGCAGCACGATAGAGATATCGTTGGTATTCATGGCTACCCCGTTTGCGGTCACCGCAATACTGATATCGCCGTCGGCAAAATGGTAGAGGACCGACCGGAAACCATCAATAGAACCATCATGGCCATATCCCGTCCTGTTATAGAAAGGAACGGCGAATAAGCCTCTGCCGTAGCCCTCCTTTACCGTCTCCATTTTTTCCAGGTCAGCCGCCGGCAACAAGACCCCGTTGAAAAGTGCGTCGGCAAACCGCACCAGGTCAGCGGGCGTAGATACAACCGCTCCTGCAGCACCGGGCACCGACATGTCGGTCTCGGCTTCTATTTTCCATTCACCGTCTGCATGGTAAGAATACGCTTCATTGTCAGCGGGGCTTATCGTTTTCCCATAGTAGGTATGCGCGAGGTGCAGGGGCCTGACAATTTTTTCTTCCAGCAAAACCCGGTAGGGCTGGCGGAAGACCCGGGAAAGAATCATGCCCAGGAGTACAAAATTGGAATTGCTGTAAGCTGCCTTCGTTCCCGGCGGGAAAACGCTTCGGCCCCTGGTAATCCTTGCCAATAAAGAATCTTCGGACACGGGTTTAGTATTCCAGCTTACATAGGACGGATCGTCGGTAAAATTGCGGATGCCGCTGCGATGGGACAGCATATCACTGATCGTAATTTGCGGCGCATTGGCAATAGCCGGGAAAAATTTGTCCAGCGTGGTCCCCAGTTCCACCAGGTGCTGATCGATGGCTTTGAACAGCAGCACCGTAGTAAACATCTTGCTGATGGAACCGATACGATAGCTGGTGTTTGAATCAGGCCTTGTGTGGTGGGCTACGTCCGAAAACCCGGCCTGCGCAGTGTACAGTACCACCCCTTTCCGGGCGATGGCGACACTACCGATAAATTGTCGGGTGCTGTCGAGCGCCCGAAAATAGCGATTGAGTTTTGCCGTATCCGGCACCTGGCCCGCGACCGGTTCCACCAGCAGGACGCTGCAAATAAGGAAGCGGACTAATCTGTTCAGCATGTTTACCTGGTTTAAGGTTATACCTGTATACTGCACCCGGGTCAGTGCGATGCCGCCTTTACTGTTTTAGTGTTATGGCCGCCTGGCAAATTTTTCTTAGGACTACTGCATCCACGTCAGACCATTTGTTGATGTACAAGCAGCCTTTCCCTGTTTTATAGTGGCCGAGCTTGTGCAACAGACCAGTATCGCCGGTGACGGCGCCGGGTATGTACAGCGCGAAATTTTGTTTACGGGGCGAAAACCCCATGATGAACCAGTTTAGTTTCCGCCCGCTTTCATATTTCAGTAAGGTATCTCCGAACCCGACTATGCCCGCGCCCCACATGCGCCCCTCACTGCAAGTGACCGCCTCCATCAATGCCATTAGCCGATAGGCATCTTCCCGTTTTTCTTTCGCAGGAATACCGTCCAGGAAGGCTGCCACGCTGTTGCCGGTCGGCGTTGTTTTTAATGCTGCCATACAAGTAAGTTTTAACCCGGTAATCCACGTAAACACCTTGCCATTCCCGGCGGCCGGAGATATAAATGTACGCAAACGACGAACCGTATGTTTCCTTCACCGTAAAATAGACGGGTGAAGGGCTAACCCGCAACCCCTACCGGAACATACAGGAGGCGACCCCTCGGTAACCGGTACGTTTCTTCACAGTCGGAAAAACGCAGTATATTTATAACGGAGAGTGTTAACCGTAATGATTGACGCTGCAGTTGTATACCCGGATCCTGACGGTTCTCCTTCCTTTCCTTGTCAACCCAACACTATGCCTTATACCAGCCGCCTTGTCCTCGTCTTCATGGTATCGCTTTGTTCCCGCCCGGTATACTGTCAGCCCGGTTACGCGGAAGAAATCCAACGATATGCCGTACAATTACATCAGTCGTTCAGCCCGCTGCAACAACGCGCAGGGAATTTACGGTTCAGCGATACAGCCCGGCTCAAATGGAATAATCTCCCGGTTGGCCTGCGCGCCAGGGTGGGGGTGTCAATCGGCAACATGAGCGACATCCAGCGAAAACTGGTGCACCGCATTCTTTCGGCCTCCCTGAGTTCCCAGGGTTACCTGAAAGCCACCAGCATCATGCACCTGGACGATCTGCTGCAACGGTATTATGACAGCCTGTTTTACAAAAAAGCATTGCCGGACAGCCTGCAGGGCATGATCAATTCCCTGCTTTGGTCGCACCGCAATTTCTTCTTTGCTTTCTTCGGTCAGCCGACCGACACTATATGGGGATATAAACTCGAAGGCCACCACCTGTCGGTCAACTTTACATTTGTCGGGAAGAGCATTTCCGTCACGCCGTTTTTCATCGGCACCGATCCGGCCGAATACCCGAATTCGGTGTATGCCGGCTGGCGTGTCCTGGGGCAGGAGGAAGACCTGGGTATCAAACTCATCCACCTGCTTTCCCCCGGCCAGCAGCAGCAGGCCACTATGAGCAGCGAGGTGCCGGAAGATATTATCACTGCGGCGGAAAGCGGCCGTCGCCTGGTTGACAACTGGGGTATCCGGGGCCGGGATATGAGCCAACAGCAACTGGCCGTGCTTCAATATATGATCCGGGAATTTGTCTTTAATATGGAATACGACAAAGCGGTGGAAGAATATAATAAAATACTGAAGGCTGGTATGGACAATATTTACTTCGGTTGGATTGGCGCATACGATGAAACCAAACCACACTATTATGTACTCAACGGTCCAGGCTTCCTCATAGAATTCGATAACAATGGCGGTCCCAGGCGGTCGGCCAATCACATCCACGCCATCTGGCGGGAAAAAGGAAATGAATACGGGGAAGATATACTGAAACATCACTACCTGTCAGAAAAGCATTAACTTAAACTCATTTCATTACGCTATTTCGAACCAACCCAGATGAAGAAGTGCTTAACCCTGCTCCTGTCCGGCTGGATTTTTTGTTACGCGCATCCGGCCCGGTCGCAACCTGCTGCTGCAACAACCCTGAAAACAGCCGCAGCAAAGATTCTGCAGACCAACTACCCGGCATATAAGTCGATCGCTCACCGTATCTGGGATTTTGCAGAGGTTGGTTTTAAGGAGACCAACAGTTCAGGCCTTCTTCAAAAGACACTTAAGGAAAACGGTTTTACGGTCACCCCGGGCGTAGCCGGCATGCCCACCGCTTTTGTAGCCAGTTACGGCAGTGGTACACCAGTCATCGGTATCCTGGCAGAATTTGATGCACTTCCCGGCCTGTCGCAGGACAGCACCTCTATCAAAACAGAAGTGCAAGGAAAAGCCAGCGCCCACGGCTGCGGCCATCACTTGTTCGGTACGGGATCTGTAGCGGCGGCCATTGCCATCCAACAGTTACTGGCGTCAGGAAAAATTAAAGGAACCATCCGCGTTTATGGCTCACCGGCAGAAGAGGGTGGGGGCGGCAAAGTGTACCTGGTCCGGACCGGCTTATTTATGGATGTGGACGTAGTCCTGCACTGGCATCCATCCGACAACAACTCGGTAACCTATACATCGGCGCTGGCCTATAAATCGGCCAAATTCCGCTTTCACGGCCTGTCAGCCCACGCTGCCGCAGCACCCGATAAAGGGCGTTCCGCGCTCGATGGCGTGGAGAGCATGGATTATATGGTGAACATGATGCGCGAACATGTACCGCAGGAAACGCGCATCCATTATGTGATTACCAATGGCGGGAAAGCACCCAATGTAGTACCCGATTTTGCAGAAGTCTTTTATTATGTGCGACATCCCGACCGCATTATGGTGGACAGCCTGTTCAACCGCGTAACCAGGGCCGCCCGGGGCGCTGCGCTCGGTACCGGCACCACGATGGACTTTGAAGTGATCGACGGCACCCACGACCTGCTGATCAACAAAACGCTGGCCATGGCTATGCAGCAGAACCTCGAAAGGGTAGGCGGGGTTCATTATACGCCCGAAGAAACCCGTTTTGCAAAAGCGTTACAGGGATCTTTTTCCGGTACCCTTCCTGCCATCGATTCAGCCGGCATCGTAAAGCCATTGCACACCGAAAAAAACCAGGGTTCCACGGATGTAGGCGATGTAAGTTACGTGGTGCCGACGGTCGGACTTGAAACCGCGACCTGGGTACCCGGCACGCCTGCGCACAGCTGGCAGGCAGTGGCCTGCGGCGGAAAAGATATGGCAGCGAGAGGCATGCTGAACGCCGCGGAAACCATGGCCTATACAGCCATTGATCTTTACCTGGAACCGGCGTTGGTGGCGAAAGCAAAAATGGAATTTACTGCCGCACTGGGACCCTATCATTATCAACCCCTCCTGGGCAACAGGCCACCGGCCCTCAATTACCGGGATTGAACGTAGCGGAACGAACCCACAGCCATTGCAATCAAACAGAACAGTTTATTATGGCAGTTGAAGCACCTGCAGTACACAACGGTGAAGCAGTCGGCCTAATCCTGATGTCGCCTCACATCCGTCGCGGCCTCCTGTGGAAAAAGGGGGGAGTCGTTCGACCGTCATCATGCCGGCTCGCTGACCGCTTCATACTTGCTGCTCATGCGGGCCACCGGGCGTTGTATTACCAGGACTACCACAATGAGAATTAACAGCTGCTGCAGGACATGCAGGCGGACTCCCCGGTGGCTGGCATTATCATGTTATATTGACTGGCCGCACCGGTGCCTATTGCCGAAGTAAATGATGGGAATCCACGCCGTTGATAAGTATTTTTCTTACATTTATTTGTCATTCTTTTTATCAACCCGAATATTTAAACTTTAAAGTATGCCTAAATTTCTCATAGAGCGGGAGATTCCCGGAGCGGGTAAATTAACCCCGGAACAATTAAAAGGTATTTCTCAAACTTCCTGTGGTGTACTGAGTAATATGGGTCCGAAGATCCAGTGGCAGCAAAGCTATGTGACCGGGGACAAGATCTATTGCGTCTATATTGCACCGAATGAAGACATGGTGCGGGAGCACGCCAGGCAGGGTGGCTTCCCGGCTAATTCGGTCAGTGAAATCACCAGCATCATCGACCCGACTACCGCCGAATAATTCTCCTCAGGCAAAGGCGTCAGGTAAACATATGAAACGACTAAATAGGGGGGACGACCCCGGTTAATACGCCGGCTATTCGTCGAGCGTAGTTGAATGCAGTAAACTTATTTTCCAGGTTGTTCCGTAATGCTGCAAAAATGCGCGCTCGAGTCAGTGGCGGGTGATGCTGTTGACATTTACGGTAATAAGCGTCTGGTTGACGTAGTCCACCCAGGCCGTTTCTGCAAAAAATCCTGGTGTCCTGGAAATGAAGGGTATCGACCCGTTTGCAGCCGGTTGTACTTGATTTGATGCCATTCAATAGGAAGGCGGGGGTATCAAAATTCCAGGTTTTACCACTTTTTAAAATGGTGATACCCGGCGCACAAAATGTCTTCATGCTGGCGACGTCCAGGTGAGCGATGGCGTTTGAATATACGCCGGTGATGGCTGCCTGTACACTTTGCTTTGTGAGGGTGGGCGACTGTGCGCGGAGGCGGCCGACTGGCCGGTGGTCACGATGAACAAGAGAAAATAAATACGTTTCATAGGTACAGTGTTGTTGATTGCCAGGAGTAAGGGCAGCGGCTTTAGGGATTCATCATCCATCCACCGGGGAAAGGTTTCGCCGGCTCTTCACCAAGATAACAAGAACCGAAACGGACGGATGGCCATGGCACAGATTGTATAGCTATTTGAGGGCCGATGCAATCTTCTAAGAATTGGTATTGGCGTTGTGTAGCCCGGGTGTTAAATTTCAAAACAACACCCGCGCGAAGCGGGCAAGGGGAACGGACTGACGCAGAATAAAACACTGCCGTAGGAGCCGTAGGCGACGGGTGGTTGTTCGATTGGCCGCAAAAGCTTTTTGGTTTAGCTTTCTATGCTGTTCAATTCGCAATATTGATTCGTGGAATAACCCTTGTCATTTTTTCCATATTACACCGGTGCTAACTAAAATAGCCAGAACGGATATAATAAAAGTTAAAATAGGGAAAACCCATTTAGATACATTGTAAATCTTATCATTTAAGTCTTTGCGTCCTTCCCTAAGCCAAAAATCATCTAAATAAGCGATAATGCCGCTTTCAGTATTGCCCATCATATAGCACCCGTTTTCACTGAAACATAAGACATGTCCATTTTTTTCGGGGAAGTCATGAAAAGACATGTGCCATTTTTTTAGTTCGCGAGGACTTATTTTTAACACACCGGCAATGTCTTCCACGACTGATTTGGATTCATTTAAATCCGTTTTGTGAATCGGTTGTGATTCTATTTTATTATATAAGTGCCTTAAGATACGGTGTCTTACCTTGTATTTTCTTGCAATAAACGAAATCCACACAATGCGTTTTACTACGATATAAATAAAAAAGCCGGGGTAAGTCCCGGCATTAATTTTTTTAACCTCGTATAAATTAATTTATTCTTCCTGTATATAGTTGCTTAATGGGGAACATCAAATCCCAATCTTTTCCCCAAACTAAATTACCATTCTCAACTTTAAAAGATTTAAATTTTCTCTCTGCCCTATACCTTTTAATATAGGGTGGGGTGCTTTTAGCATTGAGAAAATCATAAAAATCCACCGTCTGTTGATGTCCGTCTGAAAATGAAAGTAACAGCACGTTATCGTGGAGAAATTTAGCGTTATCTATTAAAGCATCCGAGTACACTTTTGGTTTATTTTTACTCGCTAAGTTACGCTTTTTTTGGGGTCTTGTAGCGAGAACGTTACCCCTTATTCGTTTTCGCGCAGCCTTCTTTACAGCCCTTTTTGCTGCCTTTTTTGGTATTCGTCTTGGTGCAGTTTTTTTTGGTGCAACCTTTTTTTCCGCCTTCTTATATTTTACCGATTTTTTCACATTTAGGTTTTTTCTTTTCTACGACAAAAGTTTGCCATTTGCTTAAAATCCCATTTCGGTAGGCATCCACAAATCTGACAATTTCGATTTTATCTGCGGCGCTGAATTTGGGTTTATATTCTTTTTGCTGTGTCCATACAGCACCACCGACCTCAACAAACTCTATTCGCATAAGAGTTTCCCCCTTTTGAACGTGTATGTGCGGCGGTGGATGCTCATTTGAATAAAGGAAAAAATGAAACCCTTTATACTCATACAGCTTGGGCATCCTTAAAGATATTATTCTTTCGCATCTCACGCAAAGTGTCGTGGCCTACCAAACAGAAGCAGGGCCTTTTTTCTCCCCCGTCGGTTCCCCGCCGTACGGCTATTTAACATAATATAAATTATAAGACAAATTGTATGCTTGAAATTGACTTTACCAGTCTCCTGTTATTTTTTAGGCGGCAAACTGTCCAGCGCGTAATACTTGTGCGTGAGTTGATCCCCTCGGATGGTGATGACCCGGTATCCGGATGGCGTATCACCGAGCGGTTTGCCCACCGGTCCGGTTGTCACCATTTCAAGTTGGCCATCATGGCCGAGGGCATTTCGGTGATAATGCCCGGCAAAAACATAGCGAACCCCGTTGGCCTTAAACATCGCCAGGTATTTTTTTCGTACAGTCGCCGGGATATTAAAATACTGGTCGGCTTCAGTCGGCTCCTGCAGAAAAAAAGGCTGGTGCAGGAATACGATAATGTGCTGGTATCCCTGCCGCCTGGCCCCTGCAAGGGCCTGTTTCAGCCAGCTTTCCTGCGCTAATAAGGCTCCGGGCATCGCATCAGGGCTGTGGAGATAGATCGAGTTTAAGACAATTCCCAGCAGGTTTTTATAATGGAACTGGTAATAATCGGCCCCAAATCCTTTTCGGTAAGCGGCGATGCTTCTATCAGTGGGCTCATTACCCACATCGTGATTGCCGGGCACATTATACAGCCGGATTACAGGATTTAGTTGCTGCGCTACCCGCTTGTAGGCCGCAATTTGCGCCGAATCACCGGTACGGTTCACCAGATCGCCCGTTACCACCACCAGTGCGGGTTTTAACTGGTTGGCGACCGCAATAGCCCGACTGAAGTTGACGATCTCCCTTGCAAAATCGCGGTTGTCTGTAAACATCCCAAACTGCGGATCTGAAAACTGGATAATCGTAAAAGAATTTTGCTGGCCTTTCGCACTGATACCTATTGTTAGCAATCCAACAAGCATCAGCGATGGCCATAACCGACCGGATAATTGCATACTACTTTTTTTAAAATTGATCAATATTTTACCAGGCCTTCCTGTCCTTTCCGCCCCAGGATTTTTCCGCCACCCTGGATAACGCTTTACTCCTGGATCAGCATGACCGGCGATTCGCCGACTGACAGCAACACGCTTCCCTGGTTAAACATCCCCGATTCCACAGCTCCTGCCGGGTTATTATCAGCCAGATGAAAGACGCTAAAGTGCTGATACTGATAAGAGGGCACTATTAATTTGAAATTTTTAATTACCGTTCCGTCCACCGTTGGACTCCACAGTACCCATGCCTTTTTTCCCGGTGCCTCCCGGTTGCTCAGGCGGTAAATCCATACCGGTCCGGATTCAGTAATCACCGCATCCGGCGTAAAATTTCCCAGCCGGCTCACCACGGCCGACCAGTAATACCAGGCCGGGTACACTGTATTGGTTGCCGGTCCCCCCACCATCCCACTCGTAGCATAAGGGCCCGGCACATTTTCGTCGTTTACAGCATTGCGCATCATATATTGGTTGTAGCCATCAAACCCTGACATGAACGCGGCAAATAGCGATCGGATAAGGAGGATACCCTGCGATTGGCCCGTTGTCAACCCGGGTATCAGCGGCGTGCGCTGCCAGGACTGCTGGTTGCGATCATAGCCGTTTTCTCCCAGGATTAATGGGATGCCGGGCAGCAGCCGATCGTGAAATGCTTTTACGCGCGCCATTTTTTCCCGCAGGTGATCCGCCTCGGGCGATATGCCTTTTTCCGGCGTCCGCAGGTTGCTTTTTTCGGCATTGCAATAATAGTGATACTGCACACCGGCCTTCCAGATAAACTGCCGGTCTTTCCTCAATTCCCGGCAGAGGAAGTTCAGGGTTCTGACCCTGCCTGTATCGAATGTGATCATGCCGCTGGTCATCAGCCGACTGTTTTTATCAGCTGCGATTATGCCGTGGCCAGGACCCAGCCTTCCTTCCGCCCCATCATAATCCGCGGACGATATCGCGAAGTAATCCATGGGCGTCCAGAAATATTTGGTCCAGTAAGCATCCTCTTCGTTCCCGTTTTCAAAGCGGTCGATCAGACCCAAACCCGTCTTGCGGGGTTTGTCATTGAATGCCAGCAGCCGGGTATCAACCTTCGTATGCCCGAATACCGCGGCGAGGTTCCAGAGCGTGTGTGCATGGCGGCCATACGACAGGGGATCTTCCGTGTCCATGCCCGGAACGCTGACCGGTTTGTCCTTTTCGTTAAACCCTTTTTTTTCAAGCGCGACCGGCAACCCCCGGATGCTGGTCCACAAGCTGCCGCCACGCCGGCGCAGGCTATCCGCAAAGGCTTCCAGTTGCCGCGCGGGTGCTGCATTGAACTTATTGAGCGAAAGCACATTTTTCGGGTAGGCATTAACGGTATCGGTATCGAAATAATCGAGCTGCTGGTAAAGCCGTACCTGGCTGAAAGGTTGTAGCAACGCGGGGGCTACGTAATCGTACGTGTTGGTACCGGCAAATTGGCGAAGTGTCGGCGGTGGAAGCGGCGGCAATTTTTTCTCCGGTGAAAGTGGAAGGCGCTGTTGTATATCGCCGTACAACGCCATCTCGGTGATAATCGTCTTGTAACTGTTAAATCGGATCATCAAAAATCTAGAGCTGGTCTTTACCGGGAAATGCAGCCAGCCCCAGGTGGCGGTATGGCTGGTTGTGGCAAATGATGTTTCCAGTTTCCAGTTTTGGAGTGAGCCGCTGTAAATCCAGACACTGTCACTTTCAAAAGAACGGTCGAATACATAAATATCAGTGAGGGTATACAAGTCATGAAGGTCGACCACCATCCGGAGCCCTTTCCCCGCGGGGTAAAAGCAATCTATTTTTGCGGGTGGGGAAGGATGTGTCTTTGGGTCGCCGGGTATGCCGTTCGCCGGGTCTGTTTGCTCGTCGAATAATCGGAATGGGTCACCACCGCCACTGGCCGCGGAACCGGAGAGATCATAGAGATCGTCTGCCGTAATGCCGTTTATTTTGTGGGGAGCTGCAGGATTTACCCGTCCCGCAGTGGCTGGCGAGCGGTAGATCAGCCGCTGCACCTGGTAATAGCCTGCCAGCAGCAGGATCAGCCCGGCCACAAATGCAATGACCGAAAGGCTTTCCCTGGTAAGTTTAGTGCGCGAAACAGCGTAAAGTCGAACCCCCATGAAAAAAAATTGACCGGTCTCCTCGTTGAAAACCGGTCATCAATATAAATAAAATTGACGGCAACTACCGATAACGCTTGTTGCGGAGAACACTTCTGGTCATATTAAAAAATGCGCGGCTGCTGTCCTTTAGTTCGTCCCATTTGGTTTTGGGAGGGAAAAATGCGTCCGCCCATTGTTCCTGCCATTTGCCCGTGAAATATTTAAGAATTGCTGGATCCGTAGGATCGACTACAAAATCAAAATTGTCTTTCCACTCCACGCGGTTGGTTATCAGGTTTGGATGGGTTTGTTCCAATATTTTAAAGCCGATAGAATGGGTGGGAAGGTAATTCTGGATCAGTTCTCCCATATCGTAACCATACGTGAAATTGATCTTCTTTTTATCGACCAGGTAGGTTATGCCGTTCATTTCATGGATGATCCATTTATGCGATTCCCGGGGAAAAAGATATTCGCCGATTAGCGAAGGCGTTTCCAGGAAGCCACGCCTGGCGACCCTGAATTGTTCGGCGAGGAATTTTTCGGGATTTTCAACATGTTCCAGCACCTGGCAGCAGATGACGTAATCGAATTCGTGATCTTTAAACGGCAAGTTTTCCCCATCAGCCTGTAAAAAAGTCTGGTTTTTCAGCACCTTGATGTCACCGCTCCGGTGGTAATTGGTATCGGTATATTTATCCACCACCACGTTAGAACGGGGATGAGGGTTATGTCCGCCTCCCACTTCTAAAACCCGGTCGCCCGATTTAATTGCAAGGCTCTCTCGATTCCGGGGATTCCTGACTTTCATCTATCTAATTTATTGGTGTACAGGCTGCTTAAACGGCCGCGCAAATATAATTATTGTGGCGCAAAGCTGCAACGTCCGGGCGCTTCCCCGGCTCTTGTGATGGGGGCCAACCCGTTCCGGACTCCTGCACAGCTTACCGCAGAACGGTCTTTTCGCGGATGAGCACATCAGACCCGGCCGCCACCAGGACGGAATCCGGACGCACCTGATCCATAAACCCGAAAGCAGGTCCATAGAAAGCTTTGAAGTCGCCGGTCACCTGGTAATCAAGCACCGGGAACAGCTCCCAACGCGGATGTTCCACCGCATAGACATTGGTGCTATTTTTGGTCACCCCGGCATACCCGAAGTAGTGTTCGAAAATAAATTCTTCCACCGAACCGGGCGCGATAACGGTCGTGGTACTGCTCACGGTGGAAGCTATCGTATACTGCTTTCCCCTGCCCTTCCAGGAATAGCGGAGCAACAGTCGCCCCGGCTCGCGGTCAGCGCTGTATTTCATGCGGCAGCAACTGTATTTCTCGCGGTAAAGCGTATTGGCGACCCAGGCAATGGCAGGCTTGGGCACCACCTCACTGATGAAAACGACCCCCCTTTTAGCCGGGCCGTCAACGCCTTTTTGTTTCACATAAAACCGGAGGTTCACTTCGGGGAAGCGGGTATGAAAAGGGATGGCAATACCCTTGATCCTCACTTTGTCGAACAGGAAACCCACGAGACTCACATAGCTCTTTCCCCCGAAGGTATCCAGTTCTGTATGCGCAGGCAGGTAAGGCATCAGCACGGCCGGATCGATCTCATAATTGGCCATGATCAGGTTCTTCCATGCTGCGGTCAGAAAAATTGTATGCATTTACCCAGGTTGTTTATGGAGTTGGCTGCGGCTGGGTAGCCGGCTCAGGGGTGGCAGGGTTGCGGATGATGAGGCGCAGCGACTGATCCCTTGTAAAATAGTTGTAGACCCAGTTGAAGAAGACGAAGACTTTGTTTTTGACACCGAGGATCAGCAGGAGGTGCAGGCCCATCCACACCAGCCACGCAAAAAAGCCACCGAAGTGAATTTTGGGTTTGGGGATGTCAACCACGGCCAGGTTTCGGCCTACGGTAGCCATCGAACCCTTATCGCGGTACTCGAACTCATAATGCAAGGCCGACCTGCTTTCCAGG
>JBBROE010000063.1:0-23743 GCA_038229695.1 Chitinophagales bacterium | reverse complement strand
GATTGATGGCACCGGCCATTTCCTGCCCGAATCAAAACGAGGATTTCCGTCGCCGCAGACCTCCCTTTTTAAACTGACCGGGCTGGCGGGGCTATTTCCGCGATCCGAATTTTTCGGCCACTATTATATGGGATGGCTGGCCGAACGAGACAATCATGAGGTGGAAGTACTGTCCGGGGCGTTCATGATGGTGAAGAAAAAGGTGTTGGAGGAGGCCGGGTCTTTTGATGAGCAGTTTTTTATGTACGGGGAAGATATTGATCTCAGCTACCGGATCAGCCAGGCCGGGTACCGGAATTTTTATGTCGGGGAGGCGGCGATCCTGCACTTTAAAGGCGAGAGCACACGGAAAGACCATCGTTACACGCGCATGTTCTACAACGCGATGGATATTTTTATCAGGAAGCATTACCGCGGCGGCCCCCTGCTCCCGTTCCGGCTGATGCAGGCGGGGATTGGGATCGCCAGCCTCCTGTCGAAAACCAGGAACCATTTCCGGGGAGAAAAAGCGAAACCCGCTCAGGCCGGGAACATCGCGCTGCTGGCCGGCATGAAGGCCGCGGCATCGGAAGCGGCAGCGTTGCTGGAAAAACTGGTGCAGGTATCCACTGTGTTGCAACTTGCCGATGTAGCTGAACTGCAGGGTTTGCTAGAAAAGCGAAAAGCTGAAGTGGTGGTTTTCGATGCGGGGAGCCTTACATACGGACAGATCGTTTCAATAATGGCAGATTACCCGGGAAAGGCAATGTACAAAATCATGAATAAGGACGCGTTGACGGTTCTGGGAAGCGATATAAAAGGCGTGCGGGGAGATATCTGGCGGTTGGCCGACAACAGGGATTAAAGAGGGCCGGAAAGGGGATAAAATAAAAAAGGGGCCAGAATAGAAATTCAACCCCGTTTTAAAATCCAATATCCTATGAAAAACCAATGCAATGATAGCCCATAATATTGAGACCTGCAATACCGCTAAGTGGGTATTTTATAAATATTTTATTGTGTAATAGAGCATTTATTTTTTTACCAGCTTTTCTGAAAACTGCCTGCCGTTATCCTTCTGAACCATGGTGACCACGTAGATGCCGGGCTCAAGGCCAGAGACATCGATCACTTTGAGGCCGCTGCCCAGCCGGTCAGAAATCAGCGGTTTACCGGTATTGTCGCTGATGAGTACATCGATGGCGAAGTCGCTTTTTATAATCAACACCTTATCAACCGGATTGGGGTAAAACCGGCAGAAGCTTTCAGGCATGGGGCTGGTCCGGATAACCGGCGAATAATAATCCGTGAGCCCAGTACTCAGCTTCACCCGGTAAAAAATATTACCTAGTGCCGGGGAGTTGTCGGTATATTCCGTCCAACCGGTATCTTTTGTACGGGTAATGCCCGCCACGGTGAACGCCTGGCCATCACCGCTTTTTTCTATGGTGAAGAAACTTTCCCCGCCGGGAAGGCTATCCGTTTTCCACCGGAGTACAATGGCGTTGGGCTTTGGATTTATGCTGAAATTACTGATGAGGTTCGTGCTATCAGCCGATGCCTGCCCGAATACCGACATCGCTGACACGGGCATCAAAATCACAAACAGTATATACTTCATGGAAACCTGGATAAATGTGGATAAACTGTTAACAAATATCGTACCATCCACACTTTCAACGCGGTGTAAGGCGATAAATTTACCTTTCAGTTGTTATAATTTTCTAAAAGTTGATCAGCATTTATCTTTTCAACTAATTAACCGGCCATGAGTACCACCCGCCAGCTCCCCACAAGGAAGAGGATTGCCATGGTTGCACACGATTACCGGAAACAGGATCTCCTGGAATGGGCAGAACATAATAAAGTCCTGCTTGCCCGCCATGAGCTGCTCGCGACAGGTACCACCGGGAAACTCCTGGAAAAGCGGCTGGACAGGCCCGTACACAAGATGATGAGCGGTCCCCTGGGTGGCGACCAGCAAATCGGGTCCATGATTGCGGAGGCGCGGGTAGACATCCTGATTTTTTTCTGGGATCCGATGGAAGCCCAGCCCCATGACCCGGATGTGAAAGCCCTTCTTCGCCTGGCCGTAGCCTGGAATATACCGATGGCGTGCGACCGCGCCACGGCAGATTTCCTGTTCACCTCGCCGCTGATGCACGATGTATACGAATGCAGCATACCCGACTATTCAGTGTACCTCCAGCGCAAAGTATAAAGGCTGTTTTTCGCGCAGCGAATTATTTTTTATATCATTTTAACCGCGATAAGCTTCCCGGCTTGCCGCAGGCCTGCATGTTTGCCTATCTTTAAGGCCCTTGCCTGCTTCTCCTCAACCTTTCAAATTATTTACACCATGAGAAAAATTATTTTATTGACCGCCTGCTGCTGGCTGGCGGTAAACACTAACGCCCAGCCAAAACCGCTGATGGGGTTTACGGCAGCTTCCTCGGCAACAGAAATGACTACCGAAAAGCAATTTGATGCTGTGCTCAAGGCCGGTAACGTGGACCAGTACCTGAAGGATATGTCGGCCCGCCCGCATCATATCGGTTCTCCCGGCGGCAAAGCGGTCGCCGAGTACATTCTCAACCATTTTAAAAGCTGGGGATACGACGCTTCGATTGAAACCTTTATGGTCTTATTTCCCACGCCCAAAGAAAGACTGCTGGAAATGACGGCACCATATAAGTTTAAAGCCTTACTCGCTGAACCTGCCTTAAAAGAAGATCCCACCTCGGGCCAGCAGGCGGAGCAGCTGCCGGTTTACAATGCCTGGAGCGCCGATGGTGACGTTACCGGCCAGTTGGTGTATGTGAATTATGGCGTGCCGGCCGATTACGAAGAGCTCGCCAAACTAGGAATCGACGTGAAAGGAAAAATAGTGATTGCCAAATATGGACATTCCTGGAGAGGGATAAAACCAAAAGTGGCCCAGGAGCACGGCGCCATTGGCTGCATCATCTATTCAGATCCCAAAGACGATGGCTACTACCAGGGCGACGTATATCCAAAAGGGGCTTTTAAAAACGAATTCGGTGCGCAGCGCGGTTCGGTCATGGATATGCCCATTTACCCGGGAGACCCGCTAACGCCCGGCATCGGTGCTTCGGAAGGGGCAAAAAGGCTGGAACGCAGCGAAGCTACCAACCTGCTGAAGATCCCGGTGATACCCATCAGCTACCATGATGCCCAACCTTTGCTAAAAGCACTGGAAGGCCCGGTGGCGCCAGAAAGCTGGAGAGGGGCGCTGCCGTTCACCTATCATATCGGTCCCGGGGCTGCCACAGTGCACCTGAAACTGTCCTTTAACTGGAACCAGGTGCCGGCTTATGATGTCATCGCCAAAATTAAAGGCACCGAATTCCCCGACCAGTGGGTGATGCGGGGCAACCACCATGACGGCTGGGTAAATGGCGCCGGTGATCCGCTCAGCGGCCAGTCGGCCATGCTGGAAGAAGCCCGCGCGATTGGCGAATTAGTGAAGTCGGGCTGGAAACCCAAACGCACAATCGTCTTTGCTGCCTGGGACGGCGAAGAACCGGGCCTGCTTGGTTCCACAGAATGGGTAGAGCAGCATGCGGCCGAACTGCAGAAAAAACTGGTGCTGTATATCAATTCTGATGGAAACGGCCGGGGTTTCTTCGATGCAGAGGGTTCGCAGGCACTGGAACCTTTTATCAATGAAATCGCCGCCGATGTTACCGATCCGCAAACTGGCGTAAGCGTGCTGAACCGGCGTCGCAACCACGATATCGTAGCGGCAGCTCCGGATATTAAGAAGCAGAAAGAGTTGCTCGCAAAGAAGACCATGCCACTTGGGGCGCTGGGCTCGGGTTCGGATTACAGCCCGTTTATACAGCACCTCGGCATACCTTCTTTTAACCTTGGATTTGGGGGCGAGGATCCCGGCGGGGAATACCATTCCATCTACGACTCCTATCATGATTATGCCACTTTCAAGGACCCCACTTTCGCTTATGGCGTGGCACTGGCTAAAGTAGCGGGCAGAACCACGCTGAGAATGGCCGACGCGGAACTGCTGCCTT
Organism: Chitinophagales bacterium; assembly: GCA_038229695.1. GTDB lineage: Bacteria > Bacteroidota > Bacteroidia > Chitinophagales > Chitinophagaceae > JACMLD01. The sequence goes on along the minus strand of JBBROE010000063.1, from coordinate 19,712 downwards.
TCGATTTCACGAAATTGTATACCACCGTCAACGGGTACGTGGGTGAAGTGGCTGACCTCGCCGAGAAAATGCGTGAGACAACGGACATCGACAACCGGCTCATCAGCGATAAGGTCTACAGCATCGCAGCCGATCCCCAGAAAAAAGAGATACTGCCTGCCGCGAAAGAGGAAGTGCCTTACCTGAATTTTGCCCCGCTGAAAAACGCGATGACCGATTTTGAGCAGGCCACCCAGCACCTCGACAGCCTGCTGCATTCCGGGAAACTGGATGAAAACGAAAAAAATGAAATCAACACAAAATTATACCAGGCTGAACAGCACCTGCTCACTGAAAAGGGACTTCCGCGCAGGGGATGGTACCGCCACAGCATCTACGCCCCCGGGTTTTATACCGGCTACGGCGTAAAAACCTTACCAGGCATCCGCGAGGCCCTGGAGCAGCGCAACTGGAAGGAAGCACAGGAATATGCTGACATCGATGCCGGTGTGATCAAAAACTTCGCCGTCTATCTCGATGGTATTGCAGACACGATAAAATAATTTACTTGCTTTTTGTTGGCAACCCCGCGGTCAACCGCGGGGTTTTTCACGCCTGGTCCCAGAGTGCAGCATAGCGGGCGGGCTTTGCAAAATTGTAGGTTTTCAGCCCCTGCGCTTCCGGGCAGAATGATTAAATTGCAGGTTCACTATTTTTTATGGGATTTACTTTACATGCGCCTTACGGCCCTGCGGGCGATCAGCCGGAAGCGATACGGCAACTTACAGAAGGGGTACTCAACGGCGAAAAATACCAAACCCTGCTGGGCGTCACCGGCAGCGGTAAAACATTCACCGCCGCCAACCTCATCCAAAACGTTCAGAAGCCAACCCTCGTTCTCACCCACAACAAGACGCTGGTTGCGCAGCTGTATGGGGAGTTCAAACAGTTCTTCCCGGATAATGCCGTCGGCTATTTCGTTTCTTATTACGATTACTACCAGCCCGAGGCCTATATGCCCGTGAGCAACACCTATATCGAAAAGGATTTGTCGATCAACGAAGAACTGGATAAGCTGCGGCTACATGCCACCACGGAACTCCTGAGTGGGAGACGGGACATCATTGTGGTGGCCTCAGTCAGCTGCATCTATGGCATGGGTAACCCGACCGATTATGAAAATGGGATTATCCGAATCAGCCGGGGGCAGACCATTTCCCGCCAGGCTTTTCTTCATGCGCTGGTCAATTCCCTGTACAACCGTACACAGACTGATTTTACCCGAGGTACATTTCGTGTGAAGGGAGATACCGTTGACATCAACCTGCCGTATGTAGATTTTGGCTACCGCGTAAGTTTTTTCGGCGACGATATTGAAGAGATCGAAAGCTTCGATGTAAAAACGGGCAAGCGCATCGGCAAAATGGAAAACGCTGCCATTTTCCCCGCTAACCTGTACATCGCACCCAAAGATCGCATGCAGCAGATACTGTATGAAATCCAGGATGAAATGGCAGCGCAGGTCGACTACTTTAAAAACAGCGGAAAATTCATAGAAGCCCAACGCCTCGGCGAACGCGTAAATTATGATTTGGAAATGATAAGAGAACTGGGGTATTGCAACGGCGTCGAAAACTATTCCCGGTTCTTCGACCGGCGAACGCCCGGTACCCGCCCGTTCTGCCTCCTCGATTATTTTCCCAAGGATTTCCTGTGCATCATCGATGAGAGTCACCAGACCATTCCGCAGGTCAGCGGTATGTATGGCGGTGACCGCAGCCGGAAACTCATCCTGGTCGACTATGGGTTCCGCCTGCCTTCAGCCCTGGACAACCGGCCGCTCAACTTCCATGAATTTGAACACATGATCGGCCAGACCGTTTTCGTTTCTGCCACACCGGGAGATTATGAACTGGAACAAACCGGCGGCGTGGTGGTGGAACAGGTGGTGCGGCCAACGGGCCTGCTCGATCCGCCAATCGACATCAGGCCATCCGTCAACCAGATAGACGACCTGCTCGAGGCCATTGACGAACGCGTAAAAAAAGGCGATCGCGTGCTGGTTACTACCCTCACCAAAAGAATGGCGGAAGAGATGGACAAATACCTGCACCGCATCAGTATCAAATCCAAGTACATTCACAGTGAAGTGGACACATTAGAACGGGTCGAAATCCCCCGCCAGCTCCGTCTTGGCGAAATCGACGTACTGGTCGGCGTGAACCTGCTCCGGGAAGGGTTGGATTTGCCGGAAGTATCACTGGTGGCAATTCTTGATGCAGACAAGGAAGGATTTTTGCGCAATGAAAGAAGTCTTACGCAGACCGCAGGCCGGGCCGCCCGTAATGTTGACGGACTGGTTATCTTTTATGCAGACAAGATGACGGAAAGTATGCAGCGCACCATCGATGAAACCTCGCGCCGCAGAGAAAAACAGGTCGCTTATAACCTCGAACACGGTATCACGCCGACCACCATCATCAAAAGTAAAGAGCAGGTCTTCCAGCAGACCTCCGTGTTGGATATTAAGGGCTTTGATCCGAAAAATCCCTATGCCATCGCAGGGGACCAGGATGCTGTGGTGGTCGCCGCCGAAGAGCAGGCCCAATATAATACCATTCCGCAGCTGGAGAAGGCCATTGGTAAAATCAGGAAGGATATGGAACGTGCGGCCCGGGACCTGGATTTCATGGAAGCTGCCCGGTTGCGGGATGAAATGTTCAGCATGCAAAAGCAGCTGACCGATATGAAAAAATGACCGGTTATTTTATCACCGTGGTTGGAGTAAAAGTATTTGCTGCAATCATTTTTCCTGCCCTAATTATTGTTTTGCGCTTCGCGCGATGCCATAACTTAGCACCCGAAGCGGGTCTTGCTTTCACGAAGCGGGCCATTCAAGCGTGCATGAAACATGGAAAAAAAACTATTCTTACTGGATGCGATGGCGCTCATCTTCCGCGCTTATTATGCGCTCATCCGTAACCCGCGTATTACCTCCAAAGGCCGGAACACCAACGCCCAGTTCGGCTTTACAAATACTCTAATTGAACTGATTAATAACCAGAAGCCATCGCATATGGCGGTTTGTTTCGATACCCACGCGCCCACGGAACGGCATACAGATTTTGCGGCTTACAAGGCGAACCGCCAGGAGGCCCCGGAAGATCTCATGAATGCCATTCCTGATATTAAACGGATCATCCGCGGGTTCAATATACCGGTTGTCGAAGTGGATGGCTATGAGGCGGATGATGTAATTGGAACACTCAGCAAGAAAGCCGCCGACGCAGGATACGAAGTGTTTATGGTTACCCCCGACAAGGATTATGGGCAGCTGGTGGGCGAAAGGGTAAAAATTTATAAACCTGGCTACCAGGGTGGCGATGTGGAAATAATGGGTCCGAAGGAAGTTACCGCCAAATGGAATATAAAAGAAGTATCACAGGTAATCGATATCCTGGGACTGATGGGAGATGCGGTGGACAATATCCCCGGGATCCCCGGCGTGGGCGAAAAAACCGCTGCGAAATTACTGGCCGAATACGGTACGCTGGAAAATATCCTCGCCAAGGCAGACGGCATAAAAGGTGCACTCGGAGAAAAGATCCGCAACGGGAAGGAGCTGGCCGTGCTGAGCAAGAAACTGGCCACTATCATTATGCATGTTCCCTGTGAATTCCACGAGGAGAATTTCCGCATTAAGGAATACGATACGGACCTGCTGAAGGACATCTTTGCCGAACTTGAATTTAAAGCTATAGGCCGGAGAATTTTTGGCGACGAGTTTAACCCCTTGGGTGTCCCCGCCGCCCAGCAACTGGTATCGGTGCAAACGGATCTGTTCGGAAACATCATCGACAGTCCGGGAACGGTAGTGCCCCTCAGCCGGGCGACTGCGACGGACATTCCCCCCCCCGGCATTACGGTGGGCGGACCGGCCGAAAAAAATATTCACAACACACCGCATACGTATGAGGCCGTGGAAGGGGAGGAAGCGGTAGCGGCGCTGTTGAGTGCGCTGATGGCACAGGCGGAAATTTGTTTCGATACCGAAACAACAGCACTTGATGCCAACGATGCCGAACTGGTCGGCATGAGCTTTTGTTTTGCTGCCGGCGAGGCCTGGTATGTACCTTGCCCGCGCGACCAGGAACAGGCCGCGGTCCTGCTTGAAAAATTTAAACCACTGTTCAGCAATCCCGCCATTACCTGGATTGGGCAAAATCTGAAATACGATATGCTGGTACTGCAATGGTATGGGATCAGCCTGGCCGGCCCGACTTTCGATACCATGCTGGCACATTACGTCATAGAACCTGACGGTAAACGCAATATGGATTTACTCAGCACGCAATACCTCGGTTATGAGCCGGTGCACATTGAAGAGCTGATTGGAAAAAAGGGAAAGAGCCAGGGCAATATGCGTGATGTTGAGCTGGAAAAAATAAAAGAGTATGCCGCTGAGGATGCTGATATCACCCTGCAGCTGAAACATGCTTTTTCACCGCTGCTGCAGGAGCGCGCCGTGGATAAGGTTTTCAGGGAAGTGGAAAACCCCCTGGTAAAAGTGCTTACCGCGATGGAATTCGAAGGTATTCGGGTAGATATGGATTTTTTAAAAGAGTATTCGGGCCAACTGGAAAAGGAAGCGAAACTGGCCGAGGAAAGTGTGTACAGCCAGGCCGGGGTGCGGTTTAACCTGGCGTCGCCAAAGCAGCTGGGCGAAGTGTTGTTTGATAAATTGCAACTCGATCCCAAAGCAAAAAAAACCAAGACCGGCCAGTATGCCACCGGCGAAGATGTGCTGAATAAGCTGGCGAATCAGAGTAAGATCGTGGAAGATATCCTCGCGTTTCGCGAGTTAACGAAACTTAAATCAACGTACGTGGATGCACTACCGTTGATGGTTAACCGTAAAACCGGTCGTGTGCACACTTCCTACGCGCAGGCCGTAGCCGTGACCGGCCGTTTGTCGAGCAACAACCCTAACCTCCAGAATATCCCGGTCAGGACGGAACGGGGACGCGAAATCAGGAAGGCCTTTATACCCCGGGATAAGGATCACGTGCTGGTTTCAGCAGATTATTCGCAGATTGAATTACGGATAGTGGCTGCCATCAGCGCGGACGAAAATATGTGCGCAGCGTTTAAAACCGGTAAGGACATTCATACCGCTACGGCTGCTAAAGTGTTCAACGTGGAAGAGCAGGCGGTGACGAAGGAAATGCGGTACCGGGCAAAGAGTGTAAATTTCGGTATCATCTACGGGCAGGGCGCTTTTGGGCTGGCAGACAACCTCGGCATCTCGCGCGGAGAGGCCAAGGAAATTATCGACAACTATAAAAAGCAGTTTCCCAATATCCAGCGCTACATGGATGATACCATAAATTTTGCCAAGGAAAATGGTTATGTGGAAACACTGATGGGCCGTAAGCGCTGGCTGAAAGACATCAACTCCGCCAACTTCACCGTACGGGGATTTGCCGAACGCAACGCCATCAATTCGCCGATACAGGGTACGGCAGCGGATATGATAAAGCTGGCGATGATTAGTGTTCACGAAGCATTCAGGACACATAAATTCCAATCGAAAATGCTTCTCCAGGTTCATGATGAACTGGTGTTCGATGCCCGCCGCGATGAACTGGAGCTGATTAAGCCGGTCATCATTGAATGCATGCAGTCGGCGCTGCTTTTGCCGAATGGGGTACCTGCAGAAGCCGAAATCGGGTCCGGTGAAAACTGGCTGGAGGCTCATTGATCACTTTCGGGGAAAATATTTTTACCATAACTAAATTGTATTTTATGGTGACTACTGATCCGCGGGTTGATGCATACATTGGCAAAGCAGCGTTGTTTGCACAACCTGTCCTGCGCCATCTCCGTGCCCTCATCCATCAGGCCTGCCCCGACGTTGTGGAAACCATCAAATGGTCGTTCCCCCACTTCCTGTACAAGGATGACATGCTATGCAGTATGGCCGCATTTACCTCACACATCGTATTCAGCTTCTGGAAAGCACCATTAATGAAGGACCCGGCCCTCATGCAGCGTGCACGGGAGGAACAGGCTATGGGACACCTGGGAAGGATCAGGGCGCTGACCGACCTTCCTACCGGCAATAAAATAAGGGCATACATCAGGGAAGCCATGCGCCTCAACGATGCCGGAGTTAAACCCGCCCGGTCTAAAAAGGGAACAGCGCCAGCCCCATCTATGCCCGATATTTTTGAGTTGGCCCTGAACAAGAACAAGAAAGCCCGGGGTGGGTTCAACAGTCTTACCCCCTCCCAGCAAAGGGATTATATCACCTGGCTTAACGAGGCGAAAACTAGCGCTACCCGCCAAAAACGACTGCAACAAACCCTGGAATGGGTAGAAGCAGGAAAGGATAGAAACTGGAAATATCGCTGAAATCACCCCTTTAACACACCCTCCATATTCCGCCCGAACACGTTTTGGCCGGTAAGCGGCTGGCTGACAGTACATTTCCCTATATTTCCGTCGCTGTAATTGTTTTGGATTCGTTATTGCCGCAACCGCAGGTTGCTTTTTTGCCGCCTCTGGAGTAGCTTTAATGCGGTACATTATTTGACCGATCAAGAGCACAAAACAACCTGCTCCACCAGCGCCTTATTAACAAAATATTTGGGTATTTAAAAGAAACTTTTAGCGGGTAAAACCGTCTCACTTCCAGTGTCCATAACCAGGATGATATTTTTCAGTCAAACTTCTTACATATGAAAATTTTCTACAAGCCTTTCTGGTTTTTTTTCGGCAGCCTTATCCTTTCCTTTGCGGTTTCTGCCCAGGAACAATGGCCGAAGAGCATCAGCGGAGACCACAAAGAACTGATAAAAATCTACCAGCCACAGGTGGAAGGATACGGCAGCAACATTTTAAAGGCCCGCTCCGCTGTCTCTGTAATCCAGGACGGAAAGACAGACCCGGTTTTCGGCGCCTGCTGGTGGGAAGCTGCCACCTCCGATAACGGGAATACGGTGAACCTGCTTAGTATGCACATCATCAACATCAAGTTCCCTGATGCGGTTGATGAATCTATGGCTGCCGGTATCCGAAGCAGGCTCGAAACTGCCATATCAGGCATGCATATCAGCTTAGCAAAAGACGAGCTACAGCATTCGCTTGAAAGCACAGAGAACGAAGCGAGGCTGGCTTCTTCCTTCAACAACGCCCCGCCGAAAATAATTTATACCGCCAACCCTTCCATGCTTGTTTTGATCGACGGTGAACCAAAGCTGCAGCGCAATGACAGTTATGGTGTGGATGTAGTGGTGAATTCACCGTACACTATTGTAAAAAATGATGACGGACGATTTTACCTTTATGGCGGAAAGGGCTGGTACAGCGCCGCTTCCCCAACGGGTCCTTACCGGGTGAGCAGTACCGTGCCGGAAAATCTTTCCCGTATCGAAGCAGCCGTAAAAAAGAATGCCGCCAATACGCCGGGCAATGGGGAAAACGCCCAGGGGGATGCCCGCAACGACGAGAATACCCATTCGTCTGCCGTACCGGAAATCATTGTCAGCACCCAGCCGGCAGAGCTGATCCAGTCGGACGGCGAAGCCAACTTCGCACCGGTTGAAAACACGGGCTTGCTGTATGTAAAGAATTCCTCCAACGATATTTTCATGGATGTGAACTCCCAGCAGTATTACGTATTGCTGTCCGGTCGCTGGTACAAATCACCGTCTCTGTCCGGTAACTGGCAGTATATCGGGGCTGACCACCTTCCGGGCGATTTCGCAAAAATACCGGCCGGTTCACCTAAAGACAACGTACTGGCAAGTGTCGCCGGCACCCCACAGGCGGAGGACGCGTTAACAGACGCAGCAGTGCCTCAGACCGCAAGGGTAGAAAGGAAGACGGCTACAGCCAATATTACATTCGACGGCGATCCTCAGTTTGAAAATATTAATGGTACAAGGCTGCAATACGCGGTGAATGCTTCAAATACGGTAATGCGGCTGGATAGCCGTTATTACGCAGTTGACAACGGGGTATGGTTTACCGCGAACAGCGCTTTTGGTCCCTGGGAGGTGAGTACTACGCGGCCTGCCGACGTGGATAACATTCCACCGGCTTACCCGGTGTATAACAGCAAATATGTTTATGTGTATGATGCTACCCCCGATTATGTGTATACGGGTTATACCCCTGGCTACCTCAATGCTTATGCCTATGGTCCCACCATTGTGTATGGCACCGGCTATTATTACCGGCCCTGGTACCGGCATTACTATTATGCACGCCCGCTTACATGGGGTTTCGGCGTGAATTATACCCCCTGGTACGGTTGGGGACTCGGTTACAGCTATGGGTACGACTGGTTCAATATCGGTTTTGGATTCAATTCATGGTGGGGCGGTGGCTACCGTTACGGTGGCTGGTGGGGCCCTGCTGTTTACCGCCCCTGTTATGCTTTTGGCGGTGGCTATTATCATAACTATGGATATTATGGTTACAATGCCGGCTTTGCCTACAGGAACAATGCCCGGTACAATATCAATTATACCAATAACATCTATTACAACCGCAGAAATGTATATGCGTACAACAACAGGACTTTTGTAAACAACCGCTACAACAACAATAACGGCCGGAGCTACACCGGTGATAACGGGGGCCGGGCTTACAATGGCGGGCGAACCTATAATGGCGGTGGCTACAACAATAACGGAAATTATAATAATGGCAGGTCGGCTGCCCCCCGGGAAAATGGCCCTGTCAACGGCGGCATCCGCGGCGGAAACAACGGGTCAAATAACTTTGGCAACAACCGGTATAACACTGGCAACATTAACCCGGGAGATCGTTTTCCGCAGAACCAGTCGAGTGCTGCTCCGCGCGAGTACCAGGGTAGTATGCCTCAGCGCAGCTATGGAGGGAACCGGGGGCAGCAGGGTCAGAATAATGCTGCTCCAAGACAGTATGAAGGCAGTATGCCGCAGCGTAGTCTTGAAGGAAGCCGCGCAGGACAGTCCCAGCCGTCCGGAGGGGGGCGTGAATACCGCGGCAGTATGCCACAACGCAGCTATGGCGGCGGCGGCGGATCAATTGGGGGCGGCAGAAGCAGCGGAGGTGGTGGAGGCAATGGTGGTGGAAACGGCGGCGGAAGGCACAACCGGTAATCATACATTCAATTAATATAATGGTGTTTTAAAAGTCGCGAGGGAAACCTCTCGGCTTTTAAAACACCTTTTACGGCGGGTCCTATGCATTGGAAAGACTACTTTTTCTTTTTTCAGAAGATCGGGTCAAGGTATTTCATCCTGGCCGCCGCGGCATTCTTCGCCCTATATGTTTTTCGGCTGGGGAAAAACCGGTATCGGAAAATCCAGGCGAGGAATCCAAGGACAAGAGACTACCTCCGCGAGATGGGCTACTCCGTCTGCACCATCTCCATTTTTGCCATGGTGCCGGTGGTACTCCTCAAAAATCCGCTTGTAGTTATTCATACCAGCTATTACACCCGCATAAGTGATTATGGGTGGGGGTATTTTTTTATTGCTTTTCCACTTCTTTTCTTTATCCATGACACCTACTTTTACTGGACCCACCGGCTGATGCATCATAAAATATTGTTCCGGTGGTTTCACCTCGTTCATCATCATTCAACCAACCCCTCCCCCTGGGCTGCATACGCCTTCCACCCGCTGGAAGCCATCGTGGAAGCCGGTGTGTTCGCGGTATTTCTTTTTACCTTGCCGGTTCATCCCCTGCATATTTACCTCTTTTTCTTTTTTATGATTGTATACAACGTTTACGGGCATTCGGGATATGAATTTTACCCGGCAGGGTTTACCCGTCACTGGTTGGGAAAGTGGATCAACACGTCCGTAAGCCACAACCAGCATCACCATTACTTTAAAGGAAACTACGGCCTGTATTTCACGTTCTGGGACCGAATCATGGGCACGATGCGCGCCGATTATGATCGCGATTTTGATGCCATAGCAACCCACAACACCTGACAGATGAACTATTTTCGCGGATGACTTTCGCCGAACAGATTCTTTCATTTCTCACACAATTGGATTTCCGCGTTACCCTTCCCCGCGGCATCGAAGTAATGCAGCCTTTTGAAACAAAGGAAACCCTCAATGCCTGTACTGCCTTCTATCAAAAATTTTATGGAGACAATAAGCAACGACAACTGATAATGGGTATCAACCCGGGCAGGTTTGGTGGCGGCGTCACCGGTATACCATTCACGGATCCCCTGCGGCTTGCACAGCACTGCGGGATCAACAACGACTGGCCGCAGCGACAGGAACTATCCTCTGTTTTTGTGTACGACATGATTGCTGCCTATGGCGGCCCGGAAGCATTTTACGATCGGTTTTATATCAGCGCGATCAGTCCGCTAGGATTTACCAGCCTGGGAAAAAATCTAAATTATTATGACGATAAGGTCTTGCAGGAACGCGTCCGGCCCTTTGTCATCACCAGTCTCCGGCAACAGCTTGAATTTGGAATCGACCGCGAAAAAGCATTTTGCCTTGGGGAAGGCAAAAACTTCTTGTTTTTTTCCAGGCTGAACAATATCCACCACTTTTTTAAAGAGATTATTCCCCTGCCACACCCGCGTTTCATCATGCAGTACCGGCTGCGGAAAAAGGAGGAGTATATTAACCTTTACCTGGAACGCTTCAAGCGGCCGGCGCCTTAACTTTGCAGCTAAATTCAGCTATGCTTCCCGTGGTATTTTACTGTTACGATGCCTATTGCGGCTGGTGCTACGGGTTCAGCCCGGTCATGCAGCAATTCGCGCTTGCCTACCAGGATAAACTGATCTTTGAAGTATTATCCGGCGGCATGATCATGAACGATCCGCCGAAGCCCGTTTCTGCTATGGCCGGTTACATTTCCGGGGCATACCTGACAGTCGAGGCGGCTACCGGCATCCGTTTCGGAGAAGACTTTCTCTGGCACATTAAAAATCCGGAAGAAAGCGATTGGTTACTGAATTCCGAAAAGGCTGCTGTAGCCCTGTGTATCGCCAAAGAATATGCGCCCGACCGTCAAGTCGCCTTCGCAGGGGACCTCCAGTTTGCCTTGAATTATGAGGGCCGCGATTTGATGGATGATGAAGCCTACCGGCACCTCCTGCCCAGGTATGGCATTCCCCCGGAGCAATTTTACGAACGCCTTCATAGCGATACCTATAAAGAAAAAGCCCGCTATGAATTTGCATTGGTTAAGCAACTGCAGGTGACCGGCTTCCCCGCGGTACTGATACAGGAAACGGAGACGAAGTTTTACCTGGTGTCAGCCGGGTATACAGATTACAATACCCTTACAAAACGGGTGGATCACATCCTGGCCGATATCCGGCCTCTCCGCGGATAGCAACTGCCTTTTCCCCGTGGCGCAGAACTTACGTATTTTGAGGGTATGAAAAGCAGACTCTTTGCCGTAATACCCCTCCTGGTTTTTCTTTCGCCGTCCTGTGCCCAGCCGGGAAAAATGGATTTTGAAAAGTACGAACCCCATTCCAACCTAGTCGTACCGGAACACAAGCTCACCCGGGCGAAATACCCGTTTATTGACGTTCATAATCACCAATGGAATATGGGTGACCAGGATCTCAGCAGCCTGGCAGCGGATATGGATAAACTTCACCTTGCTGTGATGGTGAACCTGAGCGGTGGCTATGGCAGCAGCCTGAAAAAGCAAACCGATAATATCAAACTGCATTACCCCAACCGTTTTATCGTGTTTGCCAATATCAATTTTGCCGGGATCGGCGAAACGGGATGGACAGCCCGTGCCGTACAGCAGCTGTCAGAAGATGTTGCGCAGGGCGCGAAGGGGCTCAAGATTTTTAAAGACCTTGGCCTGTCAGTAAAGGACAACAGGGGCAGGCGGGTAACAGTTGACGATGAGCGGTTGGATCCCATCTGGGCCAGGGCTGGCGAACTGCATATCCCCGTTTTGATCCATACCGCCGATCCAAAACCCTTCTGGGATCCGGTTGACGAAACCAACGAACGCTGGCTGGAAATTACCACCCACCCGGGAAGGAAAAGAGGCCCGGCTGATCCAGCCCCCTGGCAGACGCTGATCGATGAGCAGCACCATGTTTTTAAGAAACATCCCGCCACCACTTTTATCGCAGCTCATTTCGGCTGGTACCCGAATGACCTCACCACGCTGGGTCATCTACTGGATGAGATGCCGAACATAAATGTAGAATTCGGGGCGGTCATAGCAGAACTCGGCCGCCAGCCCAGGGCAGCACGTCAGTTCTTTGAACACTACCAGGACAGAATCATGTTTGGAAAAGACAGCTGGGTGCCGGAAGAGTACAATACTTATTTCAGGGTGCTGGAAACGGCAGATGAATATTTTCCCTACCATAAAAAATACCACGCGTTCTGGCGGATGTATGGTATGGACCTCCCCGATACTATCCTGAAGAAAATCTATTACCGGAACGCCCTGCGCATCATTCCGGGGATTGACAAATCGCTTTTCCCGGGATAGCAACGGCATTCGGATTTATACCACCGTTGGCGGCTTCACCTTGTGCAGATATGAAACTGGCCGGGCGGAAATAAAAAACCCTGTTCCGGTAAGAAACAGGGTGTGCGGCCGAAACGGGATCCGCTATTTAATTTGAATTGCCGCCTCCCTGGCGTTGCGGCCGCGTGGTAGGTTCAATCTCATCCTTCCACTTTTTATACTGTTCGTCAGTGAAAATCTTTTTCAGTTTCTCGTCTCTTTCATCCATTAGCTTTTTCCTGCCCTCCATCATTTTGTCCCGGTCCACCTGGCCACCGCCGGCACGCATATCTTCCATCATTTTCTGCTGGGCAGTGAAGAAAGCCGTAAAGACGCTGTCGGTCTGCGCTGATTTATCTTTATCCAGTTTGAAATCTGCGAGCTTGTCCATTATCATTTTCACGCGATCCGGAATCGGCATCCTCATGCCTCCGCCCTGAGCCGAAGCAGCAAAACTGATGAACAGGCTGAACGCGGCGAGCCATAAAAATTTCTTTTTCATTAGATTAAATTTTAAATGAAGAATGTTTTTATTTGGATGTTGTTAGGCCTGGAAAACCTGCGCACCATTCTCATTTTAGCATTACTTTCTGTAGGAAAGGCTGTCCTGGCCGTGACTACCATTTTTCTTCCACGGCTGCATCATTCTGCCCGCTACGGCCGGCATACCGGAATCAAAGGCGGGTAACTGCGCTGGGGTACACAATTGCCTTATTTCCTGGAAATTTCTAAAAAAACGGATATCAAGCGCAGCCTGTTTTTTGCCGATATCGTCGGCGGCGGCCTGCAATACTGAATCGGGTACGGCCGGATTGGACAAGAGACCGTAGAAGTCATCTTTAGCTCTTCCCAGCGCCTCAAAAAGCGGCCTAATACCCGAACGATGCGTTTTTTTCAGGCTGTCAAGCCCAGTCATCTGTGCTTTGCTGAATTTGAGGTCGTTTTGTACAAAGGCCGTCACAAAGCTTTTGTGGTCGCCACGGGGCACATGTCCCGGCCTGCCGAACCCGGTAAAATACAAGAGCATGCCGATATTGGTGACCACCAAAAAAATTACAAGAAACAACAACAGGCTATTGCGCGGCTTTTTCATTATTGCGGGTCGGAATTTTCAACATAATAGGAATTCGTGGCCAGCGTCGTGTTGTAGTCATCTGCCAAAGACTGTTCTGCCTGTTCTGATGGCTGGCCATTTTTTTCTTTCTGGTACAGGAAAGCTGCGGTATTCATCAGAAAGATAAGCGCGAGGACACTCACCGCTACCACGGGCCGGGAAAAGAAGGCCACCAGGCCAGACAACGCCGTCGTATTTTCCTGCTGCATCCTTGCCCGGACACGGGTATAGAAAAACGGGCCTGGAGCGGCCTGCTCCATCCCGTCCAGGCTGGTCATTATTGCGTTTATTTTATCATGGTTGTCCATATCGTTCCAGTTTTAATTAGACGAAAAATCAAGGCAAAACTTGCGCTAGCGACCCGGAACCTGGTATCGCTTTTCCAGCGTACGCCGTAAATTGGATTTTGCCCGGTGCAACAGCGATTCCACAGCCGATACCGTGGTTTGCAGCACCTCGCTAATCTCCTGGTAATTCAGTCCTTCTAACTTGTTCAGCACAAAAGCTGCCTTTTGGTTGTCAGGTAATTTGTCAATAGCGCTGAATAACATGGCGGCATTTTCCTTGTTATCCAGTACCACGCCCGGATGATGAAAATCCGGCGGCTGCACCATAATTTCATTGTTTTCGCCAAAGAGGTGCTGTACAAAGGCAAACCGCTTCTTCCTTTTCTTTTTTCGGATGTGGTCAAGTGCCTTGCTGGTGGTAATCCGGTAGAGCCAGGTCGATAGTTTTGATTCCTGTTTAAAATTCCTGATCGATTCATACACCTGCACGAAAACTTCCTGTGCCACATCCTCCGCATCTTCGGCATGGTGAAGAATGCCGAGCGCCGTATTGTACACCATATTCTGCCAGGTAGTGACCATAAAACGGAATGCCTCTTCGTCACCGTTTTTTAGTTTTTCCACCAGCGTTTGTTCATCCAAAAGACCAGGTTTTACTGAAAACGATATTACGCAAAAAAGCAGGAATATCGGCCATCCCCCTAAAACTCCGGCCTGGAACGACGGTTTGCTGCAGGCGCTGCTACCTTCCCGCTGCCAAAGTTTCTGAGGCTGTAGGTGAAGGTGAGCAAAAAGTACTGCTGCAAAACCGTAGACCGGGAATCTTCAATATAATTTTCTGCAACCGTTCTGACAATACTCTGGTTTTGTTTGAGCAGGTCGAAAGCCGATATCTTTAGTTCAGCAGCTCGGTTTTTCAGGAACTTCTTCCCGGCGCTGGCATTCCAAAGCCAGAAATTCTGATTCAGCCCGCCGGTTAACCCGGTGTACAGCTGGTTGGTGAGATCATTCTGTATAAACCAACCGCTTTTAGAGAGCAGGGTGAACTGAATGCCGGTCGATTGATTAACGTAATTCTGGTTGCTCTGTCCTGCCAGTGAACTCCTGGCAGTATTGAAATTTGCATTGTAAGACAGGTTGAAGTCTACATACTGGCTGATATTGCTGGCTATTACAACACCTGCATTATAAACGAAGTTATCCGTTACGGTCTCCTGGTAATTGATTAGGCCCGGCAACCTGGAATAACTAAAACCGGTGCTGAGGTTAACGTTGCTTTTGATGAATGAAACGGGCTGACTGAAAGTGAAAAAAGACCGGAAGCTCTGATAGCCGTTGAGGTTGACGGGTTTGGTAAGCTGGGATCCTTTTTTCAGGATAAGCCCCTGTTGAATAGACGAATCTGCCGCCGCAATAAAAGTGGCATTGGAAATATAATTGTGCTGCGTCTGTGCAAATATGTTGGCAAAGAAACTGCGCCCGTTTTGTGTATTGGTATAGGCGTACCGCAATGCCAGCAGGTTGGTATAAGATTGCTTCAGCGATGGGTTGCCGCTGCTTACCCGAAGCGGATCGGTAAGATTCACCACGTCCTGCAGCTGGATGACCGAAGGAAAGTTGGTACTGGCACGGTAGAAGACCCTGATATTTCCCCGGGCTGACAATTTTTTGCGCCACATCAGGTTGGGAAGGACATTGCTGAACGCCTGGTTCACGGTGGCATTACCGGGGAAGGTGCGGATGCTTTCAAGCGTGGAATGCTGAAAATTTATCCCCACGGACAACTGGTCATCCCGCGATGCCCCTCTGCGGAAGCTGATGCCCGCATTATTGGTCGTTTGGGTATTATCGAATGTATTGGATAGAATTGGACTGAAGCGCGAATACGTTTTGCCTGCAGAATCAAATAAAAAGGTCTGCTGATCTGCCATGTTTTTTGTCCATGACGGGGAATAGTTAAACTGCAGCTGGCTCTTTTTTCCTACCGGTTCCGTGTAAGCGACATTTGTAGAAATTGAATACCCGCTGGTGGGATTGCTGTTAAACTGGTCCTGCAGCGAATCACTGGGTATGTTATTCTCAAAAAAGCGCAGGTGCTGCAGGTTGTAGGTTTCTCCATTATTTTTATTGAATGTGGTATTGAAGTTCACGGAGAAGGTCCGCCCTCGTTTTGCGAACGAATGCCGGTAAAGGAGGGTGTTGCGGAGGTTGTACCCGTTGCGTTGCGTTGAAGTCCTGTTATCCGAGGTGTTGGAACTGTCCCCGGGCCCGTAATAAGCGCGGGAGTTACCGGTCGAGACCGTATTGTTGTTCTGGAAGTTTAGGCTGGGAATAATCAGCAATGAGTTACTGGAGTCAATTTTATATTCCAGGCGCATATTAAACCGGTGGTTATAATTTTTGCCGATGGTGAGGCTGTTCTGGTCAGTGTATTGTGTTTTGGCACCGATCAGGGTCTGGCTGTGCAGTTCCTGTCCATTGGTGTTGTTGCTGTTATTAAAAAAATAGCTCGCCTGCATATCCGTTTTAGGGCCCCATTTGTCCGAATAATTCAGCCCGATGGCATTGGTAGAACTGATCCCGTTTTGCTGGCCGACCGTGAAGTTCTCTCCTCCCCCGAAATTACCGCCGCCTGCTCCACCTCCCCCGCGGCCACCACCCCCGCCGCGCCCTCCTCTTCCGCCGCCTCCACTTCCACCAGTACTGGTAACGCCGAGCAGATCCTGGGAAGAAAAATTCTGTTGATTGATGTTATTGAAACTTCCTACCACCGAAATGCGCCTGTTGCCATCAAAGGTGCTCACGTTGCCACCTGCTGCATACCTGTCGTTCGTGCCATAGCCTGCATAGATTCGTCCGAACTGGCCGTTCCTTATACCGGATTTTGTGACGATATTGATCGATTTCACCGAGTTGCCATCATCAAAACCGGTAAAGGCCGCCTGGTCACTGAGCTTATCGAATACCTGGATTTTATCGACCACTTCGGAAGGAAGATTACGGAGCGCAGCTGTCGCATCATCGCCCATAAAATCTTTTCCGTCGATAGTAACTTTTTTTACCTGGTCACCATGAGCGGTAACTGTTCCGTTTTTATCAACAGTGATGCCGGGCATCTTTTTAATGAGGTCTTCCGTGGTGGCATCCACGTTAACCTTAAATGCGCTGGCATTGTATTGTACGGTGTCGCCTTTCTGTTGTGCCGGGGGTGCCTTGGCCACGATCGTTACCCCGGCCAGTTCTTTTGATTTTTTAGGCACCAGGATGGTGCCGAGGTTGTTGGTTGCTGCTGTGGGAACGACCGTTTTGTCTACGAGATCGTATCCCACGGAAGAAATGGTCACGGTATAAGTATCTGGGGCAAGACCGGTGAATTGGAAACGACCTTTGCTATCCGAGATTTCTGTCAACGGCTGGTCCGGGGTTTTTTTTGGCGTCAGTTTAATCGTCGCTGATTTAAGCGGGGTCTGGTCGGTTTTATCAGCCAGCAGCCCGGTAATGGCTGTCAGCCCCTGGTACAGCGGCCGCTCTGGCGTGGTATCCCTTTCCGACAACAGGCCCGTCCGGGTAGTGGTGCTGTTCGGCCCGGATGTATCTGTTTTGGCCGGGTCAATGCTGTCGGTCCTGGGAACGGCAGCGGTGTGGTCCGGTGAGGCATTCAGGAGGTTCACCGTACCGGCCTCAAACCCATTGGCCGGTACCGGCCAAACAAGCGTGGCAGCAGGAAAGCCGGCTTTGCTGATGAGGACCCTGAACGTATCCGGGGTCACTATGGATAACCGGAACGAGCCGTCTTTTTCCGTTAAGATATGAAGTGGGTGCATGCTGTCGTTGACAGAGAAAAGGTTGATGGATACGCCGGCAAGGCCGCTGCCTGCGCTGTCAGCCACGCGGCCCGCCAGGATAATTTTTTGCTGGGCAAATGCAGAACCAGAGCAGATGGCCAGGAGCAATAGTAACGGCAGCGCAAACCTCATTGTCGGCATTTCTATTTTGTTATTGAGACGTTAGCCAAATATAAAACCTGTGCCGGCAGGCTGGTAAGGTGCTGATTAACTGGAAAGCCCGCTCTAAACAGGCTTTTTCCTGCCCTTCATTTAAAGTATTTTTGCCTGAGCACCAGATGTTATTAAAAGTTATATGCGTGAAAACCAGATTGCCGGCAGGGAAAATAGTATGATTGATACGGCCGATAAATTCAGACAGCTGCAGGCCTGTGTCGTCATACCTACCTACAACAATGGCACCACGCTGGCGAATCTTCTCCGGTCTGTTTTGGCACACACCGAGCAGGTTATTGTTGTAAATGATGGCAGCAGCGATGATACGGCCCGGATACTGGAAGATTTTGCCGGCGTGGAAAAGCTGTCCTTCTGCGTCAACCGGGGAAAGGGGATGGCCCTTCGGACCGGATTTGCGTTCGCCAGGGAAAAAGGCTATCGTTACGCCATCAGCATTGATTCCGACGGCCAGCATTTCCCGGAAGATTTATACAGGTTCCTGGACATGGCCACTGAAAATCCTGCCGCTATCATTATCGGCGCCCGCAATATGAACCAGGCCACTGTGCCCGGCAACAGCAGTTTTGGGAATCGGTTCTCTAATTTCTGGTTTAAGATTGAAACAGGCGTGGTCTTGCCCGATACGCAGTCGGGCTATCGCCTTTATCCGCTCGTCCCCCTTGAAAAAATGCAGTTTTTTACCCGCCGCTTTGAATTTGAAATTGAAGTGCTGGTCAGGGCCTCGTGGCGGGACATTCCAATTCTATCCGTTCCGGTTACCGTGTATTATGCACCGCCGCTGGAAAGAATCTCTCATTTCAGGCCGGTTAGGGATTTTACGCGCATCAGCCTGCTGAATACGGTTTTTGTCCTGATTACCGCTTTGTATATCATACCCAGGAATTTCATCCGGGGAATGGGAAGTAAAGAAAAACGGACCCGTTTCCTGAATCAGCATTTGCTGAATCCTCATCACAGCGACGAGCGTAAGTCCTTGTCCGTGGCCTTTGGGATTTTTATGGGAATCATTCCTATCTGGGGGTTTCAGCTGGCAATCGCTATCTTCCTTGCCGTGCTGCTCAAGCTCAATAAAGGACTTGTTATCCTCGCCGCGAATATCAGCGTTCCCCCGATGATACCGCTGATCATCTTCCTGAGTTACAAAATGGGCGGCTGGTGGATGCACGGCCACGGTGTTGAACTGGTCTTTACCCGCCACCTCAGCCTGCATACTATCCGCATTAACCTTGAGCAGTACCTTTACGGCAGCATGACCCTCGCGGTGGCGGCTTCCCTGGTTATCGGCGCAGGGACTTACCTTTTCCTCAAACTGTTCAAAAGCAAAGTGCCGGCAGCTGCATAACCACGGACATGGACAAATTATTCATTGCCATCTACCATTTCTTCGCGCAGCGGCGGCTGGTATTCTGGATAATTTTCGCCGGAACTTTCCTGGTTTCCGGCTATTTCGCGTCGCGGATTAAATTGGAGGAGGACATTTCAAAAATTCTTCCCCGCGATGAAAAAATTGACCAGTTCAACAGCGTCTTCCAGCATTCCCGCTTCCTGGATAAGCTGGTGGTAACGGTTTCAGAGAGGGATACGACGGCAACTGCTGTACCAGACAGCCTGGTTGCGTTCGCCAACGGTTATGTCTCGGCCCTCCGCACCCAGTATGCCGGCTATCTCCGGGCTATCCAGGACCAGGCTGACGACAGCCTCTTGTTTCAACTGTTCAGCGACATCAGCACCCAGCTTCCCTTCTATCTCGACGAGAAGGATTATGCGGGAATCGACACCGCT
>JBBROE010000062.1:0-23914 GCA_038229695.1 Chitinophagales bacterium | reverse complement strand
GCCAAGGATCTGCCGGTATTGCAGACCATTCTCCGGGATATCATCAACAACATCAACAACCGCGGCAGGCAGGAAGAGGCGGTTTATGCAACGGTGTCAAAGGAGGAAATTCCCGGCCGGGCGTATAAAATGATCGACTTCTTTCTCCCTGGCATGCTTGGCTTCTCGCTGATTGGTGCATCTGTTTTCGGGGTGGCTTTTGTGTTTTTTTCGCTCCGTGAAACACTGGTGCTGAAACGAATGTATTCCACGCCGATCAGGAAGGGGTATATCGTTGTGGGAGAAGGCATAGGCAGGGTACTTTTCCAGCTGACTACTGCAGTGGTCATCATCGTGTTCGGAAAATTCTTTTATGGCTTTACGCTGGCGAACGGCTGGGTTACGTTTGCTGAGCTGATGGTACTCAGCCTGCTTGGACTGCTGGTGTTCATGGGTTTCGGATTCGTGGTGAGCAGTGTAGCGCGGAACCAGAATGTGATTCCCATCTATGCAAACCTTTTCATGTTTCCCCAGTATTTTCTTTCCGGTACATTTTTTTCCAGGGCGGCGCTGCCACAGGGCATACAGCCATTGCTCGGTTACCTGCCGCTTACCGCGCTGAACGATTCCATGCGCAAAGTCTCCTTTGAAGGGGCATCGCTTGTACAAACATTCCCCCAGATAGCTATCCTGCTGGGCTGGAGTATTGTCATTTACGCGATCGCGATCAGGGTGTTCAGGTGGGAATAACGGGGAGAGCCGGCGATAAATTTATTGTATGAGATTTTTGAAACTTGCAGTGATCAGCCTGGTTGCCCTTTTCGGCGTAATTCTGCTCATCTCCCTGCTTCTCCCTTCCACGGTAAGGATATCAAGAGCCATTGACATCAACGCGCCGGTTGACCGGCTCTATCCGCTGCTGGGCGAAATCACCCGGTGGAAGGACTGGAACGAATATGTCCGCAATTATCCGCAGGCCGTCCTAACGTCAAACACCCTTCATTCTCCTGACATCAGCATTACAATAACGGGCAGTAACAGTAAACTGGTTTCTTCGGCCTGGCAGGCGCCGGGGGGCAATCTTTTTCAGTGCGGGTATGCCATTTACGGGAGCAATAAGCGCCACCTTACCTGCACAGTTCAATGGTATTTCAGTTTCCATGTGCGCTGGTACCCCTGGGAAAAATTTCAAAGTATTGTATATGACCAGCAGTTCGGCCCCGTAATGGAGCATTCGCTTGTTAACCTCAAGCGGATTGCAGAAAATGTTAACTAACTTTAACGCTCAAACATTAAAAAAAAACAGTTATGAAACCTTTTCTCATGTTGGCTGCCGTGTCCATACTAGCCCTGTCCGCCTGTGCGCAAAACAAGGATGACAAATCAAAACGGCCAAGCCCTCCTGCAACGGCCACCGGCAAAACCGCTGGCGGAACCACGATTACCATTGATTACAGCCGCCCTTCGGTAAAGGGACGCAAGATAGGCAAGGACCTGGAACCCATTGCTGGCAAGGTGTGGCGTACCGGTGCCAATGAGGCGACTACATTCGACGTGAACAAATCTGTAAAAGTAGAAGGCCAGCCGCTGGCTGCCGGGAAGTACAGCCTTTTTACCATCGATAACGGTAACGAATGGACGATCATCTTCAACAAAACCGCAGAACAGTGGGGGGCATTTAAATACCAGCAGTCAGACGATGCGCTCCGCGTAAATGTAAAAGCAGGTAAAGCGCCATCCTTCACCGAAAAATTCACCATTACGGTATCTAATAAAGGGAAAGTCGATATCCTTTGGGGAGACAGTGATGTAGCTTTCACCGTAGAATAAAGATTTGGATAACAAGTAATAGGTAACGCCACCTCATTTCGCAGGTGGCGTTGCTGTTTCCAGTACCAGCTCATCCAGCAGGCGATAAATCATGTTCAGTTCATCACCGGTGATGCAGTAGGGAGGCATGATGTAAACCGTATTGCCCAGGGGGCGCAGATAGATACCGGCAGCAAGCGCTTTACGGGTGAGGGACACCGATATATCGTTGAGGTATTCATCATTTCCGCAGTCTATTTCAAAAGCCAGGATGGTGCCCAGCTGGCGGGGATTTTTTATCGGCAGGGCATTATTAACGGACAGCCGGGAGAGATAGTCCCTGTTTTTCGATGTGATGAAATCAATGGACTCCATGCAGGAGGGCTCCTGCAGTAAGTCGAGGCTGGCGAGTGCTGCCGCGCAGGCGATGGGATTGGCGGTAAAGGAATGGCCGTGAAAAAAAGTTTGTAATTTATCGGCCGATTGAAATGCTTCCACAACGGCGGCGGTAACGGCGGTCACGCCCAGCGCCATGGTGCCACCGGTAAGCCCTTTCGACAAACAAATGATATCCGGGGGCAGCGCCAATGCGGATGATGCAAACAAATTCCCGGTTCGGCCGAAGCCGGTCATTACCTCATCGGCGATACATAATATGCCCGCCTTTTTTACCTCGGCCAGCAGGGCATTCATCGGCCCGGACGCGTATAACTTCATTCCCCCGGCACCCTGCAGCAGTGGTTCGTAAATAAATGCGGCGATGGTGGGTCCTTCTTCGGCGATAACAGCCAGCAGGCTGCTAAGGTTTTCATGGGTTGGGGTGTCGATGAAGACCACTTCAAATAATTTATCGTGGAAGGCCAGGGTAAACACACTGCGATCGCTTACGCTCATTGCGCCAAAGGTGTCACCGTGGTAACTGTTATTGAACGCCAGGATTTTTTTCCGTTTGGCGGTGGTGGCACCTGTAGCAGATTTTTCTTTGTTCCACCAGTACTGCAACGCCATTTTAACGGCCACTTCAGTTGAAGTCGATCCGTTATCAGAATAGAAAATCTTAGAAAATGCGCCGGGTAACAGGGGCAGCAGCCGTTCTGCCAGTTCAATGGCAGGGCGGTGCGTAAAGCCTGCGAAGATCACCTGTTCAAGGGAAAGCGCCTGTTTATAAATCATCTCCGCGATGTACGGGTGTGCATGACCGTGAAGGGTGACCCACCAGCTGCTGATGGCATCAAGGTACCGGTTGCCCGATTCATCGGTCAGGTATATGCCTTTGCCACTTACGATAGGAATGGTATCAGGGGCAAATTTGAATGGCGTGAAGGGATGCCAGATAACTGCTTTGTCTCTTTCCTGTAGATTCATACCGCAAAGGTATAGGTCATGGCGTACCGTTGGCAGGCGCCTGCGGGCGGAGGAAGCGGATATTTCGCTGTATGCCGTCGTACCGGGTTCTTTTGAGGGGAGAATGGCGGAAAATTTCTTTAAAGGCTGGTTCGGAAAGACTGGCCCAGTCGTCGAGTGAAAATTGCATGATTTCAGTAAGCGGGGAAAAAGCTTCTTCTGCGCTGGGCTTGCTGAAACGGTTCCAGGGACATACGTCCTGGCAGATATCGCATCCAAACATCCAATCGGCAAAGCGGCCTTTCATTTCTTCGGGGATAAGCTGATCTTTCAGTTCAATGGTAAAATAAGAAATGCAACGACTGCCATCGATCACCTTTCCATCGAGGATGGCATCGGTGGGGCAGGCGTCTATGCAGCGGGTGCAGGTACCGCAAAAGTCATTGGCTATTGGCGCGTCAGGCTCCAGTTCCAGGTCGGTGACAAGCGTTGCAATAAAGAAAAATGATCCATGTTGCCTGTTGATAAGGTTCCCGTTTTTACCGATCCATCCGAGGCCGCTGCGTTGTGCCCAGCTTCTTTCCAATACGGGTGCACTGTCTACAAATCCTCGTCCGCTGATATCACCGGTCTGCTGCCGCAGCTGGCGGAGGAGTTCATTGAGTTTGCGGCGGATGATCAGGTGGTAGTCTTCGCCGTAGGCATATTTGGAAATTTTGGGAATGCCGGCGGGTTGTGGGGTTGGGGGAAAATAATTGAAAAGCAGGGTAATTACAGATGCGGCGCCAGGCACCAGGCGCGTCGGGTCCACGCGCAGGTCGAAATGATTTTCCATGTACTGCATATCCCCGTGGTATCCTTTGTTCAGCCAGGATGCCAGCCTCCGGGCATCGTCTTCCAGTCTTACGGCCTTTGCTACGCCACAGTGTCCGAAACCGAGTGCCGCCGCCGCCGCCTTGACAAAAGCGGTATTTTTAAATTTGTCCAGTTTTTTGTTGGCAATCTAATATAAAAATTATTATCTTTCTAAATTTTAAAATCCTATTGATGAAACCTGCTTGTGGCGTTTTATTCTTCACTTTCTTTTGCTGCATCATTTCTTTTTCCCAAACCAAGGACGACTATAAGCCCGGTAAAATCGGTGTCGCCGACTTTACATTGCCGGCATCGCCTGTGGTAGACAGCAATACTTCCGCGCTTATCATTGCCGACCAGGGCTTCACCACTTTCGAAGGAAATAAAAGCGGATGGTTCAGTTATGTTTTTAAACGGAAGACGAGAATAAAAATCGTGAGTAAACGCGCGTTTGAATTGGCCACCGTAGAAGTATTGCTGTATAAGACAGATGAAAATAAAGAGGAGCTGAGGGATGTAAGCGGCACCACTTACAACCTGGAAAATGGCCAGGTTACCGAGACGAGGCTGGCAAAAAATGATATATTCGAAGAAAAGAAAGATAAGAATCACCTGCTTGGAAAGTTTACCATGCCAGCCGTGAAAGAAGGATCTGTCATCGAGTATAGTTATACGGTGCATTCTAATTTCATTTTCAACTTACCCGAGTGGGAGTTCCAGAATATTGGTTATCCCTGCCTCTGGAGTGACTACCAGGTTACCATACCGAGCCTGCTCGTTTATGTGTTGCATAAACGCGGCGTTCACCCGTTTTTTATCGATAAGGCAGAAAACGGTCATGCTACTTTCCTGGTGACCCAGCAGGCCGAACAACGGGGAATGGGGCTTCCTGATCAGTCGCTCTCCGTCAGTGCCAATACGGTGAAACACCGCTGGGTTATTAAAGATGTTCCGCCGCTGCAGGTAGAAAATTACCTGACCACGCCAAGAAATTACCTCGACAAAATTGAATTCCAGCTTCACCAGACCTATAACGGCGAAACGGCTACGGATGTGATGAATACCTGGAAGAAGGCCACGGAAGAGCTCTTGAAAAGAGAGGATTTTGCCTCATTTATGTCTGGTGATGAAAATAATTACTGGCTGGATAAACCGCTGGAAAGTATTGTTACGGTAAAAGGCAACAGCCGGCAGGCCGCGCGGGATATCTACTACTACCTGACGCAGAATTTTACGTGTACCAGTTATTATAACCGGTATATCAGCACCACGTTGCAGGATGTTTTTAAAAAGCGGAGTGGTAATGTCGGGGAACTGAACCTCCTGCTCACGCTCATGCTGCAGAAGTTGCATATCAATGCCGCCCCGGTGCTGCTGAGTACCCGTGAATTCGGGTATAATTACCCCGGTTACCCGGTGATGGACCGGCTCAATTATGTGATTTGCCGGGTGATGATCGACGACCGTCCTTATTACCTGGATGCTTCGCATCCCAGGCTGGGTTTTGGCATGCTGCCCGGTAACTGTTATAACGGTCATGCACGGATTATCAGCAACGCTGACTCTGCGTCTGTCTATTTCATGCCAGATTCTGTTCGTGAACACAAGGTAACTATGGTTACTGTTTTCAATGATGAAAAAGAAAACGGTGTGCTTGGAGGGCATTACAGTGAGCATCCCGGCTTAATGGAATCCTACACCCTGCGGGAGAAAATTGCCGCCAAAGGAGAAGCGGCCTACCTGGCGGAAGTGAATAAGTGGGGCATTGGCACGATGGTGTTCAGCGGTGCCAAAATCGACAACCTGTCCGACATGGAAAAGCCCGTTTCCATTGATGCCGACTTTGTAATCAGGGAAGCAGGCGCTGATTTATTATATATCAATCCAGTGTTGTGGGCCGGGTATAAGAGCAACCCGTTCACGGCTGCGGCAAGAAAGTATCCGGTGGAAATGAATTACCCGATTGACGATATGTACCTGCTGACGACCGATATTCCGCAGGGCTACGAGGTAGAAGAACTGCCGAAAGCAGCCCGGGTGAAATACAATGACGGGGAAGGCCTGTTTGAATACCTGATCCAGCAAAACAGTGAAAACATCCAGCTTCGCTGCACGCTTAAATTTAAGAAGGCCACTTTCGATCCCGAAGAATATAATTCGTTGCGTGATTTTTTTGCCTACGTGGTAAAGAAGGAAAGTGAACTGATAGTGTTCAGGAAAAAGAAATAGGGTGCGCAACGAAGGGCTGCATCTTTCGGTAGCACAGATTGGTAAGCCCGGCAAACCCAGTAACCCCCGTAAACCCCAAACCCATATACCTCATGAAAAAATTTGCTATTCTGTTTGCTGGTACACTCCTGTGTGCGGCGGTGGCAGCTAGTGGACAGGACAAAACCAAATCAACCGTCAAATTCGGTAAGGTTTCACCCGATGATTTTACCGTTAGCCAGTCGCTCGATAGCGGCGCCAGTGCGGTGATCATTTCAGATATCGGCAACTCTGTCATTGTTGGTAATATAAAAGGCTGGTTCTCCCTCCTGTACAAGCGCACGAAAAGAATAAAGATCATTTCGAAGAATGGTTTTGACGCCGCTAAGATCGAAATCCCTTTATATTCCAGCGGTACCGCCGAAGAAACGCTGGATGAACTTAAGGCATATACCTACAACCTGGAAAACGGGAAAGTGGAGATGACCAAGCTCGAAGCGGCTACCGTATTCAAAGACAAGCTGAATAAAAACTACGTGGTCAGGAAGTTTACGTTTCCGGCAGTACGCGAAGGTTCGGTGATCGAATACAGCTATACCATTAAGTCCGATTTCCTGTCGAACCTGCAACCCTGGTATTTCCAGTCGGAATATCCCACGCTGTGGAGCGAATACCAGGTAGACCTTCCCGAGTTTTTCAACTATGTTACCATCAACCAGGGATACCTGCCTTCGGAAGTGAAAAAGGGGGACTACAATACAAAATTCAACATTTCGATACCTGGTGGTTCGGAGCGTAATGAAGCCGTCTCCCTCGATGGTGCTGTGCATACCACCCACTGGTTAAGCCGAAACGTACCGCCGTTGAAAGAGGAAGAATTTACATCGGCCGTAAAAAATTATGTATCCGGCGTGGAATTCCAGCTGGCCAGTTATCGCATTGAGGGCGGCATGGTTCACGACCAGATGGGCAACTGGATGCTGATGGGCCAGAAACTGATGGACAATGAATATTTTGGGGCAGGTCTTACCAGGAGCAACGGCTGGCTGGATGACGACATAAAATCGATTACGAAAGGGGCGTCCACTAAAATGGAAAAGGCCCGCCTGATATTCGCATACGTGCGGGACAAACTGACCTGCACGGACCACGATGGGTTTTACCTGGAAACCAATTTGAAAGACGCTTTTAAAAAACACAGTGGCAATGTGGCAGACATCAATCTTTTGCTTGTTGCGATGCTGCGGCATGAAGGGATTGCTGCCGATCCGGTTTTGCTCAGTACCCGGAACAATGGCTTCACCAGTGAACTTTATCCGTTACTGCAGCGGTTTAATTATGTCATTTGTTCTGCGGTAATCGACAGCAACTATTACAGCCTTGATGCCAGCAGTCCTTACAACGCCTTCGGGATGCTGCCCACCCAGTGCTATAACGGACATGCCCGTGTCATTACGAAGGAAGCAGCGATGCCCGTATATTTTGAGCCCGATTCATTAAAAGAAAAAGAATTCACCTCGGTATTTATCAGCAATGATGAGCATGGTGGGTTGCAGGGCGTTTACAAATCTAATCTCGGTTATTACAAGTCGCTCGGTCTGCGCAATAAGCTGAAGGGAGATGCCAGCGCATATGTCAGGGGTATAAAATCGGGGAACAGCTTTGATTTTAAAGTTGTCCATGCTACCGTCGATTCCCTGGCCCAGCCCGACATGCCCGTTGCCATCACTTACGAATTTGAATTCAAGCCTTCGGCCGATGAAGGAATAGTCTATTTCAACCCGATGCTGGCTGAGGGGTATAAAAAGAACCCGTTTTCTGCGGCCAGCCGGACCTACCCCGTTGAAATGCCTTATACCACCGATGACACCTACCTGCTCAACATGGAAATCCCGGAAGGATACGTGGTGGAAGAAATTCCCAAATCGGTGCGGGTGGCTTATAACGGTGACGAAGGTTCGTTCGAATACCTCGTACAGAAATCAACATCTTCCATACAGCTTCGCAGTCGCATTAAACTGAACAAAGCCACCTTCACCCCGGAAGATTACAATTCCCTCCGGGATTTCTTTAGCGTAGTAGTGAAGAAACAAAATGAACAGATCGTACTCAAGAAAAAATAGCTTTTATGAAACTGAATTGGATATTGTTTTCTTTATCACTGCTGCCTGCATCCATGAAGAGCCAGTCGTACAATGTGTCGCTGGTGCCCGATTCGCTGCAGGAATCAGCCGATATGGTGGTGCGGCTTGACGATCATGAATTGGAAATTATCAGTCCGGCAAAAGCTGTTGCGCACGAGAAGGTGGCGTATACCATCCTCAATGAGAAAGGGGCGCGGTATGCCCGTTATGTGAATAGTTACGATAAATTTTTCAGTATTAACAATGCAACCGCGGTGCTCTATGATGCTGCCGGAAAGGAAGTGAGGAAGGTGAAAAAGAAGGATATGCAGGACCTCAGTGGGTCGGGCGAAGAAAGCCTGATGTCTGACAACCGGTATAAATCATTTGATTTTTACTGCCGTACCTATCCGTATACCGTGGTGTTTGAAACGGAAACAGAACTGAACGGGCTACTGGCTTTTGAGGGCATGATGCCGATGACCGGACCCAATATGTCAGTGGTA
Source organism: Chitinophagales bacterium (assembly GCA_038229695.1). Lineage (GTDB taxonomy): Bacteria > Bacteroidota > Bacteroidia > Chitinophagales > Chitinophagaceae > JACMLD01. The sequence goes on along the minus strand of JBBROE010000062.1, from coordinate 15,090 downwards.
TACAGCCGGTATAAAATCACGGCGCCGGCTGATTATGCGGTCCGTTACCGCCCTGTCAATTGTACGCTGCAGCCGGTCGTCCAGCAAATGGGCAATAAAAAAAACTATACCTGGGAAATGAAGAATATGCCGGCCATCGTTCGGGAGCCTTATGCCCCGGATATGAATGAGCTGGTTCCCAACATCCGCTTTGCCCCATCTGTTTTTGAAGTGGACGGCTATAAGGGCGATATGAGCACCTGGGCCGGCTTTGGAAAATTCATCAACACCTTATTACAGGGAAGGGATGTGCTCCCGGACGCGGTGAAGGCCAGGGTGCACCAGCTGACTGACAACCTCTCCGATCCGAAACAAAAGGCGGTGGTCTTATACGATTACCTGCAGAAAAACACCCGTTATATCAGCGTCCAGCTGGGTATTGGCGGCTGGCAGCCCTTTGACGCGAAATACGTGGCCGATCGGAAGTATGGCGACTGCAAAGCGCTGTCGAATTTTATGGTGGCGCTGCTGAAAGAAGCGGGCATGCGCGCCCGCTATGTGGTCATTACAGGCGGTGAAGACGCAAAGCCCATTCTGGGCGATTTTCCGAGCCTGCAGGGTAACCATGTCATCTCCTGCATACCGATGGCAAAAGATACGCTGTGGCTGGAATGTACGAGCCAGACCGTATCGCCCGGTTTTATGGGCAGTTTTACGGGTGATCGCCAGGCCCTGCTCATTGATGAAGAGGGCGCCCACCTGGTGAACACGCCGGTTTACCGGGCTGCGGATAATTTGCAGGTGCGGGTAGTCAGCGCCGTTATTGATGCGGCCGGGAACCTGGATGCCAGCATCAGTACCCGCTACACCGGGGTACAGCAGGAAACGCCCCATGCGCTGATACGGGAGGCCAGCCGCGACGAACGCGAGAGATACCTCAACAATACCATCGGGCTGCCCACCTACCAGGTAGATAAAAGTAATTATGAAGAGGAGCGGGCCGTTCTGCCGGCGGTAAAGGAATTCCTGCACCTGACCTCCGCAAGCTATGCAAGCGTGAGCGGGAAACGGATATTTGTGGCACCCAACATCATGGATAAAAGCAACCTGCTCTTCTCAGCGGATTCCACCCGGAAATTTGACATTAAAAATGTTGGTTCGTTCAGGGATATCGACTCGATTTCAATCAAACTGCCTGAAGGATATGTAACGGAATCAATGCCAAAGGAAGTTACACTGGATACCCGGTTTGGAAAATACCATTCCAGGGCGCGGGTGGATGGCGACCGAATCTATTATAGCAGGCTGTATGAAAAAAGCCGGGAGCGATTCCCCGCGTCGGCCTATGCAGACTTGTTAAAATTCCAGGAAGAAGTGTATACCGCAGACAGGGCCCGTGTGGTGCTGGTAAAAAAATAGGATAGGGGTCACGCCCGGTAGGGCACCTATTTACAGTTGCTGGGAAGCTGTGTATTGACGACCTCCAGCAACCCTGAATACCATTCCTGTTTCTGTTCGGCGGTAAGTGTACGGGTGAATACCAGTAAGGCATAGCCACGGCAGTAATCCACCAGCGGAAATGTGCCATATAATCCCGGGCAGGAAACTACCGTTCCTGCCCCGGAGGCATCTTTTTCCATGATCCAGTCGCCAAACCCATACCCATACCCCTTAACTACCTCCGGCGCATATTTTACAACGGCAGTGCCGGTTTGTACCTTTTCCATTTCCGCGACGGATTTTTCGGTGAGCAGGCGTTTGCCCTCAAACGTTCCCTTGTTGAGCATCATGACCAGGAAATTCAGGTAGTCATTGGCGGTAGACTGGGCCCCGCCGGAAGGGTTGATGGATTTATCGTAATCAAGATAAAAACTGGTCTGCCTCATTTTCAGCGGGCGCAGCAGCCTTTCGGATACCAGGCGGTCGAATGGCTTTTTGCCGACGATCTCCAAAATACGGCCGGCGATGTTCAACCCGATGTTGCTGTCGAAAAACATTTCTCCCGGGTTCCGTTCAATCTCTTTTTTCGCAAAGCCAATTGCCTCGTCTTCCAGCGTGGGGTATTTTTTGCCGGACAGCACCGCCTTGAGACCCGGCTCTTCTGCGTGTATACCTGTTGTATTGGTCAGGCAGTTTCTGATGGTGATGTAGCGCTTGCTGTAAGCGGTGTAAACCGGGATATATTTTGTAACGGGGTCATCCAGGGATATTTTCCCGTCCTGCACAAACATCATCACCAGTGCTGCGGTGAGCCACTTGCTGCTGGCCGCAATGGGGGCCTGGGTTTTACCGGTAAATTCCTTGTTCAGCTCTTTTTTATAGATCACTTTACCATCGTGGTAAAGCATCGTGATCACATCGCCTCCGAGTTGCTTTTGATTTTTAGCGAGGTAATCGTCTAATGCCGGAAAGGGGGGAAGGGTGTCGCCCGGCTTGGGGGCATGCTGGGCAATGGCCGGCTGCAACAATAGCAGAAATAACACTAATGAACTGAATTTGAGGCAGTTTTGGATGAATTTATATGACATACGATCAGGCATTGGTCTTTTGGAAAGTAATTTGATGGGTATAGGGAGCCGCGTAGTTTTTACCGGCAGCTGGATGTCGCCGGCACGCGGCATTTCACGATCCCCAGCCCGTCTTACGGCAACTATCCAGCCGGGGTTGGTTTCTTTTTACTGCCGCAGTATATAGCCGGTTCCAGCTTAACTGTACTAAACTATCATTAAATAGCATATGAACGTCAATAATTTTACCATCAAAGCCCAGGAAGCGCTCGCAGCAGCGCAACAACTGGCGTTTAACAACGGCAACGTCAGCATCGAGACCGAACATTTGCTGAAGGCGCTGCTGGATGATGAAAACTCGTCCATCGATTTCCTGCTGAAAAAAAATAACGTCACCATGAACCTGCTGGAAAGCAGGCTCGATGAAAATATTGCCCGTTTGCCTAAGGTATCCGGCGGCGCTGAGCCGGCCCAGGCGATGGGGCGTGATGCCAGTAATGTCATGTTGAAAGCCCCCGGTACGCTGAAACAATTTGGCGATCAGTTTGTGAGTGTGGAGCATTTACTGCTGGCCCTCGTCAATGGCAGTGATACTACCGCCAAGCTGCTGCGCGATACAGGGCTCACCGAGAAAGGGTTGGTTACCGCCATCAAAGATTTGCGAAAGGGCGAAACCATTACCTCACAGACCCAGGATACACAGTTTAATGCGCTGAATAAATATGCGAAAAACCTGAACGAGATGGCGCGTAATGGCAAACTCGACCCGGTGATTGGGCGTGACGAAGAAATTCGCCGTACGTTGCATATCCTGTCCCGCCGTACCAAGAATAATCCCATTTTAGTGGGAGAACCCGGCGTGGGTAAGACTGCTATTGCCGAAGGCCTGGCCATGCGTATTGTGAATGGCGATGTACCCGACAACCTGAAGTCCAAAGTGGTTTACGCGCTGGATATGGGCCAGCTGATAGCAGGTGCCAAGTACAAAGGAGAATTTGAAGAACGACTGAAAGGCGTGGTGAAGGAAGTGGCATCGAGCGACGGCGAGATCATCCTTTTCATTGACGAGATCCATACCCTGGTTGGAGCCGGAGGGGGAGACGGTGCGATGGATGCGGCCAACATTTTAAAGCCGGCGCTGGCGCGTGGAGAATTGCGGGCAATTGGTGCGACAACGCTGTCTGAGTACCAGAAGTTTTTCGAGAAAGACAAAGCCCTGGAACGGCGATTTCAGAAAGTATTGATTGATGAGCCCAATGTAGAAGATGCCATTTCTATCCTGCGGGGTTTAAAGGATCGGTATGAGACGCATCACCATGTTCGGATTAAAGACGAAGCCATTATTGCGGCGGTGGAACTTTCCAACCGCTATATTACCGACCGGTTTTTGCCCGATAAGGCAATTGACCTGATTGATGAAAGTGCGGCAAAGCTGCGGATGGAAATGAACTCTATGCCGGAAGAACTGGATAAGCTGGAGCGGCAGATCCGGCAGCTGGAGATTGAGCGGGAAGCGATCAAGCGGGAAGACGACGAGGACAAATTACATGAGCTGAATACAGAGATCGCCAACTTATCGGTGGCCAGGGATACGTTCAGGGCAAAATGGAAGGAAGAAAAAGATATCGTGGAAAAGGTCCAGAATGCAAAGGCTTCAATTGAACAATATAAACTGGAAGCCGAGAAAGCCGAGCGCGAGGGAGATTATGGCCGGGTGGCCGAAATCCGCTATGGCAAGATAAAAGAACAGGAAGAAATCATTGCAAAAACAAGCGAACAGCTTTCGGCCCTCAGTGAAAAACGGATGCTCAAGGAAGAGGTCGATGCCGAAGACATCGCGCAGAGCGTGGCCAAGTCTACCGGCATACCGGTATCCCGGATGATGCAGGGAGAGCGGGAAAAACTATTGACGCTCGAAGATAACCTGCATGAGCGCGTGGTGGGGCAGGACGAAGCCATAGAAGCGGTGGCTGATGCCATAAGGCGGAGCCGGGCCGGGCTGCACGACCCAAAAAAGCCCATTGGCTCCTTTATTTTCCTTGGCACCACCGGGGTGGGGAAAACCGAGCTGGCGCGAGCCCTGGCGCTGTACCTGTTCGAAGATGAAGCGATGATGACCCGTATCGATATGAGTGAGTACCAGGAGAAACACGCCGTGTCCCGCCTGGTCGGTGCACCCCCTGGTTATGTAGGCTACGAGGAGGGAGGACAGCTTACCGAAGCCGTGCGGCGGAAACCGTACTGTGTGGTGCTGCTCGACGAAATTGAAAAAGCCCATCCCGATGTATGGAATGTGTTGCTGCAGGTGCTGGATGACGGGCGGCTGACCGACAATAAAGGCCGGGTGGTTAACTTTAAGAACACCATTATTATCATGACCAGCAATATCGGCAGTCACCTTATCCGAGAGGCATTTGATGGCGTCACCGAGCAGAACGAAGAAGAAGCGACGAGGAAAGCCAAAATAGATGTAATGAGCCTGCTCCGCGAAACTATCCGCCCTGAGTTCCTGAACCGGGTGGACGAAATCATCATGTTCCATCCGCTGATGAAGAAAGAAATACGAGGTATCATCGGTATCCAGCTCAAAAACCTGGTAAAACAGGTGGCAGACAATGGTATAAGGCTGGAATTCAGCGATTACGCCATTGATTACCTGGCCGAGAACGGGTACGACCCGCAGTACGGCGCCAGGCCGCTGAAAAGGCTGATTCAGAAGGAAATTGTGAACAAGTTGAGTAAAAAAATCCTGGCTGCCGATATCGATAAAAGCAGGCCGGTGTTGATAGATGTTTTTGATAACACGGTGGTTTTCAGGAACGAAGTCGTGCAACCGCACAGTGCGTAACCGCGCATCCGTTGTGTTCAGCCACAGTAGAGTGTATTAACTAGCGTTAGTTGTTTTATTTAGGGTTGAAAAAAAGAAAAAATACCTATCTTCAACCGCTTCCGGTAACTTTTAGCGGGAGCTATTTAATAATAAAGTCAGAACCATTAGATTGAAAAATGGTTATAGATAAGGACCCGTGTAAGCCGGGTGTTGGGATCTAACAAAAAAGGAATAAGTTATGGCATTTAAGAAAGAAGTGGTTGAGATCATTGAACCTAAAGATGTTTTTGTAGGAAATCCGGAAGCCCCGGTAACCCTGATGGAATTTGGCGAATATGAGAGCGAAGCCTGTGCAAAAGCTAATGAAGTGGTGAAGCAGCTGCTCGAAACTTACGAAGGTAAAATTCGTTTTAATTTCAGGCATTTCCCGCTTACCCGTATTCACCAGCGCAGTCTGAAGGCAGCTGAGGCGGCTGTGGCGACTGCGCAGGATGGTAAATTCTGGGAAATGCACAATATCCTGTTCGCGAACAGGCGCAACCTGGGAACTACCAGTTTAAAATTGCATTCCAAGGAGGCCGGCGTAAACAATAAGCATTTCCTTGACGACCTGGTAAATGCCATGTATGGCTGGCAGGTTCAGGGTGATCTCCGGAATGGTCTCGACCGGGGGGTAAAAGATGTGCCTACTTTCTTCATCAATGACGTATTGTTTACCGGTAAGCCTACCGTAAACGACCTGAGTAAAGCTATCGACGAGGCGTTAAAACAGGCGAAAAAGAAAAAGCCGGTTGCCCGGCAGCGCGCATAACAAGCATCACCTGATTTCTTATATTACCCCGCAGCCTGCGGGGTATTTTTTTGCCCCGACACATCGTTTGCTTAACCCGGTAAGGGTTTGTTGACAGCTTGTACCGGTAACCGTTAACCGTATAAGCGTTAACCCTGAGGCATGCAAGTATTATTTCCGCCGCCTTGCAACTCACGGTTAAATTCTATTATTTAGTGTTTCGTACATCCAATCCTGTCTAACCTGGCTTCAACTATGAAACTGATAATTCCCTACTTCCTGCTTGCCTGCGCAGGAATAAGCGACTCGCAAGGCCTGTCCGCGCAGTGCGCCGGAAACACGGCTGCACTCACGGTCTCGCACGATACCACGGTCACCGGAAACGGGAATGCCAGTCACCTGTTCAGTATTCCAAAGTTTGATCCGTCAGTGGGAACCCTGCTGTCGGTGGATATAAAATCGGTGGTTCACCTGTCTTACGCCTACTCGCTGGAAAACCAGGACACCGCCAACAACCAAAGTCATACCTACCGCACCAAGATTGTACGTACCGATGATATTTACAGCACTGCGCTGGACCCGGGTTCTATCAATGCCGTAAACCAGACGCCGGCGGTGATGTCGCCATTGCTTGCACCGCTGCAGACGCTCAATTACGGACCGGCACTCATGAGCTATAGCCTGTCGAACTCTATTACTGACAACCGGATGACGAATTTTCTTGGCCAGGGCACCAATGATTTCGATTATGAAAATGGCACTTCGGCATCCGTCCAGGGACCGCTGCCTTATGGCCTTAATTTTGCGTCGGCGACTGACACCACGCTTTTCAGTGTCACCTATCGCTATTGCCCGGCCAGCCTGCTGAGCGCCGACCTGCTGTTCTTTTCCGCGGCAGTACAGGCAGGTAACGAGGTGCTGCTGAACTGGCGCCAGGCGGCGGTTGATCCCAACCGGTTTTATAATGTGGAGGTGAGCCCCGATGGCAGGACGTACCATTCGCTGGGCGATATTATTGAAAACAGGGATGGCAATTATGCCTTCACTTACGCCGGCGGCGCCAACGGGACCTTGTTTTTCCGCATCAGGGAGAACAATGTATCGGGAGCAGTTAAATATTCCAACCTCAGGCTGATCAGTTTTGATGCGGCTGCCGGGAATAAAATGAAAGTGTACCCGAGCTTACTCAGTGGGGGCGACGTTCACGTGGTGTTGCCGTTGAAGGGCCCCTGGCAACTGTTCCTCTTCAGCCTGGATGGGCGGAGGATCATGGAAGCCAAATTGCTGGACAGTTTTACCGGTTTGCTTAGCCTGCCGGCCGGCCTCAGGAATGGCATCTACCTGGTCCAGGCGGTGAATAGGATGTCCAGCGATCGGCAGACAAGTCGCATCGTGGTACGGCACTAAGGGAACCGAACAGCGTGATCGCCCCAGGCACTTGGTGGCTGACCCATGCGCTGATGCTGAAGTGTGCGACGCCACTAGCGTCCCCCAATGTGCTGCGGCCCGGCCCATACCTTTCTTCCGTTCCTGTAAAGCTGCCGGCGTAGTGGCGTACCGGCTCTTGTTGATACACCTTATACACTACGCCTTCCTTGACTATTGTTTTCCTGGCTGCCGACCATGGGTAGCGGTTCCATCGTCCGTTCGTATTTCGCCGGCTAAGCGGCTGCTTTGCCCCACTCGCCAAGTACAGCGCCTGCTGTGCCGGCAAGGCATAAAAAAAACCACCGCGGATGCAGTGGTTTTGATGTATAAGGAGCGAATACTTATCAGGCTTTAAGCGGCGATTTTTTCGCCGGGGGCACAATCACTTTCTTTTCTTTTGATCCACCCAGTGTGGCTTCACCGAGGTGTTTGCCTTTTGCAAAATCAACCAGTATCGGCGCGGCTACAAAGATGGAAGAATAGGTACCGGTAATCACACCGATCAACATGGCGAATGCAAATCCTTTGGTTACTTCACCGCCCACCAGGAAGAGGATGAGGATGGTGAGGAATACCGTAAGAGAGGTCATGATGGTACGGCTCAGGGTATCATTGATAGACTTGTTGATGATTTCGCCGGTGGTTGCTGTCTTCATGAGCCTGCTGTTTTCCCGGACCCGGTCGAATACAATAACCGTGTCATTCATGGAGAAACCGATCACCGTCAGAATCGCCGCGATAAAATGCTGGTCGATTTCCAATGGAAAGGGAACCACGTTTTTGAAGAAGGAGAATACCGCGAGCGTAACCAGTACGTCGTGCAGTAATGCGACGATGGTACCGAGGGAGAAACGCCAGTCGCGGAACCGCATGAATATATACCCGGTGATGATAAGCAGTGACCAGAACATGGCCTTGAATGCGCCTTTCTTTAAATCGTCCGAAATGGTCGGGTCCACTTTCTTGGAGCCTTCCACGTATTTGGCGGTGGTGGAGAACTCTTCGAGGGTAGCGGTAGCCGGAAGATAACTTTTCAGTCCTTCAAACAGTTTGCTTTTCACCATGCTGTCGACCGCGAGGCCCTGCTGGTTGATCTTATAATCGGTAGTAATGTCCAGCTTGCTGCTGCTGCCGTAGGTCTTGGTGACCGGCTCTTCTGCAAATACTTTTTTCAAATCCTGGCGAACGGCTTCTTCGTTCACCGGTTTGTAGAAGTTCACTACGTAGCTCCGTCCGCCACGAAATTCCACACCCTGGCGAAAGCCGTTGAAGAAAGCGGAGATACCGAGGATGAGGACGGCTACTGAGATGCCGTACGCATATTTGCGGTATTCAATGAATTTGTAGGCTGCATGTTTGAAGACCTTGCGACTAACGCCGGTGAAATAATCAAAGTGGCGGTTTTTGTTGGTCCAGAAGTCGGTGATAAGCCGGCTTACCAGGATTCCGCAGAAAAGCGACAGCAGGATACCGAGTATCTGGGTAACTGCGAAGCCTTTTACCGGGCCCAGTCCGAAATACAACAGGATGAGGGCCGTGAGCAGGGTGGTTTCGTGTGCATCCAGTACCGGGGGAAGCGACCGCCGGTAACCGTCTTTCACGGCGATTGGGTAACTCTTGCCTTTGGTGAGTTCCTCTTTGATGCGTTCAAATATAATTACGTTGGTATCCACGGCCATACCGATGGTGAGTACAAGACCTGCAATACCGGGGGCGGTTAGCGTGGCGTTGAGGGCACTGAGAACGCCGACCGTAAATAATAAGTTGAGGATAAGCGCGATATTGGCTACCCAGCCGGCTGTGTTGTAATAAATGAGCATCAGCAGGAAGATGACCACGAATGAAATGGCGAAGGCGAGGGTTCCGCCGCGGACTGCCTGGGCGCCGAGGGTTGGCCCGACCACCTGCTCCTGTACAATTCTTGCAGGAGCTTCCAGTTTACCACTCTTCAATATATTGGCCAGATCCTGTCCCTGTTCAACGGTGAAGTTGCCGCTGATCTGGGAGTTACCACCGGCTATCGGCCCGCTGCTTACACCGGGAGCAGAATACACGATATCATCGAGTACGATAGCAATCTGGCTTTTTTTCTTGTAGGCGTCACCGGTCATCTGTTCCCAGATAGCGGCCCCGGTTTTGTCCATGCTCATGCTTACTTCCACTTTGCCGAACTGGTCGTAATCCTGCCTCGCATCGGTAACGTGACCGCCTTCCAGTCTTGCCTTATCTGAGCCGGGAATGGTTTTGATGGCATATAGCATGACGCCCTGGGCGAGTTTGCCGCTTTCATCTTTTTCCTGGATTCCGTAGAGGAATTTTACGTTGGAAGGGAAGCTGGCAGCAATGCCGGGCATCGCCAGGTAGGCATCGAGCTGGGCCGTATCCTTTATCGGTACAAAACCGAGGTAGCCGGTGTACTGGATATTGCCGTTCTGGTCTTTAACGGGCTGACCGCGGTTGTCCCGTACAAATCCTGCGTTGAAGTATTGCAGCAGGGGGTATTGCACTTTGGGTTCAGCAGCAGCAATTTTAGATTTTGACGTATCCTTTTTCAGGAGCGCATTGATGGAGCTGTCGGCCGGGGCTGTGGTTTGGGCCGTCGCGGTTTTAGCTGTGGTATCGGCCGGTTTGGTGCCGCTGAGGATGGCAGAAAGTTTCTTATCCGCTGCTTCGAGCGACTGCCCGAGTTCATTGATGTTATAGACTTCAAAAAACTGGAGGTGGGCGGTGCTCTGGAGGTAGTTGCGTACCCTTTCCGGGTCGTTGGCGCCGGCAAGTTCCACGGTAATGATGCCTTTGTTGGGGTCGAGATTAATATTGGGCTGCGATACCCCGAAACGGTCGATACGCTGGGTGAGTGTATTTTTTGTCTGCTGCATGGCTGCGTCAGCCTGCTCGTGGAGATAAGCTACGACGGCTGCGTCAGACGCATCGATTTTTAATTTATTGTGGGTATTGTTGCTGAACAGGGGGGCGAGGGATGAACCCGGGTTCACGTCTTTAAAGGCTTGGGAAAACAGGTCGATGTAGTTGGCGTCGCTGTTGGTCTTCCTGCGGTTGGCTTCGTCGATCGCTTTTTTCAAAGCGGGGTCATTTGGGTTGTTGCTGAGGCCCTTGATGAGGCCGGTCAGCTCGATATTCAGCGCCACATTTATACCACCCTGCAAATCGAGGCCGAGGAGTAATTCACTCTCTTTGGCTTTCTGGTAGCTTTGACCCCACCAGGTGATTTTTGTTTCCCGGGTACTGTCGAGCAGGTGCTGCTGGTACTTACGTTCCACCTGCTGGATGGTATCCTGGTACAGGGTTTGTTTTTCCTTGTCTGCAGGATATTTGGTCTGGGCGTTGGGGTAATGGTTTTTCGTCCACAGTTTTGCTTTTTCTGCCATGGCGCTTTCGTGCCTGTTCACGAACCAGGTAAAGGAGAGCTGGTAGACGGATATTAGGATTAAAAAGCCGGCAAAAATGGCAACCAGAATCTTCATTGGAAGTTTTGTTTGATTTACAAAATTTTTAAGAGGGGCAAAGATAGGGTTTTGGAACGGAAAGGGAACAGCAAACTGCGGTAGAACCGGGCTTTCAGCGGCTTCCCGGAATCCCGGCGGGAAACGTGCGGAGTGCGGGTTTTTGTATGCCTGGCCGGAAATAATTTTACCGTGTATACCGGGTGCACGGATGGTGGGTGCAGAGCCGGTTAGGTTAATCAGTGTAGGGTTACCGGTAAATTGGCAGGGTTCTCGCTGGTTCGGGGCTGACAGAAGGCTTGATTCCTAACAAATTATTAATTATTTTTTCGTCGGATTGTTGCGAAAAATTATACTTTTGCGTTTCTTGCAACGAATTTTAAATTAAGCGAAGCCGTTGACCAACACAGTGCACCATACCGCCGTCAAAAACATCCCTGCGCTCTCCGCGAAGCGTTGTTTTTTTGTTCCCCGACCGCGACGTGGTTGCTGATAGGACGAGCCGTGAACCAGGCCCCTATCAGTGAAAATTTCCCCCGGAATATTTTTTTTTACCTGGATTGGTAATTCAGATAATTAACAACTACATAAAAGTGGATAATCAGTCTATCATTATACGGGTAGCCACCCTTTCAGATAAAAGCTATACCCCGCTCATCACTGCCGAAATGGAAAGCAGCGCCAAAGCCCGGGGTACAGGTATTGCCCGCCGCAGCCCGGAGTACCTGGACCAGAAGATAGAGGAGGGTAAAGCGGTGATTGCGGTGACGCAGTCCGGTGAATGGGTGGGTTTCTGCTATATCGAGACCTGGGGCCATGGGGGATATGTCGCCAACAGCGGACTTATCGTAGCCCCTGCCTACCGGAAGAGCGGTATTGCCAAAGGTATCAAGAAGCGGATTTTCGATCTTAGCCGGGAGAAATATCCCGAAGCGAAAATATTCGGGCTGACGACCGGGCTCGCGGTTATGAAGATCAACTCCGAGCTGGGGTATGAGCCGGTCACCTATTCTGAGCTCACCCAGGATGAAGCCTTCTGGGCAGGCTGTAAAAGCTGTGTGAATTACGATATCCTGATGAGCAAGGAACGCAAAAACTGTATGTGCACGGCAATGCTCTACGATCCCAAAGATCATTATGAGCCGCAGGAGACGGCAGCCGATTTCAAAGCCCATTCGCGGCTCTACGAACGTTTTATGAAAGTAAAACAAAGTAAGTTGCTGAAGTGGCTGACCGGCCGGGAAGGCGGCGCTGCCAAACCGGTTGCTGCTTCCAAAATCAAATCGCTCGTTTCCCTGTTTTTTAACTTCTGAATTTTAACCGACTGTTATGGCAAAAAAAGTGGTCCTCGGTTTCAGCGGCGGGCTGGATACTACCTACTGTGTTAAGTACCTGCATGAAGACCTGGGTTATGAAGTGCATTCCGTTATTGTGAATACCGGGGGGTTCAGCACCGCTGAGCTGGAAAAAATTGAAGCCCACGCGCGCCAGCTCGGGGTGACGTCGCACAGCACCGTCGATGCGGTGAACAGCTATTACGAGAGCATCGTGAAATACCTGATTTTTGGAAATTGCCTGAAAAATAATACCTACCCGTTAAGTGTCAGCGCGGAACGGCTGAGCCAGGCCCTGCACATTGCAGCGCATGTCAGCAAAATTGGGGCAGATGCAGTGGCCCACGGCAGTACCGGCGCAGGGAACGACCAGGTTCGTTTCGACATGATCTTCAATATTCTTATCCCCGGGGTGGAGATACTGACGCCGATCCGCGACCTCAAGCTGAGCCGGGAGGCGGAGATCGCCTATTTGAAGGAAAAAGGCGTGGAAATGAATTTCGATAAAGCCGTGTATTCGATCAATAAAGGATTGTGGGGAACCAGTGTCGGTGGAAAAGAAACGCTGACGAGCAACGGCATGCTGCCCGAGGAAGCCTGGCCTACGCCGGTAACGGAGAAGGGTACCCGCAGCCTGCAACTGGGGTTCACAAAAGGAGAGCTCACCGCGGTGGAAGGGGTGACCTTTACGCATCCTGCAGAGGCGATACAGCGGGTGCAGGCGATTGCCGGGCCCTTCGGTGTGGGCCGCGACATACACATCGGCGATACCATCATCGGCATTAAAGGCCGGGTTGGGTTTGAAGCCGCAGGACCGATGGTCATCCTGAAGGCGCACCATGCGTTGGAAAAGCATGTGCTTACCAAGTGGCAGCTCCAGTGGAAAGATCAGCTGGCCCAATTCTACGGCAACTGGATGCACGAAGGCCAGATCCTGGACCCGGTGATGCGCGATATCGAAGCATTTTTTACCAGCAGCCAGCAGCATGTGACCGGCACGGTGAATGTACAGCTGAATCCGTATCGTTTTATGGTAACCGGTATCCAGTCGGACTATGACCTGATGAGCAAAAAATTTGGTAGCTACGGAGAAATGAACAATGGCTGGACGGGCGACGACGTGCGTGGATTCAGTAAGATTTTCGGCAACCAGACCATGATCTACAGGCAGGTTACAGAAAGCGTGGACGGACCGCAGGCCATCATGGGCGAAGAACTTAATTAATTATGAACAGCAGGATAAAAGTGGGCATTATTGGCGGGGCCGGTTATACGGGCGGAGAACTGTTGCGTATACTGGTGCACCACCCGCAGGCCGAACTGGTATTTGTGCATAGCCGGAGCAATGCCGGGCGGCAGCTGGCTGACGTGCATCCTGACCTGGCCGGGGAAACCGATTTGTCCTTTGCCGCGGAAAAGGACGATGCCATTGATGTTCTTTTTTTATGCGTGGGCCATGGGGAGGCTGGGAAGTATCTCGCGGAAAACGAGGTTCCGGGTTCCACCAGGATTATTGATTTATCGCAGGACTTCCGGCTGGCCGGAAAAGCACCTGTCCATGGCCGTGAGTTTGTATATGGTTTGCCCGAATTGAACCGGGAAAGAATACGAACTGCCGCCAACATCGCCAATCCCGGTTGCTTTGCCACGGCCATTCAGCTGGGCCTGCTTCCGCTGGCGAATGCGGGCTTACTCGGCGACGTATACAGCACCGGCATAACGGGCTCCACCGGGGCGGGGCAGTCCCTCCATGCAACCGCGCACTTCAGCTGGAGGGCGAATAATATACAGGCTTACAAAACGCTCAACCACCAGCACCTGCATGAAATTTACCAGTCGGTACACCAATTACAGCCGGGTTTCCCTGCTAAGCCTGGCGGTGCGGGCGGCCAGGCCGGCATTCATTTTGTGCCTTGGCGGGGAGATTTTACCCGGGGAATCTTTATCAGTTCCACGGTACGGTGCGGGTTGTCGCTTGCAGATGCCCGTGCGCTCTTCGGGCGCTATTATGCAGATCACCCTTTTACCCTGCTTAGTGAAGCGCCGCTGTTCCTGAAGCAGGTGGTGAATACCAACAAATGTGTGATCCACCTGGAGCAGCAGGGAGATCACCTTGTGGTGCACAGTGCAATAGACAATTTACTGAAGGGTGCCAGTGGCCAGGCCGTGCAGAATATGAACCTGATGTTCGGAGCGGAGGAGTCGGCCGGTCTGCGGCTGAAGGCGAATTATTTTTAAGTCGTTACTTTTGGCGCAACGGCAACGGAACCGGTGGCCGTAGCCAGCGCTGCAACAGCTTGCCCTCGCCTCTCAATCAATTATCCAGCAAAAAAAATTTCTATGGAGCTATTCGACGTTTACCCGCTTAATGATATTACGATAGTGAAAGCCCAGGGCTCTTATGTGTGGGATGAAAACGGGGTGCAGTACCTGGATATGTATGGGGGCCATGCGGTGATCAGTATCGGTCATACCCATCCGCACTGGGTCAACCGGATCGAAGACCAGTTACATAAGATCGCTTTTTATTCAAATTCTGTGCATATTCCGCTGCAGCAGGAGCTGGCGACGTTGCTGGGTAAGGTGAGCGGCAAGCCCGATTTCCAGTTGTTTCTCTGCAACAGCGGGGCGGAAGCCACCGAGAATGCGTTGAAGCTGGCCTCCTTTCATACGGGCAGAAAAAAGGTAGTGGCGTTCAGCCGGTCGTTTCATGGCCGTACTTCACTGGCCGTTGCCGTGACGGATAACCCGGCAATAG
>JBBROE010000061.1:0-24218 GCA_038229695.1 Chitinophagales bacterium | reverse complement strand
CTGCTACCGCCAATGGTTCCGATATCACTCTTACCTGGAGCACGTCACAGGAATTCAATAACAACAACTTCGAAGTACAGCGCAGCTTTGATGGCAGCAACTGGACCGTTATCTCCGTAGTAATGGGTGCAGGCAATGCCAATACCGCCGCGAATTATAAAGTGGTTGACCATAACATGACCGCTACCGGTGCGTATTACCGCATTCGCCAGGTGGATCACGATGGCAACTATTCTTTCTCTGTCGTGAAAACAATCAGCAGCCAGCTGAACACAACAGCTAAAATTTATGCCGCCGACAAGAATGTTCATGTAGACTTGGGTAACACCGTCAAAAGCAATGTGCACATCACCGTATACAGCAGCAACGGCCAGGCCTTACTGCAGCAGACTTATGCCAATGCCACTGGTAAAATCAGCCTCAGCAACCTCAACGTTAATACCGGCATCTACATCGTACAGGTGACTGATGCCAAAGGATGGATGGCTTCTGCTAAAATATTGCTCTAGGTTTTATTCCCCCTTTCCAGCAACAGCTCAAAGCCCGTCGGGGCTTTTTTTATTTGCGCTCCATGCACAGTTCCACCAGCACACCATGGGATGATTTGGGATGGAGGAAACACACCATTTTATTATCCGCCCCGGGTACAGGCTGTTCATGCAACAGCCGGAACCCAGCCTTTTTAAGTCTTTCCATTTCCGCCAAAATATCGTCTACCTCGAAAGCGATGTGGTGAATGCCTTCTCCTTTTTTAGCAATAAAATTGGCTATCACCCCATCTACTCCTGAACTTTCAAGCAACTCAATTTTTGATGAACCGACCCTGAAAAAAGCGGTGTTTACTTTCTCCCCCGCTACCACTTCCGTCTTATAACACAGGCTATTCAGCATCGCTTCGTAAACAGGAATCGCAGCCGTTAAATCTTTTACGGCAATACCGATATGTTCAATGTTTGTCATATCCATTTTTTTTGCTTCACGTTCGTACCCGACCCGGCCGCCCGCAAGCTTGTTTCCTGCTAAAAATAGAACCAATTGAGGTAATTTCGTGTTTTAAAGAAGAACTTATAACATGCCTGATTTACCGGTATATATGGACAACAATGCTACTACCCCCTGCGACCCGCGGGTGGTAGAAGCGATGCTGCCCTATTTCACCCGTTTTTTCGGAAATGCCGCCAGCAGAAACCATCTTTATGGATGGCAGGCCGAAGAAGCCGTAGCTGTGGCAAGAGAACAGGTGGCAGCACTGATTGGTGCCAGCCCCGAAGAAATTATCTTTACCAGCGGGGCAACGGAAGCGGATAACCTCGCCCTCAAAGGAGCGTTTGATATGTACCGCCAGAAAGGCAATCATATCATTACTGTTGAAACCGAACACAAAGCTGTGCTCGATACCTGCCTCCACCTGGAGAAACAGGGAGCTGAGATTACTTACCTTCCGGTAGATGTTACCGGCTTGGTTGATCTGTCGCATCTTCGCGCTGCTATCCGGCCCTCTACCTTGCTGATAGCAGTGATGTATGCCAACAATGAAACCGGTACCATCCAGCCGGTTGCCGAAATCGGCCGCATCGCCGCCGAACACAACATCCCCTTTTTTACCGATGCCGTACAGGCAGCGGGAAAAATTCCGGTCGACGTAAAAAAAGAGGGTATCGCCATGCTTGCCCTCAGCGCCCATAAAATGTATGGTCCGAAAGGCGCAGGCGCATTGTATGTGAGCCGGAAGAATCCGCGCATCAGGCTGGTGGCGCAAATGGACGGTGGCGGCCACGAAAAAGGAATGCGCAGCGGTACCTTGAACGTGCCGGGTATCGTGGGCCTGGGCGCAGCAGCGACTATCGCGCAGTCAGCTATGGCCACAGAACAGGCCCGCTTAACACTCCTGAGAGATAAACTGGAAACCAACCTGCTGATGCTCGATGAAACGCGCGTAAACGGGAATATACTGCATCGGCTGCCGCATGTCACCAACCTTTCTTTTGGGTATACCGAAAGTGAAGGACTGATGATGTCGTTCAACAGGCAGCTGGCGGTAAGCTCGGGGAGTGCCTGCAGTTCAGCGTCCATCACACCCTCGCATGTTTTAAAATCAATGGGGCTGAGCGACAGCCTCGCCCACGCTTCGCTGCGGTTTAGC
Organism: Chitinophagales bacterium; assembly: GCA_038229695.1. GTDB lineage: Bacteria > Bacteroidota > Bacteroidia > Chitinophagales > Chitinophagaceae > JACMLD01. The sequence continues at coordinate 22,075 of JBBROE010000061.1, read as the reverse complement.
CTCGGCAGATTTACCACCGCTGAAGAGGTGGATGATGTGATCAGACTGTTAACGGGAGCGGTTAAGAAAATGCGGGAAATGAACAACGCCTGAATCGAAAATATTTTACACTGATTATTTAATACAGCCTGCTATGATTTATGTTAGCGATAAAGCAAAAGAAAAAGTCCTTCACCTGATGGAGGAAGGCGCCATGAACGATAAAGACCATTTTCTGCGGGTGTCCGTGGTAGGTGGCGGTTGCTCCGGACTGAGTTACAAAATGGATTTCGATACGCAGATGAAACCCTCCGACCAGGCTTTTGAAGACAACGGCATAAAAGTGGTGACCGATCTCAAAAGTTTCCTCTACCTGGTTAATACTACCCTCGAGTTTTCAGAAGGCCTGAATGGGAAAGGATTTTATTTCAATAACCCCAACGCCAGCCGCAGTTGTGCCTGTGGCGAAAGCTTTGCCGTATAGTAACACCCCTTACCACCCCGGGGCATGTCTGATAGCCATGCTGGGGTATGCTTTATAAAATATCCCGCCTGGTGGCGGGATGTAAAAAGATAATCCCGCCTGGTGGCGGGATTATGCATTCGCAGTTGGTATTGGTTATCTCATTAGGCTTGCACCAAATTTTTTGGAAAAAGGTTCAGGACGGGCACGAAAATAGTCGAAAACGTAATTCGTTAAAAATCTAATTTAATACCCTTTTAATGTGACAGGCATAGTAGGAGATATGCTGCACGGAATTAAAAATTTTTTAAAAAGAATCGCTGTCCCAGCCCTTCCGTCGGGTTCGCCATTTTGACGGGGATTGATAATCACAAACTTATCGCGATCTTCCCCATTTTATTTTCTTCGGTACCTAACGGCCTTATCCCTCCGGCAACTACTAACTTTACCCGCTATGGAAAATGACATCAGGGTTCGCTTTGCTCCCAGTCCAACCGGTGGCCTACACCTGGGCGGCGTGCGCACTGCTTTATTTAATTACCTTTTTGCCCGCCGGAACGGGGGAACATTTATTTTGCGCATAGAGGATACCGATCAGGGTCGTTTTGTGGCGGGTGCCGAGGACTACATCCTGCAGTGTCTCGACTGGTGTGGAATTTCGCCAGATGAAAGTCCGGCCCGACCTGGCGCCTTCGGCCCTTATCGCCAGAGCGAAAGGAAGGCTATCTACCGGCAGTATGCCGAAGAACTGGTCAAAAAAGGCATGGCCTACTATGCTTTTGACACTGCTGCTGCACTGGAACAGCAGCGTACTGCCACACCCAATTTTCAATATAACCACGATACCCGGAACAGGCTCGACAACTCACTTACGCTTGGAGCAGCGGAGACCGCTGCACGCGTGGCCGCGGGCAACCCGCACGTGGTCCGCCTTAAAATGCCCGCCCAGGAAATTATCAGCTTTACCGATATGATTCGTGGAGAAGTGAGTGTAGACAGTGCGCAGGTGGATGACAAGGTGCTGCTGAAAGCCGATGGCATGCCCACCTATCACCTCGCCGTGGTGGTGGATGATTACCTTATGAAAATCACCCATGCCTTCCGCGGGGAGGAGTGGCTGCCCAGCGCACCAGTCCATGTTCAGCTCTGGAAACACCTTTTCGGCCTCGACAAGATGCCTCAATGGGCCCATCTTCCCCTCATCCTTAAACCGGATGGACACGGCAAACTGAGCAAGCGCGACGGGGACCGCCTCGGCTTCCCGGTCTTTGCCATGAACTGGACCGACCCAAAAACCCTTGAAACCACCAAAGGGTTCCGGGAATTGGGCTTCCTTCCCGAAGCCTTCGTGAACATGCTGGCGATGCTCGGCTGGAACGATGGGACCGAACAGGAGATCTTCAGCCTGGAGGAACTAGCGGCTAAATTCTCGGTAGAAAGAATTCATAAAGCGGGGGCGAAATTTGATTTCGAAAAGGCCAAATGGTTCAACCAGGAATGGATTAAGAAAACCGATACGGAAGCGTTACTGGCACCGGTGAAAGCCATCCTGACAGAAAAAGGGATTGCAGTGGCTGATGATAACTTTCTCTCCACAGTGATCGGGCTGGTAAAAGATCGCTGCCACCTGCTGTATGATTTTGTGGAGCAGTCGGCCTACTTTTTTACCGCCCCGGAGCACCCGGCGCTGGAATCGGTTCAACCTAAATGGAATGACCACAAGCAACAGTTTTTTATGGAACTGATCCGGCAGATGGAACTGATGCAGCAATGGGATGCCACGGATCTCGAGAAAGAGTTTAAGGAGATGGTCGCCGCCAGCCAGATAAAACCGGGAGATGTACTCTTACCGTTGCGGGTGATGCTGGTGGGCGGCAAATTCGGAGCGGGCGTGTTCGACATTGCCGCGGTACTCGGAAAAGCAGCCTGCATCCAGCGGATACGGCACAGCCTGCAGTTGTTACAGGGATAAGCGGCGTTACCTCATTTATGCTTGGTTTTCTCAGGAGGAAAAGGAAAGGCGCCCGAGAAAAGCTGTCGCAAATTAAATGTAAAGAAAGGGCGATTATTCCGATCTCAAACTATTTACCGGGTTGGCCACCGCTGCGCTCAGGGCCTGGTAGCCCACAGCCAGCCAGGCCACGGTGGTAGAAATCAGGATGGCGGATAGGAATATGACCACGCCAATGTCTATCCTGTAAGCATATTGTTGCAGCCATCGATGCATGAAAAAAGAAGCTAACGGAGTGGCGATGAAAAATGCAATACCAATTAGCCCGGTAATTTCTTTTGAGAATAAATAAACAATGCTGAATATGGATGCACCCATGACTTTTCTTATGCCTACCTCCCTAGTACGCTGTACTGCCATGAATGAAACAAAGCCATACAAACCAAGACAAGAAATAAATAAGGCAATCCCTGCCGCTATCTTAAAAAGTTGGGAAAGCTGGGTTTCCTGCTTGTAAAAGCTGGCTATTTTATCATCCAGAAACTGGTATTCAAAAACAAAATCAGGGTAGGTATTGCTCCAAAGTTGTTCTATTGCTTCTAAGGTTTGTTGCGTCGTTCCCGGTTGTATTTTAATATTGATCGAGTGGTATACCAATTTCCAGGAACCCAGCAAGATGGGCTTCATTTCTTCCTTCATCGAACCGCCGTTAAAGTTTTTTACGACTCCCACCACCGGGGCAACGATGCTCCCGTTAAAAATAGCCAGTTTTTTCCCCAGGATGTCTTCGGGGTTGGCAATCCCCAGCTTTTTCACCATTAGTGCATTCACAACAAATCCGTTTATGGTGTCGGCCGGGTAATACGGCCTGCCCGCGATGAACGGCATATTAAAGGTTTTAAAGAAGTCGGCATCTGCCCATTTAAAATCGGGTTCGAAATCTGATTTTGCTGCTGCATTGTCAAATCTGAAATCACCGCCCCAGGACGCTTTATCCATTGGGCTAAAACTACTGATGCTCACACTTTTTATTCCAGCTACCTTTAGCAACTGCATTTTTAGTACGCCCATTTTAGACACGCGTGCACTATCGTTTGCGAGCGGGACAGTAATAATGGCAGCTTTATCAAAACCAAGGTTTGCATTTTGAAAAAACTTCATTTGTCCCACCACAACCAATGTTCCTATAATCAGGATTTGTGAAACCGTAAACTGTAGAACAACCAACACCCTTCTTAGCGAAATTCCACTAGCATGATGATGGGTATATTTACTTTTCAACACGTCGATGGGATTAAATCCCGATAAAACAAATGCAGGATAGAAGCCGGATAACAGGGTAACAATAATAATTATGCTAAACAACAATGCCACCAACGGAACGCCCGGTTGTATTTCCAGTCCTATGCCCAGGAAATTGTTAAGCACCGGCAACGCAATGAATACTATTACTAATGCTAAAAAAACGGAGGAAATTGTAATGAGTAAGGTTTCACTTAAAAACTGAACAATCAATTGCTTTTTATTGCTGCCCAAAACCTTTCTAATCCCAACTTCCTTCGAACGGTAGGCTGCCTGTGCAGTAGCCAGGTTAATAAAGTTTATGCAGGCAATGAATAAGAGAAATACGCCTATCAATCTTAATGCGGTAATCAATCCTTTGCTGAACGTACTGCCTTTATAAGTGCCAAACTCCCCCTGGTAGTGCATATTGCTTAAAGGCTGTAATAAATAGCCGTGGTTCGCATATTCTGCAGGAGCATACTTTTTTACCACCGCTTTCAGGTCACTGTCAAATTGCTTTGACGATCTATTTTTTGGAAGCACCACAAAGGTATTCAACGCCCCGTCCTGGCCTGACCAGTCGGATAGACCGTCCTCGCCTTTGGCTGTTTTAAAAGAAAGTACAACCTGCAAAGGAAAATCGGTGTTAGCAGGAACATTTTTTAGGATGCCTGTTATTTTACAGACCTTATCCCTGTCATTATCATACATAATTAATTTGCCGATGGCCGTATGCCAGTCGCCAAAATATTTTTCTGCTATTTCCTCGGTAACCACTGCGGCATTGCTTTCTGATAAAGCAGTTTTAGCATCACCTGCCAGGAACGGAAAGTTGAATATTTCGAAAAATTCAGGTTCAGCGAAAAAAATAGATTCTTTAAATTTCCGTTGAGGGGCACCAGCTTTATCATTTAGCAAAGTTACCTGCTGGTTATCCCGACTATAGGTACGGGCTACGTGATCCAGTTGCGGGTAGTCTGTTCGTAAGGCTTCTGCCAGCGGTAAGGCACTGCCTTTTGAATAATCCGTTCCGTTCCTGGTTTTCGTTGCCGATACCACCCGGTAAATGCGTGTTTTGTTAGGATGAAAATTGTCAAAGTTTGTTTCATACCGGGTTAATAAGAAAATAAGTATGCAGGCTGCAATGCTTACGGCCAACCCGATAGCATTAATGACGAGATAAGATGTATGGCTGCGTAAATTCTGCCAGGCAGTTTTGAAATAATTTTTTAACATAGCGGGACGCCTATTAAAAGCTGCAACAGAGCAACCGTCTGTAAGCACCAAGTAAAATGCCATGTACTTATTAAATTGTAAATCAATTTGATGTGAACGAAAAAAAATATCGGATGTTCGGTTTTGATACAGTGGCTGTCCGGTTATTAGATACAGCCAACCCGGCACTCGCTGAATCTGCCGTATTGAACCAGGGTAGAAACTTGGACTTAATGAAACGGCTGATTATTTACATGCATTGGTATAGCGTCAGAAATAGCCGCCTGCACAGCTCAGCAACCGTTAGTGATAAGGCTGTGGTGCTTATGCCGGCGCGCAAAGGAACAAAGCCCGACATACCTTCGTAATCTTTAACTTTAACAAAGGCGTGCAAGTTTCATCGTCGCCTGGAGAAGGCGGCGCTGAAGCCGCAACGTTTGCCTGATGCACTATGCTACCAGCGAAGCCAAAACCAACCCACATGAACAATAGATCGGCGTTCATCTATTTCCTGGCGCTGTTGAAATTTGCGCTGCCCTTCCTCCTGCAAAGCCCGGTATACGAACCGCACCGCGATGAGTTGCTTTATCTGGCGGAAGGCAACCACCCGGCATGGGGCTTTATGGAAGTGCCGCCACTGCTGAGCGGCTTTGCGTGGATATCCAGCCACTTCGCCCATACCCTGTTTTGGATCAAGTGCTGGTCTGCACTTTTCGGGGCGCTTAATTTTCTGGTCGTGGCAGGCATCATCCGGGAACTCGGCGGCAAAAATTTTGCCCTGCTGCTGGGCTTCCTGCCGTTTGTACTGGGTCCTTACCTGCGCATTAACTACCTCTTTCAACCGGTTTTCCTGGAAATATTTTTCTGGACGGCGATGGCCTCCAGCATGCTGATGTGGACCCGCAGCGGCCGGTACAAATGGCTTTACCTGTTTGGCGTCAGCGCGGGTTTGGCAATGCTGTCTAAATATTCTGCGGCATTTTATATCACCTCCCTGCTGGCGGGGCTGCTCCTTACGCCCTACCGCAGCATTTTCAGCAACAAGCATTTTTATATCGCTTCCCTGGTGGGTTTCCTTATTTTTTTACCGAACCTGGTCTGGCAGTATATCCATCATTTCCCCGTCCTGTTTCACATGCGTGAGCTCCGGGAAACCCAGTTGCAGTACGTTAACCCACTCACCTTTCTAACGGACCAGCTTCTCATGAACATCGCCATATTGCCGGTATGGATCACCGGCCTGTTCTGGGCCGCTTTCACCCGCTCGGGCAAACCCGTTCGATTTCTTGCCTGGGCATCGTTGTTCATCGTTTTCCTACTCCTCCTCCTCCATGGAAAAAATTATTATACCCTCGGCGCTTACCCTATCCTTTTTGCACTCGGTGCCTGCCGGCTGGAAAAGCTGACGGCACGCCCGGTTTGGCTAAGGTTCCCGCTGCTGGTCTACGCTGCGGCCCTGAGTATTTTTTTAATCCCCATCTACCTGCCCATATTCGCGCCAGCCCGCCTTGCCGCTTTCTTCGCACGGAACCATATCGCAAAAACCGGCGCCCTTACCTGGGAAGATCAAAAGACCCATCCCCTTCCACAGGATTTTTCCGACATGCTGGGCTGGAAAGAAATGGCTGGTAAAACTGCCCGGGTTTACCACACGCTGACGGCCACCGAAAAAAAACAGACCGTCGTTTATGCCGATAACTACGGCGAAGCAGGTGCACTCAACTACTATGGATCAGATTACCAGCTTCCGGTCGCCTTCAGCGACAACGCCAGTTTCCTGTACTGGATGCCTGCCGTGCCGGATTATGAGAACCTCCTGCTGGTGACGCCGGACAAGCAGGAAATGCAGCATCCCTTTATTCACCAGTTTATTTCCGCCACCTTGGAAGACAGCATCCAAAACCCCTTTTCCCGGGAAAGGGGCACCCTCATCATCCTGCTCAGGGGTGCCGACAGTAGTTTCAAAGCTTATTTCCGGGAACGCCTCAGGAAGAAAAAAGCAGCCCTGTAAAACCGCAGGACGGCAGGACCGGCCGCCGGGTTATGCGGCATTCTGTACATTTACCATAAATTCAGCCGATGAATGATAAGTTGTCCGAGCCCCGACCGATGCCCAACCGCCCCATCCGGGTGCTGGTGGCCAAATGCGGGCTGGATGGCCACGATCGCGGGGCCAAGATCATTGCGACGGCCCTCCGCGATGCAGGCATGGAAGTGATCTATACCGGGCTTCGCCAAACTCCTGAGATGGTGGTTAATGCCGCCCTGCAGGAAGATGCTGACGCGATTGGCGTGAGCATACTCAGCGGCGCGCACAATACCGTATTTCCAAAAATCATCAGCCTCATGAAAGAGAAAGGCATGGATGATGTGCTGCTTACCGGCGGCGGCATTATTCCCCGCGAGGACATGGAAATCCTTACCGGTATGGGGGTTGGCCAGCTCTTTCCTCCCGGCACGGCAACCAGTGAAATTGTATCCTATATCAAAGAATGGGTACGGATCCACCGCGACTTCTAACCTTCAACCTGTCTCATTATGGCAACTTACGCATCACTGCTGACCGCGCTGGACAACGGCATCTTCACGATAACGATCAACCGGCCCGAAAAACTAAATGCCCTGAACAGGACCGTTATATCGGAGCTGGCACAGGCACTTACCGAAGTCTATGAAAATGCGGCGGTAAAAAGTGTCATCATTACCGGCAGTGGCCCGAAATCATTCGTAGCCGGGGCAGACATCACCGAATTTCTTGCCCTCGATGGCGGCGGCGGCGAAGCATTAGCCCGCCGGGGGCAGGAACTGGTTTTCAGCAAAATCGAAAATTGCCCTAAACCAGTAATCGCTGCAGTGAACGGCTTTGCATTAGGTGGCGGTTGTGAACTGGCCATGGCCTGCCATTTCCGTTTATGCAGCGACAATGCCCGGTTTGGACAACCGGAAATCAGTCTGGGCCTGATCCCCGGCTATGGCGGCACCCAACGCCTGACGCAACTAGTAGGCAAAGGGAAAGCGATGGAACTGATGCTGACCGGCAATATGGTCAGCGCCGCCGAAGCGGTTCAACTGGGGCTGGCCAATTATGCTTTTGCCCCCGAACTATTGCTGCAAAAAACCAGGGAACTGCTCGACCTCATCAATGCCAAAGCACCGCTTGCCATTGAAAAAATCATTGCCCTCACCAACCTGGCTGCGCGTGGGGCCGAAGATGGACTGGACCGGGAGGTAACTGCATTCGGCGAATTATTTGACACCGCCGATGCCAAAGAAGGGACGGCTGCTTTCCTGGAAAAAAGAAAACCGCTGTTTAAAGGAATATAATTACCAGGTATACCGGTTGCTGCCCTTTCTTTTTACTCGGGCACGATGGCAGCAGGCGCCTTTACCAGCGTAGTATCGGAAGGCAACAGCGGAACGATATAACCGCCGGTATCCACATCCGTTTTTGGAAAAGACTTTTTGAGCGCCATCCATTCCTTGCCCGCACTGCCTGTTTTAAATACATAGAGATGTTGCAGCCCCGACAAATTTTTGAGGGAAAGTAATCCCGCGGTGGTCACTGAGGTATTGACCAGGTTTAAGGATCGCAACTGGTCTAACCCTTTAAGCGCAGCAAGCCCCTTATCCGTGACTTGTGTGCCTTCCAGCTGCAGTCGGGTGAGGTTGACACATGTCGCAATCACCGTCATCGCCGCATTGGTTATCCGCGTGTCACTTAACCTGAGCCATACCACCTGTTTCGCGATAGGTTGCAGGTACCGCATCGCTGAATCGCCCAGGCGGGAAGCGGTAACAAAATTTACCTCCAAGTAATTGGTCTCGCGGGATACAGGCAACACTATAATCCCTTTCGATCGCAACAAATCAATATCCTTTTGATCGGCCTTTACTACCGGCCCGGCGGGCACGTAAGCCGACATGTTTTTCATGGTGGTTACCTGCTGAAAAGACCGGAGCACCGGTTTTATTTTTTCGGGCTGCGGCAACTCTTTGGTTCTTTTCGTAAAAGTTACGCCCGTGGCAATCCACCAGTGCAGCACAGCCATTTCATTTTCTGACAACTGTGGCTTTTCTTTGGGCGGCATATGGTGTTCGTCGGATTTCTCCAGCAGCACCCGTTTGATCAGTTCGCTCGCATCTGCATTTCCCGGTTCTATCACCACGCCATCTTTACCCCCTTTCAGCAGCGCGTCCGTTGCATCCATCCTGAATTTTCCCTTTTGCTTATTCGGACCATGGCAGCTGTAACATTTTCTCTGCAGTAAAGGCTGGATGATGTCTGCGTATACTGCGGCCTCCTGGATATTGGGAATGGGTTTTTGCGCCGGTACAGTATCCAGCGCATTGGTGAAGGCACTGGTAAGATAATCACTGCCATGGGTAAGCGATCCGCCCAGATGCCCGGTGATCCCAACCAGTACGATGAGCAATGATGGCATCCCCCAGTGAAAGCGCTGCAGCAGCTGGTGCCGGTATGCGGCATAATATATTATGGAAATGATGGCCACGCTGATGCCCATCCACTGGTGACGCGAGGCCAGGCTTTCGTCATAGTCACCCGATGAAGCGAGCAGGTAACCGGTGATACAGGCAGCTACGGCGCTGATCATTCCCCAAAATAGCGTAAACCGGACAGCAGGCCGGAGGTACCGGTAGCGGTCATACGCCGACAAGAGCTGAAAAAAACAGGCCAGCAAAAGCAACCCGATGGGAAGATGAACGAGTACAGGATGCAGGTGACCAAAAAATTCGCTCATAAATAATGGGGCCTTCGGCCGATCCTTTTGCCGGGCCATGCGCTGACCCCGTCCAAAATATTTTTTTTATATCGATGACATTGAAACCCCTTTTGCTATCACGCATACCGCTTTCTCAACTCGCGCATCATGTGGGCATTGATGGCCCACTGGTCACCCAGGGGTTGCCTCGTATAGGGAAGGGTCGGCATATAATCCGGCGGACCGAATTCCGTCAGTATCGTCATCCGCTCCCCTTTTTTCTTTTTTCGCGCGATGACTACATCCCACCAGTCGAAATGCTGTTTCACGGCGGCTTCCCATTCCGGTGCCCGGGGATCGTTTACCTGCGGGCCTTCCGGGTGACCGATTCGCGCATGAATATGTTCCACCCGGTCCAAAGCCAGCGCCACGGTTTCGGCCTGGTCGTGCAATAAGGTCTCATGTACATTGCACCAGTGAGACACATCAAAAGTGAGTTTCAGCTCCGGATTTTGTTCAATAAAATTTCTCGCCACATGCGCGGCAAAAAGCATCCTGGAGCGGTGCGTTTCATGGCAAATCGTTATGCCGGTCTCCCGGGACAATGCCGTAGTATGATCGATAAAGCGTTTGTTCTGGGCAAAAGAAAAATGATCCCGCCCGGAATGACAGTTGATGTACAGCGGCCGCTGTACGGTGTTCCTGGCCGCCGCATCAACCATCCGGGTAAAATACTGGAGATGTTCCGCCGGATCGGGCTGGCTGCCACCGCATAAAAAACCGATATCCAGCTGGTGTTTCTGTAAGGCCGCAAATAGTTCTTCCTGGCCCGCCTGCTGTATGGGCCACCACATTTCAATACCGTCGTATCCTTCCTTCTTAGCGTGCGCACAAAAGGCATCCAGGTTACCGGGGTAGCCCCAGTTGGTGCCCATAATTTTTAGTTCGAAGCCGGTGTTTAGCATGCCTGGTTGGGAATCGAATGCTGGTTTAATTTCGGTTGCAGGTAGCAGTAACCCTGCGCCTGCTGTTGACGTTAAAGTAATAAATTTTCTCCTATCGATCCGCATAATGTAGTGCCGGTGCAGTTACGTGTCGGTTACCTTTTTGGGTGTAATCACGTGTCAGGCGATGATGTCGCTGATTACGGTGCCGGCTACATCGGTAAGCCGGAAGGGACGACCCTGGTATTGATAAGTAAACTGTTCATGATTAAACCCCAGTTGGTTCAGGATAGTGGCCTGGATATCGAACGGTGTGGTTTTGCCGCTCACCGCGCTGTACCCGATTTCGTCGGTCTCTCCGTAGCTGTACCCTTTTTTGATGCCACCCCCGGCCATCCACATCGTAAAAGCCTCGGTATGGTGGTCCCGTCCCTTGAAGGGCATGGTTTTGCCACCCCTGTTTTCCTGCATGGGCGTACGGCCGAATTCACCACCCCACACCACCAGGGTTTCTTCCAGCAGGCCACGCTGGCGGAGATCAAGTATCAGCGCGGTAATGGATTTGTCGACCTGCCTGCATTTATTGACCAGGCCAATATCCACCGCATCGCCGGCACTGGTGCCGTGGCTGTCCCAACCCCAGTCGAACAATTGTACGAATCGAACGCCTTTCTCCACCAGTTTCCGCGCCAGCAATATGTTGTTGGCAAAACTTCCGTTGCCGGGTTTTGACCCATACATGTCATGGATGTATTGTGGTTCATCGCTGATGTCCATCACTTCGGGCACAGAGACCTGCATCTTATAGGCCATTTCGTACTGGGCAATACGCGACAGGATTTCGGGATCCTTGTAATCTTCATACGCCTGCTGGTTTACGTCATTGATGGCATCTATCGACGCCTTCCGCAGATCGCGATCCATGCCTGCGGGATCGTTGATGAATAATACCGGGTCTCCTTCGCTTCTGCACTGGACACCCTGGTAAACACTGGGCAGGAAACCGCTTCCCCATACACTTTTACCGGCATCTGGATTCTTACCGCCGGAGGTGAGCACCACGAAGCCCGGCAGGTTTTGATTTTGCGTACCGAGTCCATAAGTTACCCAGCTTCCCATGCTTGGCCTTCCCAGCCTTGGCGATCCGGTATGCATGAGCAACTGAGCCGGGGCATGGTTGAACTGGTCAGTAGTCACCGCCTTGAGCAGGGTGATCTCATCGGCTATATTGGCTAAATGGGGCAGGCGATCGCTGATCCACAATCCACTTTCGCCCCGCTGCCTGAAATTCGCCTGGGGACCGAGCATCTTAGGTACGCCACGGATAAAGGCAAACCGCTTGCCCGCCAGCAGGGATTGCGGGCAGTCCTGGCCATCGAGTTTCATCAGCTCGGGCTTGTAATCGAACAGCTCCAGCTGCGACGGAGCACCAGCCATATGAAGATAAATGACAGACTTCGCTTTCCCGGGGAACATGGGCATTTTGGGTTCCAGCGGGTGGGCGGCATCAAAAACAACAGGATTTTGCGAACTGCGACTGCCGCAACCAACAAGCGCGCCCAGCGCCAGGGCTCCCAGTCCCATCGCGCTTTCCTTAATAAAATGCCGCCGCGTCTGTGCCTGCAGGTAGGCGTTAGCCGCTTCGCGCACCAGGCGACTGTTATGAATATCCTTTTTCATCATTGCCCAATTGCATTTACCCGACCCGGCCGGATGATTAATTATTCTTTGGTCACCACTTCATCAAGATTCAGGACCGTATTGATGACTACCACCAGCGAGGCGATTTCCGCCATCGTTTTCCTGTCGCGTACGGACCCGGACAATTGGCAGGCTGCCGCATCAGAGGCGGAAAACTGTCGCTGTGCGCGTTCGTATAGTTTCAGCAGTGTATGCATGGCAGCCGCCGGAACAACATGACCCGTGGCTCTTTCATACACCAGTTTGATCTGATCGTTGGCATCACCGGGCATCGCTGCCACCAGCCTTTCAGCCATCTGCCGGGCCATATCAAGGTTGGCCTCATCATTCAATCCCGCCAGTGCCTGCAGGGGGGTGTTGGTACGGATGCGCCTTGGCGTACAAACCTCCCGGGCCACCCCGTCGAAGGTCATCATGGCAGGATAGGGCGCAGTGCGTTTCCAATACGTGTACAGGGCACGACGGTATTTATCAGGTCCGCGGCTGGTGACCCACCTCGCCCCGTCGTACGGCGAACGCCAGATGCCCTCCGGCTGTTCCGGCATCACACTGGGTCCGTACATCTTTTCACTCAGCATTCCGGTGATACAAAGTGCCTGGTCACGCAGCGCTTCCGCCGAGAGGCGAACCCTTGGCCCGCGTGCATAGAATTTATTGGCATCATCTTTTTTAAGCAATTCATCAGATGCCCTTGAATCCTGCCGGTAGGTGGCCGACAGTACAATTTTCTTCAGCAGCTTTTTAATGTCCCAATTATCGGTATGCATAAACTGCCAGGAGAGGTAGTTAAGCAGCTCGCGGGGCGTAGGCGGGATACCCTGCGTACCAAAATCTTCCACGGTTTCCACCAGCCCGGTTCCGAACAGTTGTTCCCAGACGCGGTTGACAAATGTTCTTGCGGTGAGCGGGTTTTGCGTGCTGGTCATCCATTGAGCAAGCCCCAGCCGGTTTCGCGGTGCACCCGGTGGCATGGGATTGAGGGCATGTGGTGTGCCCGGTGTGACCACTTCGCCTTTCACCAGCCAGTTGCCGCGTTCAAACACGTGGGACAGGCGCTGCATGTTCGCCGGGTTTTCCACCATAATGGGCGTAACCGGGGTCTTCATGGTCAACAAATCCCAGTATCTTTTGGCTGCTGCTGCATAACCGGGTTGTCCCTCGCCGGGGAAGGGCCTGGTAAAATAGAACCAGTCGAACGTAACCCCCGTGTCATCTTGTTTTTTCAGTTTTGCATTGCGGTAAGTGAGGAAAAGATTATGCCTTCCCTGTAGTGGCACCATTGTTCCCCGGCTGATGCCCCAGCCCTCTTTTACCGGGTCGATGGGCAGGGTGGCAAGAACAGGCCCATCGGGTGAATCGGCATGAAACTGCAGGACTCCGCCGTTTTCGTTTGTTCGGTACCGGTAGATAATTTCACTGGCCCCGCTGAGATCGGTGTTTTTGAGCCGGCATAGTCCATTGTTACGAAAGGCCGCCCACTTGGTGTCAGACAATTCGCTGTTGATGAACTGGTCACAGGCAAGCGAATTGACGGACGGCTGCCAGTCGGCCAGGAACTGGTCAATTTCTTTGGTACGTTCCGGGGTGGCATGGACCGTCAGCCACTCGGTCAGCAGTTTCTTTTCCATTTTTGCGGAATCACTAAAGCTGCGCAGCAGCGGGTAATCGGCATAGCTGTCTTCATCTCTCGTGTTGTTGAAGAAAGCCATGAACTTATAATATTCTTCATGGGTGAACGGGTCGTAAGGATGACTGTGGCATTGTACGCAGGCGAACGTGGTACCCATCAGCGCTTCCCAGGTGGTATTGACGCGATCCAGCACGGCGGCTGTGCGGAACTCCTCGTTGTCTGTGCCCCCTTCGTCGTTGGTCATCGTATTGCGGTGAAAGGCGGTGGCGATAAGCTGGTCTTCCGTCGGGTTTGGGAGCAGATCCCCAGCCAGCTGTTCCGTTAAAAACTGGTTGTAGGGCTTGTTTTCGTTGAAGGCTTTGATGAGCCAGTCGCGGTAGCGCCAGATGGTTCGCGCATCATCGCGTTCATAGCCTTTGGTATCTGCGTAACGCGCGAGGTCGAGCCACATGGCTGCCCATTTTTCGCCGTAATGAGGAGAAGCGAAGAGGCTGTCGACCAGCCGCTCGTAGGCAGTATTGCTGCTGTCGTTGATAAATGGGTGCTGCAGCCAGCCAGGTGCAGGCATGCCGATCAAATCGAAACTAACGCGCCGCAGCAGCGCGGCCTTACCGGCCTCCGGGGAAGGCCTGAGGTCATGGTCCCGTAACTTATCGAGTATAAAATTATCAATCTCATTCCTGACCACCAGGCCATTTCCAGTTGAAAAGAAACCGGTTAATTGTTTCAGCGGGGGGACTGGCTCGGGTTGAACGGCAGTATACGCCCAGTGGTCGCCCCAGGGAGCGCCCTGTTTAATCCAGTTGCGCAGGATGGAAATATCGTGCGATGAAAGCGCTTCGTGCCGGTAAGGCATCCGTTCTTCGGGATCTTTCAACGTGAGCCGCCGGATCATTTCACTATGGTCGGGGTCTCCGGGTATGATAGCAGGTTTACCGGACTCCGTGTTTGCCATCGCCTCTGACCGGAACAACAGGCTGAACCCGGCTTTTCGCCGGACACCGCCATGACAGGTAATGCAGTTCTTATTGAGGATGGGCTTAACGTTGCTGTTATAATCGATCTTTTGCTGCCGTGTAAGCCAGGTGAACGCAACAGTGCCCGCTGCCAGCAGGGCAATTACCAGGAATGTATTTTTATGGCGCAGGCGATTCAACAGGCAGCATTTTTTCTCTCCTAAAAATACGGCTTTCCTGCCAGCACCGCCAGCGGAGCATCGATTTTAATCTGCCGGCACAGTGGGAAGCGGGCTAACTGGCAACTGTGTATCAACGAATAATAAACCAGTTGCTGCTTCCGGCGGGGATAGACAGGGATACCTGTATGGCATAATCCCGGCTGAGGGCCAGCGACTGGCGACTGTCATCCTGCCCGATGACGACCGCCCGGCCGCTCAAACCGGTATAGTAAAGCGGTACCGTAATGACCCGCCTGATGGCTACCGGCAGCGGGTTAAAAATGAAAACCATGGCTTTTTCCGGGAGCGCAGGGCTAACATGCATCCAGCCGTCCCAGTCGCGTCCATCTGCCCGGCGTAAGTGAATGATATCCGCATTCAAAATTTCGAAATGCTTTTTGTACCAGCTGATGACCGCCGTCACCATTCTCCGGGTACTATCGGTATCGTATAACCGCGGACCCCGGTAACAGGCCTGCACCCCGGCGCCGTAATAGGCTGTCATCAGGCTGCGGTAATCGCTAATATGCTCCTGCAGGGGCTCTAACACGGCCTCAGCACCGCCGCCCTGGTACCTTGTCAGCGGCACAAAGCCCCAGCCCATCGCCGGTATTTTTTCCCAGGTACCATCGTAGATATTCTGCCGGTTGAGGAGGAGTTGTTGTGGACGGGGAAGCGAAAAATTGACTTCGCGGTAACCCAGCCCGGTCTTGTTGGTACCGTCCAGGAAATACCAGTCGGGCGCATTGACATAAACACCGTGTTCATTGCACCAGTGATACAATCCCTTTTGTAATTCCATCTGTTTCCACTGGCTGTCTTTTAAACCCGTATGACCCGGATGGGTAACCGAAGCGCAGACATCGCCAGGGTACGGGCCGTCATTTTCGAAAATATTGAAGCCGGTCTTGCTTAAAAAGTATTTTATTTTTTCCAGGTAGGCCAGTCCCCACCCGCTGCCGAGACAAGGCGCATTACCGAAAAAGGCGCCGCCGGGTTTACCGGTGATTGAATCGATGACGTCGTCAGCGTCACTGATACTCCGGGAGCTGAACAGGGAGTAACTGCCTATCAGGATGTTTTTCCGGTGCGCATAACCGGCGAGCGACTTCCACTTCCGGATGTTCGCGGCCGAGGTATCTTCCATATTACAATGACTGCCGAAACTCAGGATAACGGCTTCATAGCCGGTAGCACGGCATTGGTTGATGACGTTGATCACTTCGTCATCGTTCTTACTGACGAGGTGCATGAAGATGGGATTCTCGGTGGTCCATGGGGCGACCGTGCGGTACATTTTCCGGATGGCCAGCCCGCGGCGCTCCCGGTCATAGCTGTCCATCAGCAGCTCGTGGGTGCGCACCGAGGTAAAGTGCTGACCAGGCATCAGCTCAACGCCCGGCCCCTGCTCAGGGTATACTTCCAGGAGGCAGGGCGTCTGGTAGTTGTAGTTGACCTGCGAGGTATAATTGCTGTCGGCCTTCCAGTGGGTGGTCTGATCGCTGATGTCATAGCGCATGGCATTGTTAAAAGCATAGTTGGTCTCTACATAAATGCCATGTTGTTTTTTCATCTGCGCCGGCGTACCGACCACCGCACTTTCTTCTTCGGGAAAGGCCAGGATCTCATTGACCACCCGGTTGATGGGATAGGACCGGGCACCCTTATTTTCCACGCTGATCCATTTTACCAGCAACGGGATGCCATCGTACAGCACATAATGTACATTCACCGATAACCCGCTGAGAGCGCTGTCACCGGCTCTGTAATGAAACGTGAGGGCAAGGCCCCTGGCAGGCGCGGGCGGCTTATACCCGGTGGAAGCAGGCTTCCATTGCAGCCAGGGTTGCACTGGGGCAACAGCATAGGAAACGTATTGAAAATCTATGGCATGACCGGCCATATCGTTCAGCCATTCCGGACGGAGGTAGGCCTGTTCCGGCTGGCCGTATAATCCCCCCACATTATACGATTTCCCATTGATCATCAGCCGCGCTTCCGCTTTCACCGCCCGCAACAGTTGCTGGCCGTTTACCAGGTTTACATAATCTATGCAGGCCAGGTTGGGTTGCAGCCTGAAGCTGCGTTGCAGCAAGCCGTTGCTGAGCTGAAGGTCCCGTCCATCAGCGGACAGGGTCACTGCCGTCTTAATGGTGAAAGGGTGCACCAGCCAGTCAGTGGACTGCCCTGCCTGCTGACCAAACGCGGCGTAGCCTACTATGACAAAGAAAAAAATACCGGCAGAGCGGGATGATTTCATGCTGCAGAATTGGTTACGCCAGTTTTATTGTCACTCACTGCAATAAACAACCGATTATTTCCGGCTGACTGCCCTGTCGGCCGACTGGCCAAAATTTTTAATTTTAAGCGCAAACGCATAGGGCGCTTTCATTTTATTAGGATTATAAGGCGGTAATGTTATGCGGACATTCTCTCCCGACTGCTGCCAGCTGCAGGTGGCACCTGTACCCAGCAACTCCACCACTGTTCCCTTTGGCAACGTCATGGCATTAAGCAGCAGCTGGTTGTTATCCGGGTATTTGGGAAGTATCGCGTAAAGGTTATTGGCCGTGGGATTATAAGTAAAGAAAACTTCCTTAACGGCATAACCCGGATCGGGATCAATAGTCAGTTTGAGCAGCAGGTCCCCGCTGCCATTCTTTGGTTTGTATCCTTTGTTGCCCGCATTCCATTGCGATGGGGTTGTCCATCTTACCGTATTGTAGATGGCCTCGCCGTTGACTTTCATCCAATCGCCAATCTGCAGTAGTCTTTCCTGCATAATGGGCGGAATCTTTCCATGGCCATCCGGCCCGATATCCAGCAGGAAATTACCGCCGCTGCTCACTTTATCCACCAACTGTAAAATGAGCGACTGTGCTGAATTATAATCCCAGGCATCTTCTGCCCGGTTGTACCCGTAACTGAATCCCATTCCCCTGCTTTCTTCCCAGTAATGATTGGCGAAATCCATGTCGGGCTGGTACTCCGGCGTATAAATTCCGCCATGATGAAAACGAAGACCCTTACCCCAGCGGTCGTTGACCACCACCTTTTGCTTCACCGGGCTTTCATTGTACAACCAGGTCAGGAACTCCTGGCTTTTCCAGGTCTCGGCGGGCAACTCCCAATCGCCATCCGTCCAGAACACATCAGGCTGATACGTGTTGATCAGGTCCTTCATCTGCGGCCACGTATGCTGTGCTATAAATTTGTCTTTATCGGTTAACCACAGCGGGTTGTACCATTCGTACAGGGAATAATACATGCCTGCATGTACACTGGTCTTCCTGACGGCAGCAAAAAGATCTTTGATCAAATCTCGTTTTGGACCCACCTCGGTGGCTGTCCATGGGAAACCCCAGTCGCGGTCCGCTTCCTTGCTGGGCCATAACGTAAAGCCGTCATGGTGTTTGGAGGTGAGCACAATGTATTTTGCACCGGAGGCTTCAAAGAGTTTTGCCCAGTCGTCGGGGTTAAACAGCTCAGCCTTGAACTGGTCGGCCAGCTGGTAATACGTGAGGTTGCCAAACTTCTCCCGCTGGTAGGTGATGCGTGCCGTGTCGTGGTTATTGAGCCCGTTCTGGTACCATTCTGCGTACTGCCCTTTACTGCTGTAACCGGGAACGGAATACACGCCCCAGTGGATGAATATCCCAAACTTGGCATCTTTAAACCATTGTGGGGTGGGCCGCTGATCAAGCGACGCCCAGTTGGGCTGATACGACTGCGCACGAACAGCAATAAAAATGGACAAGGCAAGAAAAGTAACCAGCAGGTGTTTCATACAATTTACTTTATACATTAATGAAGCAATCGGTATTATCTAACGGTAATGGGCAACCAGCGTGGTGACTGATTTGCCACGAATCACTAATAAATTGGTAGTGGATACTGCATGGGCCAGGTTCTCCGTTGCGGATGTGGTATACAGGTCTGATGGCCCCGCGAAAACCCTGTTGCCTGGTTCCAACTGCACCCTTGCAATTTTATCCGCGGGATTAATCAGCACCACAGTAATAAGTTTTTTTGCCTTATCGAGGTAGGCGCTGACCAGCAGGCCATCTTTGTTTATTGAAGCGGCGATGCGTTGCATACCGGGCCGCACAAACCTCGCGTAATTGCCCATGCACCATAGTTGTTTACTGTCTGATACTCTGCCATCTTCCCTGGACTGCTGTGGGCTGATGCTGCCATCCGGGGCATTGATATAGACCAGCCCGTCACTGTAGTCATAAGGATTGATGCCGAGCCACCATTGGAAGGAAGTAACGCCGGCTACAGTAAGGTCGGCATGCATCACGGTAGCGACATACAGGCCATATTCAATGCCCGTGTGGCGCGGACCACCATTGAGCAGGCCGCAGATATTACCCAGGATGCCGAATTCGGATTGCCACAACTGCAGGTTGCTGTCGATGGTTTGCCGCTGGCGGAACGCCGACATCCTCGTATGCTGCAATACGGAATCGGGGCAGGTGGAAAAATAACTGTGATAGGCCAGGACCGGTGCGATATTCGGCACATTACCCAGGTAATTTGTCGATGCGGGGCTGAAAAAATCGGCGATCTGGTTGCCAATGCTGTTGTTACTGTTATAGAGGAACTGTACCTGGGCGGCTTCCGCGACAGTAACCTGCGCAGCGAGTTTTGCACGGGCCAGTTGCGACCCGATAATCCTGGCAAGGGTGCTGATCTGCGCGTTGGTCGCACCGCTTCCCTCCTGGTCTGCATGTTCACCCCATTTCCATTGGGGTTCATTGACCGGGCTGATATAATCCAGCGGCAAACCTTCTTTTTTGAAATGTTCGGCGACAGTGGTTAAAAACCCGGCATAGTCGGCATACTTATCCGGGCGGCAGTTCAGTTCATTACGGGCAAGACCAGCCGCTAACCCGTTTTGTGTAAACTGTACCGGTGCAGAATTGGCAAACCCCAGCAAATATTTAACCCCGCGATTTTTTGCAGCACGGAGAAACCACTGGTTGCCTTTTTGCCTGTTCCAGTCGTAGTGCCCATCAGGCTGTAAAAAACATTCCTCGCGCCGGTACTCGTCGGCGATTGTGCTTGCCTTTCCCTGCTCCAGGCTACCCGCGCCGATATTGAAACGCCAGAGGGAAAGACCGATGCCTGCCGGGGAACCATCGGGTAACAACTTTGTGCTGAATAATAAGTCGGCGATTTGATTTTTTTTGGCCTCATCACGCCAGCTCCCCACAAATTTTGCCGACCAGCAATCTGATGCCCCGAAGCTGTGGATGGTTTGGTAGCCCTCGTCAGGATTAACCTGTAAAATGGCGATGCTGTCTGCAGGATGACCTCCCTCCGCATACCCATGCATGACCGGGAAACTGGCTCTGCGAACCCCGGCAAAGGAAAACAACAGCAATATAGCGCAGCCGGCAAATAACAGCGAGGTTATTCTGGTCATAGGCAGCCCATGGAATTTTTTAACGTATGCATCAATCCCACTGCTGTAAATATATTAAGTAATGATAAGCTAACCCGGTTAAAACTTGGCGCCGAACCTTCGTCTGCTAGAGAGGAATCGGCCGTACAGAACCCGTCTGAGGGGGCGCGGGGCCGAAAACGCGATTGTACTACCTTTACCACCCTGTACAAATTTTAAAATTATACAAATGGAATACCGGATAGAAAAAGATACCATGGGAGAAGTAAAAGTGCCTGCAGAAGCCTTGTATGGCGCGCAGACCCAGCGCAGCATCGACAACTTCAAAATTGCCGAAGACATTAACAAGATGCCGCGGGAAATCATTAAAGCCTTTGCCTATTTGAAGAAAGCCGCCGCACTGACCAACCTGGAAGCCGGCGTATTGTCGCAGGAGAAAAGTGATCTCATCGGCGAAGTCTGTGATGAAATCCTTTCGGCCAAACTGGATAACGCATTCCCTTTGGTGGTATGGCAGACCGGCAGCGGCACACAGAGCAATATGAACGTAAATGAGGTGGTCGCTTACCGCGGGCACCTACTGCACGGAGGCCAGTTGACCGACAAAGAAAAGTTTCTGCATCCCAACGACGATGTGAATAAATCACAATCATCGAACGACACCTTCCCCACGGCGATGCATATTGCCGCATATAAGATACTGACTGATGTAACGATTCCCGGAATAGAAAAACTTCGCGACACGCTGGCCGCGAAAAGTAAGGCGTTTATGCAGGTCGTGAAAATTGGACGCACGCATTTCATGGATGCGACACCGCTCACAGTCGGCCAGGAATTCAGCGGCTACGTATCCCAGTTAAGCCATGGGCTGAAAGCGATTAAAAATTCCCTGGCGCACCTCTCCGAACTGGCGCTCGGCGGAACCGCGGTCGGCACCGGCATCAATACGCCTCCGGGCTATGCAGAAAATGTGGCGAAACACATTGCTGCATTAACGGGCCTGCCTTTTGTAACGGCTGAAAATAAGTTTGAAGCCCTGGCCGCACACGATGCGATTGTGGAAACCCATGGCGCGCTGAAGATGGTTGCAGTGAGCCTGATGAAGATCGCGAATGATATCCGTATGCTGTCTTCCGGCCCGCGGAGCGGCATCGGTGAATTGTTCATCCCGGATAACGAGCCTGGGTCATCGATCATGCCCGGCAAGGTAAATCCTACCCAGTGCGAGGCGCTTACCATGATCGCCGCGCAGGTGATGGGCAACGATGTGGCCATCAGCATCGGCGGCAGCAATGGGCATTTTGAACTGAATGTATTTAAACCCCTCATGATTTATAATTTCCTGCACAGCGCCAGGCTGATAGGTGATGGGTGTGTGAGCTTTAACGACAAGTGTGCGGCGGGCCTGGAACCGATAGAGGCCAACATTAAAAAGCATGTCGACAATTCGCTGATGCTGGTCACCTCGCTCAATACTAAAATCGGGTATTACAAAGCTGCGGAGATCGCGCAGAAGGCGCATAAAGAAGGCACTACCCTGAAGGAAATGGCGGTGAAGCTGGGCTATGTCACACCGGCTGAATTCGATGAATGGGTGGTT
>JBBROE010000060.1:0-24829 GCA_038229695.1 Chitinophagales bacterium | reverse complement strand
TTACACTGGCGGCTCTTGCAAAGGCAGCCGGGTTTTCATTCCTTCTCCTGCACGAGGATTCTTTTGGCCAGTACCTCGTACGCTTACAGCCCGTCTGAAATGTCGGAGGGCAATAAATGTATACTGAAGCCTTATCTTTATCCAAACGAGGATTTATGAAGCTGATTATACCGCGGCTGTTCACCTGTGCAGTGTTGCATTTTCTTTTTTTCCCCGGCTGTCTTGCACAGGCGCACCGCATTCAAAAAAACAACCCGTCACCGATCATCACCGGGGCAGATCAAACCGGCAAATACCTGAAATACCTGAAAGGAAAACGGGTGGCTGTGCTGGCAAATCCAACCACTATTATCGGGCACCGCCACCTGGTCGACAGCCTGCAGTCGGCCGGCATCAACATCGTAAAAGTATTCGGACCGGAACACGGTTTTCGTGGAAATGCAAGTGCAGGTGCTAAAGTGGCCGATGAGAACGATCCGACGACTGGGATACCCGTGATTTCTTTATATGGCTCCAAATCCAAGCCCAGTGCGGCCGACCTGGCAGATGTCGATATCATGATCTTTGATGTCCAGGATGTCGGCTGTCGTTTTTATACCAATATCAACGTGCTTTCCCGCATCATGGAGGCCTGTGCTGAAAATAACCGGGAACTGCTGATTCTCGACCGCCCGAACCCCAATGGCTATTTTATTGACGGCCCTGTTCTCGATATGAGTCTCAAATCAGGCGTTGGAATGTTTCCCATACCTATCGTCCATGGGCTGACTGTTGGTGAATTCGCGCAAATGGCAAACGGAGAGGGCTGGCTGACCAACAAAGAGAAATGCCGGCTCACGATAATTCCCGTTGCCAACTACCGCCACAGCATGTATTACGAATTACCGGTGAAACCCTCTCCTAACCTCAATACCCAGGAAGCTATAATGCTCTACCCGTCGCTTTGTCTTTTCGAGGGAACGATATTGAATCTCGGCCGGGGTACTTATTTTCCTTTCACGGTGCTCGGTAGCCCGGCGCTGAAAGGGAAGTATGATTTTTCGTTTACACCCGTTAGTATGCCCGGCATGAGTGAAACCCCGCTGCACATGAACGAGGCGTGTTATGGCCTCGACCTGAGGCATTATCCGATTGACAGCCTGTTACGGCAAAAGCATATCAATATCCGGTGGATGCAGGAATTATACGCCGCTTACCCCGAGAAAGCAAAATTCTTTGATTACACCCAGAGCCGGGAAATGGGAAGTATCGATAAACTGGCCGGGAGCCGTGCGTTCAAACAACAGATCACCGACGGCCTACCGGAAGACAGCATGCGTAAAAGCTGGCAACCGGGACTGGAAGCGTATAAGAAAATACGGGCCCGTTACCTGCTATATGCAGATTGAAGCCGTTGCATCCTGAATTCAATATACATGTCAACAGCCGGCGGGCTGTTTATTTATTGATTCCAAGCAACTCCACATCAAAAACAAGGGTGCTGTTAGGCCCAATCTGGGCGCTTACCTGGCGATCTCCATAGCCAAGATTTGCAGGGATAAAAAATCTCCACTTACTGCCTACCGGCATAAGCTGAACGCCTTCGGTCCAGCCGGAGATAACACGGTCGAGCGGGAAAGAAGCGGGCTGGCCGCGTTGTACCGAACTGTCGAAGACCGTTCCGTCGATCAGCGTTCCATGGTAATGGCAGGTCACCTTATCTTTCGGCCCCGGTTTGGGGCCTGTACCTTCCTGGAGGATGCTGTACTGCAGACCGCTGGGTAATGACACCACGCCTTCCTTATCCTTGTTGCTGTTCAGGAAGTCCTGGCCGGCTTTGAGATTTTCGGCCGCTTTTTCATTTTTCATCTGTGAGAGTTTATCGGAAATACCCATCAAAAATTTTTCCAAAAATACAGCAATAGCCACAAAATGGGAAGATAAAAAAATACAACCCGCAGCAGCGGTATGACTATTTTTTCGATGACAGCAGTTGCAGAAACCGGCTGAGAACGTCTTTGTCGGCCGCACTGAGCGGCTGGCCGGTGATGAGCCGGGTACGATATTGAAGGGCTGCCTTATGCTGTGGCGCGAGTTGGAGAATAGCCGATATTTTATCCAGGCTGGCGGTATCTTCCGTATACAGCGGTTTTGAGGGAGGTAAAGCTGATTTGGTTTTGGACGCTTTTTTTTTAATGAGGGCCTCCAGCGTCGCAGGGCTAAACGGCGGTTCCTCCTTAATCCGGTGAACGGTATCCAGCAGCACCTGCAACTGCTTTTTGCTCAGGCCGCCGCGGGTAGTGTAGAAGTCGTACATGTTTCGGATAAACGTGTTGTCTGACCGGGGAGGCAGTTGGTAGAATATCCATTCGAAAACAACCTGCAGGAAGTCATAATCGGCATTTCCTTTTCCATGCTGCATAGTTATAGGTATTTACATTGCCTGTCTTGGGCCAATGCGGTCCAGGTCAACGGCATGATGCCTGTGTCTTCCTGTGGTACACAACAATGTTCATGCTGGTCGGGTCATTGCAAAAAAACGGAATCTTTTTCAAACAGGGCGCCCGGCTCCCGGGAATTTCGCTCACGGGCGTTTATAATCAAAACAAATCCAAAATAGTTGCTACTTTTACTAAAATAATTTTTATGAACCTTTTTGTGGCCGGCCTCCCCTATGATTTGGATGATGATGAGTTAATGGAAATTTTTGAAAAATTTGGTACCATTAAATCGGCTAAAGTTGCCATCGACAAAGAAACTGGAAAGAGCCGTGGTTTTGGGTTTGTGGATATGCCTAATGAGGCTGAGGCCAAGGATGCCATTGAAAACCTGAATGACATTTCGCTGGGTAAAAAACCATTGGTTGTAAAGGCTGCTGATGACAGGCAGGGAGGAGGCGGTGCTGGTGGGCCACGCGGTGGCGGCGGTGGAAACAGTGGTGGTGGCGGCTATCGCGGTGGCGGAAGCAGCGGGGGAAGCGGCGGCGGTGGCGGCTATCGTGGTGGTGGCGGAAGCAGCGGCGGTGGTTATTCCGGTAATAACGACAGGAACAAGAGCCGTTTTTAATAATATAATTGCCGGCCCCGTACTTTCCGGGGCCGGTGTATCGCCCGGTTTAATCATGAAGCGTAGTGGCAATATGATTGAGCCGGGCGATTTTTTCTTTTGCCTTTCGCTGTGTGGCCGCATCCCCCGCCCCCGCGAGGCTGTTGAGCTGGGTGAGGGACTGCACCAATAACTCACGGCGCTGGCGGGCATTAGAGATTATTTTGTCGGCGTCGGCCCTGTCCAGGTTACAATCGATTCGGGCGAAGGCAATGTCCGCGCTCATATCGTGTAATTTCTGTTCCAGGCTGCTAACTTTGTTTTCACTGGCGGTTAGTGCAGCTGCATGATTACTGCTGGTGGTTTCCATTAACTGGCTGCTGTTTTTTTTCAGGTCGGTAACCTGTGATGCCAGCGACGCATTCTCCGTTCTGGCTTTTTCGAACTTATCCCTTAAGGCATCGAGATCTTTCTGCTGGTCATCAAATGCTTTTTTCAGCACTTCATTATCGCTGCTTTTTACAGCAGCCGCCATGTCAGGCCCCTTTACCGGCATGAAACCACCTTCTATATTTTTCATCCTCAACTGCAGGCGTTCCAGTTCAGTCTCTTTTTCTGCGAGTTGATTTTTCCATTGCAAAACATTGCGCTGGTCTTCAGGTATCGCCCCGGGGCGGAGTGTTGATTGCAGGGATCTCACTGCGGCATGATTCAGGAGGATGGACCGGAATGAATTCACCATTGCATAGTACCGTGCATCGGCGGCTGTGCCGGCATAGGCAGCCCGCCGTTCGACATTGTCAATGGAATTGCGGAAAACCGTATCCTCCCTCGTCGCTGCAGCAGCCAGCCAATGACGGTCGGCACCTGACGCGGTATCAGAAAGCAACGCCGAGGCATAGGCTTCGTCAGCCTTTTCTAGTTGAAACAATTGGCTGTGGAGGACGCTGTCCGTCTCAATGAACTGTTTGTCCGTCATCCCCACTACGCCGGCTTCAGACTTAGCAGTGGTGGCAACATCATGGGTGGTAAAATGAATCCCCAGTGCAGAAAAAATAAGGAACAGTCCTGCAATGGAGGCTGCATACAACCCGGTAAAGGTGATAATTCGCTTTTTTCTTTCGGTAAAATTTTTAGGACGCATAGTGGGTAAATTTAAAAAGTCGCAAACTTCATTGCTGGTTCGCCACAAGTGAACGGTCGGCATCAGCCACGCGCCTTACGATAATCACCGACCCGGACCTGAGGCCATTGTCAACCAGGCTGGCCGAAGGATTCAGGTGGAACGAGATAAGACCACGCCATCTTCTTTGCTTAAACTGCCATGCTGGGTTACTGCCGGCGGCTAATTCAATATCACCTGCATGCCCGGAAGCAAGATGTTGGCGGATGAAATGTTCGAATAACCGTCCCAGCTTCATCCTGGCGGGAACGGTGACAGGATACATGCTCAGCGCAGCATCGGCAGACCGCCGCTGGATCAGGAGTTGGAGCTGCACCTGTTCCGTACCGGCCAGCGTGGCTATGGGCTGATCGGCGTGGCCTTCGGGCAGGTACCAGGCAGGAAATATTTTTTCGGGAATTTCCCGGAACTCCAGCCAGGCGTGGTATACAAGCGACGGGACAAGGAATGCCGCACTGCTGGCCAGCGCAAGGTTAAGCCCTGAACCGGGGGTAAAATAGTAATAGGCGGCAAGAATTCCCCCAATGAGTACAAACAGCAGGCAGAGATAAGCCATACCTGACCCCGGCCGGTAAAATGCATCCCCGAGGGCGACCTTTGTAAACAGCCAGGTATTGATGACGCCAAGCACCAGGAAGCAGCCAACCTGTACCAACGCCAGCAAATGCCCGTTCAGCGGAAAATGAAATATGGCAGGCAGGAAAAGAGAAAGATTAAAAGAGATGGTGATAAAAAGTAACGCATAAATGCCAGCCTCCTTCCGGTAATTCAACAATATCCTGCCAAAAAGTGGCAGGGTAAAACCTGTTTCGGCCTGCTTGATCATAAAAGGGTTTTTGACTGATTCGTAAAATTTGGATGCCGGATTAAAACCTGTAGACCAGACCGGCCTGGAAACCGACATAAGTAATTGGAATACGTTGCGTGACTGCTTTATCCGGCTGGTTGGGATCTGCCACCCAGGTATCCGTCTTGAAATTCTTTTCAAAATCAATTTCCTTTTCGCTTACAGTGAGGTTATTGACCTGTTCCATACCGTTAACGAGGTAGCTGGTCGTCAGCCGCCGGTTCACCACAAATACAATATGGGAAAACTGCACCTCGCCAAAGACCCGGAATTGCTCTGTAATCTTGACTTGTGCACCAAGTGCCCCGCTGAATCCAATAGACGGATTCTTTATTTTCCATTCATAACGGGTATCGGTATAGGAAGAAGAATCTTTATTGAATCCCTGCCAGTTCATCGTTGAGCTGGACTGGTGGGTGTCATGTTCAATACTGTTGGGCCGAAACGTGAGCACCGCACCTATCTTATTGTAGAGGAACCATCGCGGACGGGAAATGGCTTTAAGGGTAATATTGGGTGAAAAGGTAACCAGGGTTGCATCATAAGAAATAATATTGCGCTCCGTATATGATTGCTGTGAAACAGGCCCCGCGGCGTGGGTCTGGCTAAAAGATGAATCGCGGTATTTTTTAATTGTACTCCGGAAATAATCGATGTCAAGTCCCACATTAATATAATCATTGAGCACGTAAGAAATGCCGCCTCCAACCCTGAACCCTTCGCCAAGTCCTTTCTTAGGGGCCGAATAGGTCACGTCTTTGGAAAGAACCGTATTGTCCGCCATTTTCAGCGCGATGGAACTAACATCATCGGGGTAAAACTTAAAGGTAGAGCCGAGGGCCATGGAGTAGCCGCCGTGGAAATTGGCATAAAAGCGGGGTTCAGTTTTGATTTTGAGCGCCGGTAGTGTATCCCTTTTTTCATACTTTTTGTAACTGTCAAACTGGGTTTGCGCAGAGCAAAGATTCATCATGCCAAGGGCAGACATAAGGAGTAAAGTCCTTCTCATATTAATTTCGTTTAAAGTAAATGACCGCAGATTTCTTACAGGGGAAGGATGGTAATTATAGTAACGGAGTTATAGCAAGTACGGAGAAATGATGCGTTTGGATTATCAGCGTCGATGTCACTGCAATTTTTTCTTTTGGGTAGCCAACATGAGTAACCCTTACCGTAGGTTCATTTTACCGCTGGTGGTCCGGTGTTTAATTTTTGAGGCGCAAACCGCTATCAAATGGAACAAAATAAGGAGGTAAGGCGCTCTAAATAATTCCCAAAAAAGGAAATGAAGAAAAAACGTAGAAATTTTTTACCACTGGGGAAATAAGGTTGCCCATAAACCTATAAATATGCCCAAGTTGCTGCGGTTGCCCCCGGTATTTAAATCGTAATTCTTTCAATGAAACCCTTGCTGGACGAGAATTCTAACGATAATGGCAATAAAATCGGCATGATTTTTAAAAACATTAAATCTGATTTAACAAAGGCTGCGTACATAACCCGAGCACGACAGCGTACCGGTTTTAGTTGATGCCATAAGTTTTCCAATCCACCCCTATGCAAAGAGCAATGCCGTATAGCCCCTTCCGAATTTAATAAAACATATCTCCCGCCGGGTCTTCCATGACTTCGGTACCGGTCTTAAAAATGTCAGGGCCGGCATGCTATCGCTGACCATCAACCACCACAATACGTTGCTCTACCCCAATCACATTCTTATATTATATCATCCAATTCCTGTCTGATTAACCCTTGTGTTAAGTTCTGCGTGCTCCTGCTCGTGCGATCAATTTATTTGTTAACAAATCAAACAAAAAAAAATGGCTAAAATTCAAACAGAACAAGCGTTAACAGGCGCTATTCAAAAGGAAATGTCCCGCCTGTCACGTAGAAAATTTTTAGGCTATGCTGGTGCAGCTACCGGGCTGATGGCTGCTCTCGCCGCCTGTACGAAGACCAATGATGCCCCTTCAGCAAGAACTGCCGATGGCACCATTGATGTCGGAAGCGGAGATGGTGGTATCTTAAATTATGCCTACGCACTGGAGCAGCTGGAAGCGGCATTTTATGTTCAGGTGCTTATGCATCCTTATGCCAGCATGAACTCTTCTGAGATGGCGATGCTGTCAGACATCCGCGACCATGAAATTGCACACCGTGAATTCTTCAAGAATGCCCTCGGTGCCAATGCCATCCCTGCTTTGGAATTTGACTGGAGTAAGATTGACTTCACGTCAAGGGCAAGTGTACTCGGAACCTCAATGGCTTTCGAAGACCTGGGTGTTTCAGCCTACAACGGAGCTGGACACCTGATCCAGTCGGGTGATTACCTGTTGCTCGCCGGCAAAATTGTTTCTGTAGAAGCCCGCCACGCTTCTTATGTAAGGGATCTCGTAAAATATAACAGCTTTGCTGATGACAGCATTATTGATATGAATGGTCTGGACAAGGCAAATCCTCCTTCTGTGGTGTTGCCTATCGCGCAGACTTATATCAAAACAAAACTTTCCGCTAACTCTTTACCATAAGCAGCGGTAAGCCGAAATTTATTTCATCCTGATTCATTACAATTAAATCAAACTACAATGAACATTTCAAATATCATTAAAGAGATAGAAACAGTTGACCCTGAAGTGTACGAAAAGCTCGACACCCGCAGGGCTGCTATGAAAAATTTCGCCAACATCAGCGGAAAGATTGCCCTAGCTGCCGTTCCGCTGGCATTGGGATCCATGTTCCAGAAAGCGCATGCCGGTGAAAAAGGCACGCTTGATTCAGCCGTAGATATTCTTAACTACGCCCTCACCCTGGAATACCTGGAATCAAGGTTTTACATGAACGGCCTTGCAGCTTCCGGATTGATTCCTGCCGGTGCTACCCGCGATGGTATTGCCATGATTTCAAAGCATGAAGCAGAACACGTTGCTTTCCTGAAATATGCTATCACCGCCGCAGGCGGAACGCCAATCGCAGAACCTAAGTTCGATTTCACGGCCAAAGGAAATTTCAATGATGTTTTCTCCAACTTTGAAACATTCCTGAATGTATCTCAGACTTTCGAAGACACCGGCGTTCGCGCATACAAGGGAAGAGCAGTCGAAATTAAAGGCACCGACTACCTGACCGCCGCTTTACAGATTCATTCTGTTGAAGGCCGTCATGCCGCACATATCCGTGGCCTGAGGAAACAATACGGTTCCGGTATCGGTAACGTGAAACCCTGGATTACCCTGAACCAGAGTGGTATAAACAGCGCCGCGGTTCAGCCAAGCTATAACGGTGAAGAGCTGACCACACAGGCCGGTATCAACATCGTTAACATCAATGGTTTCAGTATTTCAGCAGCCGCTGCATCTGAAGCATTTGATGAGCCACTGACAAAAGACCAGGTGCTCGCTATTGTAGGACCATTTTTTGCCTAGTCATTCGCATCCTAATATTAAGAAGCTGTTTTCATTTCGTAAAACAGCTTCTTTTTACCCTTTTTTGCCATTATTACTATCTCCACTGAAATCAAAACGCTTAATACGCATTTAAAGCCTACTGTATGTTCAGCCGTATACCTGTGTCCGCATCCCTGCTGTGCTTAGTGATCCTGGTTCAGAGTTGTACAAAAAACAATGACACGCCCGCTGCCGCACCTCCGCCCAATGACCTGGTGGAAACGACGCCCCCCTTCCAGAAGGGTCACACACTTTTTATCAACAATTATATCAGTGGTTACTACGATGCGCTGCCTGCGCATTACAGCGTGACCACTAAAAAATACCCCCTAATTATTTATCTCCATGGTGGAGGCCAGGTGGGTGACGGTGACAAAGATCTTCCACTGGTGCTGAACGATGGCGTAGCGAAAGAAATCGCAGCGCAAAAATTTCCGGCGAATGTTGTTGTCAACGGCCAAAATTTTTCTTTTATCGTACTTTCCCCGCAAATGCGCGCCACTCCGCCGGATTCCATGGTATGGAACTTCATCCAGTTCGCCCTACAGCATTACCGTATTGACGAATCCAGAATTTATATTTCCGGCCTCAGTATGGGCGGGGTACTCACCACCGAGCTGGGTGGAGACTATACGTCAAAGCTGGCCGCTATTTCCCCAATGGCCGGTGAATCGTTTGGCGAAGACAAAACGGTCAATGCCCAACATATCGCACAGGGGAACCTCCCCATGTGGGATTTTCACAATTCAGACGATCCTTCCATCCCGGCTTCTACCGCCGTGGATTTTGTTAATCTGGTCAACAGCTTCAGCCCGGGCACGCCTCCCCTCCTGACCATTTTCAAAGCGGTTGGTCATGATGCCTGGACTGCCGCGCTCGATCCCAACTACAGGGAGAATAACAAGAACCTGTATGAGTGGATGCTTCAGTATAAGCGATAAATACACACTGGCGTTATGCTCCTGAAAGGGGGTCAATTTTCCACAACGGGATAAAGAAATATCAGGATTATATCCTTACGCACCATCCGGCATTACGCCGGATTTTTTTTTTAAAGGGAAACGGTCAGCCACGGGCAACCTTGGCAGGCATTTTGGAAAGCTGGAAGAAATAAAACCAATAATATGAAACAAAAAGTCTCCGGATTGATCGCGCTGTTACTGCTCGTTACCGTTATCAGTTTCGCCCAGAAAGGGCCTGAACCCGCGCTTTTTCTGAAAGGCGGCCTGAATCTTTCGAATATCACCATCGACAAAAGTGGCAACCTTAATAACAACAGGATCTTGACATCTTTCCAGGTAGGTTTCCAGGGAGATTTGCCAATTGGCAGATTTTTCTCTATTCAGCCCGGCCTGATGTTCTCCGGTAAGGGGTCAAAACTGGAATCAGGGAACACTTCGGGTAACAACTGGTATCGTTCTACCTTCAGGCCTTATTATATCGAAATACCGGTTAACGCGGTCGTAAAACTGCCGATTGGCGGGCAGTCGAGTTTCTTTTTCGGTGCCGGCCCTTACCTGGGTATCGGAATCGCTGGTAAAAACAGCGTGGAGGGAAAAGTATCAGGTCTCTCTTTCAGCAGGAGCTCGAATATTAAGTTCTCCAACGACAATCCTTTTACCAGTACTGAGGAAGGATCAGGGTATAATATCGTACGCCGCTTTGATTACGGCCTGAACGGAACCGCAGGTATTGAAACAAAGTATGTGATTATATCAGCTAATTATGGGCTCGGACTGGCAAAAATTCAGTCGGGTACCAACAGCTCTGCTGATGAACTGGGCAAGTACCGGGTCTGGAGTTTTGCCCTGGGTTTCAGGTTATAACTGCAGCTACCTACCTTAATTCCAAAGCCGTCCCGCAAGGATGGCTTTTTTCATGCTGCATAAAAAAAGCCACTGAACATTGGTCAGTGGCCCCGGCTTTAAGAGGCCGGCAGATTATTTTTTGAACAGCCCGGCTACGCGACAATAACCGAAGGCTTCAATGATTTCTCTGTAGATTGCATGAATACCTCCTTTTTTTTGGTGAGCCATAAAATTAGGTAATACGCGCCTTTACAAAAAACTTTCAGACAAAAAAATCGCTATAAATTTTTCTGTTTAATCAAAAACAGTTTGGTCCCGGCCGAGGGGCCTTCCATACCTCCACGGTTTCCCAAATTTTTAATGGGTTTTTAAATTTGACCATTACCGCATTTTATTTCATCTTTAAAGCCAGGCCGTCGCCATCGCGGCGAAAAGCGCTCCTGATACAAATCGATATGACAGCACGTACATTGCTTTTTTTACTACTTGTTGCGGCCTCTGTGCAATATGCAAACGGTCAGCAAAAAACATCCGCGCCTTCAGCGCCTGCCAAGGATGAAGTTCCTGACAAGGTAATCATGCCCAACCTCGTTTTTAATCCTGACCAGGCGATAACCACTGAACATGAGGTAACGATTAAGGGCCAGCATATAACGTATAAAGCCGTCACGGGAACCATGCCAGTCTGGGATGATGAAGGAAAGTGTATGGCCGGGCTGTACTACACCTACTATGAAAGATCCGATATCAAAGACCGGGCTTCGAGACCACTGGTCATTTCCTTCAACGGCGGACCTGGTTCTGCGTCCGTCTGGATGCAGGTTGCCTATACCGGGCCAAGACTGCTGAATATCGATGACGAAGGGTACCCGGTGCAGCCCTATGGACTGAAGGATAACCCCTACTCCATCCTGGATGTGGCCGATATTGTGTTTGTGAACCCGGTAAACACCGCATATTCCCGGGCAGTGAGTAAAGACATTCCCGGTTCAAAGTTCTTTGGCGTAAACGCAGATATCAAGTACCTCGCCGGCTGGCTCAATACTTTTGTGACCAGGGTTAACCGCTGGGCATCCCCAAAATACCTCATAGGCGAAAGCTATGGTACAACGCGCGTTTCCGGGCTGGCGCTGGAACTGCAGAACGCGCAGTGGATGTACCTCAACGGGGTCATCCTGGTATCGCCGACCAGCCTCGGCATTGAACGGAGCGGCCCCGTGGATGCGGCCCTGCGGCTGCCTTATTTTGCCGCTACCGCCTGGTACCACAAAAGATTGCCTGCCGATTTACAGCAGAAAGATTTAACGGCTATGCTACCGGAAGTAGAAGCCTTTACCATTGAAGAGCTGATACCTGCTATCAGCCAGGGCGGATTTATTGCAGAAGATAAAAAGAAGGCCATCGCAGAAAAGATGGCGCGGTACTCCGGTCTTTCTACAGCAGCCATCCTGCAGCATAATTTTGATGTGCCGACCAACTTCTTCTGGAAAGAGCTGTTGCGCGACAAGGGATTTACCGTGGGCAGGCTGGACTCGCGCTATAAGGGAATCGACCGTATGGACGCAGGTGACAGACCGGATTATAACTCGGAGCTTACCTCGTGGCTCCATGCGTTCACGCCCGCCATCAACATCTATACGCGCAACGAATTAAATTATAAAACCGATTTTAAATACATGATGTTCGGGAATGTCTTTCCCTGGGATGACAGCAACAATACCACGGGGGTGAGCCTGCGTGAGGCCATGGCGGAGAATCCTTACATGCACGTGATGATCCAGTCGGGCTACTATGATGGTGCCTGCGATTATTTTAATGCGAAATACAGCATGTGGCAGATGGATCCCGGTGGAAGACTGAAGGACAGGTTCAGCTGGAAAGGATACCGCAGTGGTCACATGATGTACCTCCGCAAAGAAGACCTTTCGGCGGCCAACGATGATATACGGTCATTTATCAAAGCCTCACTTCCGGTGGCCGGGGCGCCTGCAAAATATTGAGGGAAGCGTGACGGAAACAGTCGCTGACTGCTGCGCTGCCGCTGAAGGGAGTGACACAACTATGCTGCCCGGCGCACCGATGCCGGCTCACTTCATTATCCCTTCATGCCAGCTACGAGGTTAACCGTCAGCGCCACCACGAACGTATTGAGGGCAAACGACAGCAGCCCGTGAACGAGTACTTTCTTCCGGATTACCCGGCTGGTGATCTCTACATCCGATACCTGGAAAGTCATTCCGACCACGAAGGAAAAATAAGCGAAGTCCAGGTAGTCCGGTTTCTCATCGCCGGGAAAATCAAGCCCCCCAAAATGTTTATCCGGGACAGATTTGCTGTCTGCATAATACAGGAAAGCATAATGCAGCGTATAGGTGGTGTGCACCATTACCCACGACAGAAGAATACCCGCAATAGCGACCGGCACATACAATTCGGGAGAGCTGCTGGAGTCTTTCGACAGAATAAGAATGAGCACGGTCACCATGCTGGCGACCGAAGAAAACATGACCACCAGGAATACCAAAAACCGGCTGCCATCTTCTTTACTCGCGCGATGGCGGATGTCAGCGGGGGTGCTGGAAAAAAAGACCATCCAGGAGCACAGCAAAAAGGTGAGCGAAAAAGCATCCCACATCATCATGCCTTTGATAAGCGGACTGAACGACATTGTCCAAATTGCCGCTGCCGTAAGCAGCGATCCGCCGAAAGACAGCAGCATGCGGTGGACCGCATCCATCCTTAAAAGAACGTTCCTGGGTTTTTGCAGCTTGGATGTGGTGGGCATGGGTGGCGCTTTTACCGGCAATTTATGCAATCTGGTAATGCCGGCGCGGATCATTTAACCCGGTAAATGTTAATGGATGAGACCGATTGCTCTGGAATGAGCGATGGCCTCGCTGCTGTGGTTGAATTGCAGAGCATGGACACCTTTTTCGCGCTGCAGCTGGTCGAGCAGTTCACCGGTTGCGGATGCATGGGCCGCATGAGCATTTCGGATATACACAGCGAAAATACGGCCGGGGTATTTTTCAGCAATCGCCTTATATATGACGGGATCGCGTTGGGTATTATCACCCAGCAGGATAAATTGCTGGTTGGGAAATGCCTGCAGGATACGGGCGACCCTGATGAGCTTACCTTCATGGCCGGTATTCCCCGATGAAAAAAGTTCGGGCCAGCGTTTGATATGGTTGAGCAGGAAAGCCCCCCGGGGCAGCTGGTGGTGCTCAAAAAAATCGACCAGGTAATCATACAGGTTCCATTCGCTGCTGGAGACGTAGAAAAAAGGATTGCGGACATTTTCGTCATCCGTTGATTCGGCGAGGAGCCGGTAATGGAGATCAACGTCCTCAAATATCCTGCGCGTATGGGGGTTGCGGGTAAAGAGCGTCCGGAGCTTTCGCAGCAATTTCGCAGAATGAGAAATCATTACGGTATCATCAATATCAGAAATAAATCCGTACTGGGTAATGTGTGGGACAAAAAGTTCCCCGTGGCCGGTGCTGGTGACCCCATTCGCGGTGTGGGTGACTGCAACGCTGTGCCAACCCGCAGCAACCGGGGTTTCCGAGCGCCATTCGAATTTGATAAAGCCATCTGTCTCAGTTTTCTGCTGCAGGCATTGGTTACGCCAGCGCAGTGACACACCGGCACGAGCGAGCGGGGTGACAAAAAACAACCGGACCAGGTAAATAAAATTCAGTATGATATTGGTACTGTATAATTTCCGGGAAACAATTTTTTCCCTGAACAGGTGGCCGTACAACAGCATATCGTGTTTATGGCCATAGCCGTGATAAACCTTTACAAATCCCGGATGGGTATCGTGTGCAGACAAAATTTTAATTTATTTTTATACTTACCGAAAAAAAGATACCAGCATTTATGCCAACTCACCCCAGCCCGGATTTTCTTTTTATTATCAACCCGGGGTCAGGCGCCAAGGACGTTGACTGGTCTTCCGAGATTGACCGCTTCTTTGCTTCCGCTGCTTATCGTATTGAAAAATATGTCCTGGAAAAAAATTGCCGCATTGAAACGATTAAAGATAAAATAAAAAGCGCAGCGGCAGGCCGGGTTGTAGCCGTAGGCGGTGATGGTACCGTGAAACTGGTGGCCGAGTGCATCCTCAATTCAGACATCGCTATGGGGATCCTGCCTGCCGGCTCTGCAAATGGCCTGGCGAAAGAATTAGGGATTCCGGTGAACCCCCTGCCAGCCCTGCAATTGTTGCTGGTAAAAGATACAAGGTTTATTCATGTCATTCGCGTAAACGGGCAGCTCTGCATTCACCTGAGTGATGCAGGGTTTAATGCGTCCGTCGTAAAACTGTTTGAATCAGGTGATATCCGGGGAATGGCCGGGTATGTGAGGGCTGCGTGGAAGGTGTTATGGCGCCATAGTGTAATGCGGGTACAGATGACCATCGATGGCAGGGAAATCAGGCGCTATGCATCGATGATTGTGATTGCCAATGCAACCCGGTACGGAAGCGGGGCGGTCATCAATCCCGCGGGCAGACTGGATGATGATGTATTTGAAGTGGTGGTGGTAAGAAAAATTTCTTTTGCCGAAATCTTCAAGATGGTATTCACGCATGCTGCTTATAACCCCGAAAAAACAGAGTTGTACCAGGGAAAGGAATTGCTTATCACCACCAAAAAAAGCGTTCATTTCCAGATAGACGGTGAATACCAGGGTAAGATTGACCGGGTGGAAGCAAGGCTGCTACCCGGGGCGCTTAAAATTCTTAATTACCGGGAGGACGTAAAATAAAAAAAATGCCCGCGGGGACACTTTTAAAAGTTAATGGGTAGTTACGTTTAGTGCCCAGAGATGCTGAGGTCACCCTGATGGCCTTCCACCAGGTTTTTTCCGGTAGCTGCGGAAGCTACCATTTTTAGAAAATTCACCATTTGATTTCCCTTCGTGTCCCAGTAGTAAGCTGAAATACTGCTCACGCAGATCAAGGAGACTTCAGGGTCATCTTTTCCTTCCTTAAACCATGTCTTATCCAGGGGGCTCCACAGTTCATCGATCATCTGGCGATCAGTCGAAATACGCGCTTCACCGTTTACCACGAGGTAACTGCTTTTTCCGGGATGGGAATAGTAGAGTCTTACTTTGTTATCCTGTTTGATTTCCCGGTTTTTATCGCTGCTTTTGCCGCTCATAAACCAAATGTCGCCGTTGTCGTCGACCCTGGCCGTACTCATTGGGCGGCAGGTGGCCCCGTCATCAGTTTTGAGGTTGGTACAAAAAAGGCACATCTTGATATCGTCCACCAGCTCATTCAATTTTTTAAGGGCCTTATCACTGGTGAGGTTTTCGGTATTACTCATAATAGCGCTTTTAAGGTTAAGCAATATGCATAGTATAATAAATGCATGCCAGAAAAATATCCATTTTTGTGCAATCCCTGTTCAATGGTAAGGGGGATTGGTTGCACAGTACCGCCCTCGTTGAACCGGGGAGGTGGCGGCGGGCGAAAATTCCCCACGCCGGTTACTCAACCGGGCGTTCACGCGTTAATAGCAGCGGGGTTTACTTACATTTGCGGCGAAATATAGCAGACATGAACAGCGCGGAATTAATTGAGGAATTGCAGCGCGACACTTTTGTGCAGCTCGCGCCATCCGGGGTTCACGGTATAGGCGTCTTCGCCATCCGGCTGATACCCCGTGGGTGCCGGACGATATTCTCGGCTAATATCGGGAAATGGATACGAGTTCCTATTAAAGAGGTGGAGTGCCTGCCGCCGGGTCCTAAGAACCTGGTGGAGACCTACTGCCTGTTTGACGAGACGGATTACTTTTTACCCGATTACGGGTTTAAAGTAATGGATTTGGTGAATTACCTGAATCATGCAGACGAGCCCAACGTTATTTCTGTAGCGGATGGCGAATATTTTGAGGCGATCCGGGACATCCTGCCGGGTGAGGAATTGCTTGTCAATTATGGCGGGCTGGCAGCCGGTATGGACGGATATAAAGGCTGACCCGCACCCCCGTAGACACGCACAGACAACGGTATGGAAAGGCGAAGTGAAAAAATAAAAAAAACTAAAGCAGCGGAGTTGGTTAAACCAGCCTCCATCAGCGAGCTGCGGCCGGCACTGGAAGCGTTACCGGCCGCAAAGCTGGCAAAAGTCTGCCTTCAGCTTGCACGGTATAAAAAAGACAATAAGGAATTGCTTTCTTACCTCCTTTTCGAAGCCCATAACCTGCCGGGCTACCTGCAGCAAATCAGGCAGGAAGCCGACCAGCAGTTTGCCATGGTGAACCGCGGTCAACTGTATTTTGCCAAGAAATCAGTCAGGAAAATTCTCCGGTTAATCAACAAGCATGTCCGTTATACTGGGGAGCCCACGGCGGCTGTAGAGCTGGGGCTGTATTTCTGCCGCAAGATGAAGGATTTGGCGCTGCATGATACGGAAAGCGTTGTACTGAATAACCTTTACCGGAGCCAGTTAAAAAAAATCAATGCCACTATCGGGGGGCTTCATGAAGATTTACAATATGATTACCGGCGCGAACTTGATCGCCTGAGCTGAAATATAGGATTCGGGGTATGAAAGTTGTTGCAGCAGGTGAAGATCTACACCATGAGGTTATTTACCTGCAGCAATTGTCACAGCCTGCTTTATTTTGAAAACACGGTTTGCCTTCAATGCGGCAGCACGGTTGGTTTCGACCCGGTAACGCTGGACATGAAAACGCTTGAACCGGCCGGTCCGCGCCTTTTTGCCGATATAAAGTATGCGGGCGTTCCGTACCGGTTCTGCCTGAATTCCACACATGCAGTCTGTAACTGGCTTATCGCTGCCACCGAGCCATTCGAATATTGTATCGCGTGCCGGCTGAACCGCACCATACCGTCGTTATACACGGACGGAAATCTGCAGTTGTGGCGACGCATTGAGGGAGCAAAACACCGCCTGTTATATGCTCTGCTGAAGATGGAATTACCAGTTACGCCGAAGTCAGCCTCCGGGGGAGAAACCGGAATTGCCTTTGATTTTCTCGCCAGCCCGCCTGGCGGCACCCGGGTGATTACCGGTCATGACAAGGGTACCATTACGCTTGACATCGAGGAAGCGGATGAAGCCAGCCGGGTAAAGCACAAACTTGATTTGGGAGAACGATACAGGACATTGCTCGGTCACTTCCGCCATGAAATCGGGCATTATTACTGGGATCTGCTGTATAAAAATAATGCCGCCGCGCTGGCTGAATTCCGGGATGTATTTGGGGATGAACAGGCGGACTATGCCATAGCGTTGAATAATTATTATGCGGCGGGCCCTTCCGCCGGGTGGAACAATGGGTTCATTAGTCCTTATGCCACGGCACATCCATGGGAGGATTGGGCAGAAACCTGGGCACACTACCTGCACCTTATGGATACGTTGGAAACGGCATTTGCTTTTGGGATAGAAATACACCCGGGAGTGCAGGCGGACGCTCTGCAACTTACCACGAAGCTGCGCCGTGACCCCTACCGGGTAGCCGACTTTGGCGAAATCGTCCAGCTTTGGCTCCCGTTGGCTTTTGCCATCAACAGCCTCAACCGGAGTATGGGGCATAGCGACTTTTACCCGTTTATTATCGCTCCGGAAGTAGTGCGGAAGCTATCTTTCATCCACCGGCAGCTGCAAAATGAAATAGGCGGGCAGCAAAGACGCTCCTAAGCATAATTCCAGCTGTGCATTATTTTAAGGTCTTCCGATGCGCAATCTACCGGCTGTTTGCCCTGGTAGGATTCCTGTTCGACAATAAAAAGCGTGGTACCGCCCTGGCGACGGCCCAGGTCAATGATTTCCTTTACCGGCAAAATTCCTTTACCCAGCACCGTGCTTTCATACGGTTCGTTACCACCGGTACTTTTAATTTCATCCTTTACGTGCATGGATACGAAGCGGCCAGGGTATTTATTCACCATATCCAGGGCTTTCGCACCGGCGTTGTACATATTGCCGATGTCAAGCTGCTGAACCACCAGGGAAGGATCCGTATGGGTGAGTATAATATCATAAATCGTAGCGTTGTTCAGGGTAGAGCTGAACTCAAAATCATGATTGTGGTACCCAAATTTCATCCCTGATTTCTTACATAATTCACCGCTTTTATTGAATACGTCCATGAACTGCAGCAGGTCATCATAGTTTTTCCGCAGGCTGTCTTCCAGCCACGGACTGATCACATATTGCTGGCCCATGTAAGCGGCATCATCCACCGTCTTCTTCCAGTCGTCCGTAAAATCCTTTTTTGCGGCATCCCAGTGTTCTGCGTTCATACGGGTATGACCGCTGGGCATTTTTAGACCGAGTGTATTGAGCAGGCTCTTAAAATCTTTGGGCGTATAGCCATAAAACCGCTGATTGATATAATTTGCGTGTTCCACGTTGCGGTAACCCATACTGGCTATTTTCTTCAGCGTGCCGGACGGGTCTGCCTTCATATCATCCCGGACAGAATAAAGTTGTATACCGATGGTTACCCTGGCGGTTGGGGAAAGAAGGTTAGGGCGGATGGCGTTGGCGGCGGCGAAAGCCAGGGCTGAATTTTTTAAAAAAGTCCTTCTTGACTGCGGCATATGGCAATGTTTATATTCCGCTGTTCAGTAACGGAACAGCATAAATATAATTTTTTTTATTGTATCCTGCCAAAAAGAAATGTGAAGGTATCAGGTAGTGCAAGTTGATTTAGAAAATTTCGGGAACAACTGTAAAATGAAAAAAGGCACTGCGGAAAGCAATGCCTTTTTTACTAAACGGGTAACGATTAGTTGACCCTTGAGCTATCTGTCTTTTTTTGCTTTGTTGAGGTATCAGATTTGTTCCAGCTCTTTTTGTTCATGGAATCTGAAGACATCTTTCTGTTGTGCATACTTTTCTTGTGCATGGTGGTGTCCTGTTGAAAAGGAGTCGTCGCATGCAAGGTGGCTGCACCAGCCATTAAGCAAACTGCCAGGATTATTTGTTTCATTTTTTTTGTTTTAAAGTGTATAAAATGGTTACAATTGCTATTTTTAACGGTTCCGACTTTTCGTTGTATTTTCTACGGCCTAGCAATATTCCAGCTATAGGTAGGCAACAATAATGCCTGCCGTGGCGAAACCGCGGCCAGCCAGTAGAC
Organism: Chitinophagales bacterium; assembly: GCA_038229695.1. GTDB lineage: Bacteria > Bacteroidota > Bacteroidia > Chitinophagales > Chitinophagaceae > JACMLD01. Next base: position 5,387 of record JBBROE010000060.1, on the reverse strand, counting down.
TTTGGCAAATTGTAGAAGTTAGTACTCAGGGTTTCGCCCCGCCGGCTTAAATGAGGAACGTGGGCACCCGGGAATGGGAACCCGCGCGCAGTTGCGCGGGCTTATGCTATTTAAGCCAGGGACGATTTATCGCCCGCTGTCTGTGATATATTCCTTTAGTTCATGCTGGAGCGATTTTTTGGCAGCCAGGTCTTCCAGCAAAAGATGCATGCGGTAATTCCAGTAATGCCGTGGGTCGGCAGGAATATTAATTCGTTCTCCGTCTACATCGGGGTTACTGAGCTGATCGTGCATTCCGAGAAGGTCCTGCAACTGAAAAATAGACCACATGGCTGGCGAATGCAGGTGCTGCAGAATGATTGCCCGGCTGATCCACGGGGGGCATACGGCGGGTGCTTCGCCCCACTGGCCAAGTTCCTGGTTAAAAAATCGCTGGGTGAGCTGCGGGTCTTCCTGCCACCATCCCCTGATCGTGCTCATATCGTGGGTAGAAGGGGTTACCACGGAGAGGTAGGGCGCTTCATTGGGATGGAAAAACGCTTTATTCGGGTCTTTGGGCATCCGCTGTATTTCAAGGCTGAGGATAGCGAGCTGACGCATAACATCCGGGACCGGCTCCGGCACCATACCGAGGTCTTCCCCGCAAATCAGCATATTGGTGGACCCTTTGAGGGCGGGTAATTTATTCATCGCTTCTTTTTTCCAGAAGGCATCCTGCCGGCGAAAAAAATAATTGACATACAGATCCTTCAGCTGTTGCTGGGTATTCCACTCGAGGTGCCGGAACGACGTGGTTTGATCCATCCCGAACCGAAAATGGAACTGCGTTCCGCCGGAGCCTTCCACCTCGAACAGGATTACATTGGAAACGAGGTCGTACAGCCCCTGCCGGAGGCGGTCGGTATCGGGGTCGCCTTCAACGGATTCCCAGAAATATTTTTCAACTTTACGCTGGGTGTTAAAAGCCGCTTTCAGCCGGTAGCCTGTGGTATTGTCGCCGTCAATAAACTGTTGCCGTACGCGTTCGGCCAGGTTACCGAAAACGTCAAATAATACGGTATCAGTAATATGCGGCTGCGTATACCGCTGGTTGACAAACCAGATATTCCGCTCGCTGAATTCAACCAGGTAAACAGGTATGGCGGGGGAAAAATAGCCCATGATGCCTTCCACCTGTTCGATGGGTATTGACCATATCCTGAAAAAGCCGAGGATATGGTCAATCCTGAAGGCGTCGAAATAATTACTCATGGCGTCAAAGCGGCGTTTCCACCATGTATAGCCATCCGCTTCCATCTCTTGCCAGTTGTAGGTTGGGAATCCCCAGTTTTGGCCCCGGGTGGCAAATCCATCGGGGGGTGCACCGGCCTGGACGTGCATATTGTACAGGGAGGGGTTTACCCAGGCATCGCAGCTGAAACGACCAATACCGATGGGTATGTCGCCCTTAAGGATGATCCCATTTTTATGCACGTGATCTGCAGCTTCTTTTAATTGCAGGTGCAGGTGGTACTGGATAAAATACTGGAGGGCGATGTCGTCGTAGTGCTTTGCCTTTGGCGAAACATATTTTTCAATTACCGCCTTGTTATACGATGCGTTGATTTTCCAGGTTGAGAAATCAGCGGTGCCGTTCCGGTCCCTGAGATAAAAGAAGGCCGCATAAGGTATCAGCCAGTTGCGGTGCTGTTCGAAAAATTCCTGGAATTTTTCATCGGCCAGGAAATCAGCTCTTTGCAGTTGGAACAGCGCTTTCAGAGCCTCCAGTTTCAGGCGGAGGACGGTCACGTAGTCTAGCCCCGGGAGGGCATTCAGTTCTTTCTGCTGCTGCTTCAGCGCTTTGGTGACGGCGGAATATTTCTTCCCGGCCACCTCGTCGAGGTTGATATAGATGGGGTGCAGGGCGAAGGCTGAGATGGCAGAATAAGGATAGGAATCTGATTTGCTGAAGGTACTGCTGGTGTCATTTACCGGAAGGATTTGAAGCAGCCGGAACTTTGCTTTTTTAGCCCAGTCGGCCATCAGTTTAATATCACTGAACTCTCCCACCCCGAAGCTTTTTTTGCTTCGCAGGCTGAATACGGGCACCGCCAGCCCCGCACCGTGCCAGGTGCTATTCGGCAACCGCACAAATCCGTCGTGCAAAATTGTAATGCCATCAATCGCATCCCCGAAGAGGTAACGGTTTTCACCGGCTTCAAATCGAACCAGTTTTTTTTCTTTCGTATTATAGACCCCATATTTATAATGGAGCGGAAGCATTTCCCGCGGGATATGTACACTGGCCGAAAACCAGCTGCCCTGCTTTGACATCAGCACCGATTCTTCAGCGTTCCACTCGCCAAGAGCCGGAATACCGCCACTGATACAGGCCACCTCATGCTTTTGTAAAAGCGGCGCTTTAACTTTGAAAGTATGGGTAAAATTTTTAGGAACTTTCAGTTTTAGCTTCGTCTCTCTCTCTTTTAAAAGGGTTTTCTGGAAAGGGGCGGTGAAGAATACATTTTCATATTCTCCCGCATAGTTCCAGCTGTCGATCACCTCCAAAGAAGCGGCCTGGCTGGCCGGGATCTCCTTATCATTCCCCCACTCTTCAACACGGTAGCCATCCTGGAAATGGAGCAGGTATTTGTATTGGATGGTTCCTCCTGCCGGAAAATCTACCTCAGCCGTTGCCTGCCAGAAGTCGTGGTTCAGCCAGGCCATTGGCAGCGCCTTTTCCGGATCACCGTTCCCCAGCGCTGGAATATTACCGGAAATGTGGAGCGATTGTCCCGGGCTGGTATAAAAACGAAGGAAAAAGTGGAGCTTCATGTGATAAAGTAATTTGAGAAAAGCGAAAGTAACAAAAAATCAACTATTGCGTATTTTTTACACAAATGCAAACCGGGTGGTAAAAGGCTTGATAAAACCTTTGAATTATCCTATTTTCGCACAAAATATCAAAGCATGGAAACCCGTAAGAAAAATACAGGAATTTGGTGGGGCGTGTTTTTCGCTTCCTCTATCGGACTCGTTGCCGCGATTGTGGGGCACTGGGAGTGGCTTACCCTCATTCTTCCTTTTCAATGTACTTCCTTCGTAAAGGGAATGGATATTATATAAGTCATTACTATCGGTTTATCACCCCTTCCATCCCGGAAGGGGTTTTTGTTTGCCCTTGGTGCCCAAAACCTTAATTTCCCTGCTTTCGGCGAATAAACCCTAACACCCGGCTAAGTGTTTTCGCTTAACTTTGGGCCTTTAGTAATTTATACCCCGGATGCCCCTGGCAGCTGCCCAAACAGATGCGAAAACGATTTATTCTTTACAAGGTCACCACCGTGCCCGCAGGGGGAGAAACGGTGAACTACCTGCGCGAAATCAGGTTGGGCAAGGCTTTTTTTACCACGGTCAAACGGGAGGCGGCACGGTACTCAATTGGACGAGCATTTTTCCAGAGTGTTAAACATTCGCTGGCCATTTTGCCCGAGCGGCTGCTATAGCTTCAAAAAAATAGGTGCCGGGAATATGCCGGCTGCAGATAGAAAGCAAAAAACCGGTCACTCAGGTGGCCGGTTTTATTTATTGCTTACAACTTAACGGTTCATTAGAAAGAAACATGCGAAAGGGACAGGCTTGCACTTTTCTTACGATTGCTACCGCCGTTCACCAATTTTTGCCGGCGGCGCAGATTCCAGAAATTGATAGCGCGGAATGAATGCGCTGAATTCACTTGTTTAACCTCGATTCCCGTTGCAATTGTTTCTTTTACTTCTGCCACCAGCTGCTGTAAATGGCTTGATTCCATTTGGACGCGCGAGGGCATTACATTACTGTTCATAATATTTGGTTTTTATTAAATACAATTAATATGTGAGCAGACCGGGAGGAAAATCTGATGAATCGTTAGGAGAAATGGCAAAAATTAAATCACCCCTGAAGTAGTAGTACGTACGAACTATTTTACTGCTCAATTTGACGCTGCAAAGCTACGCCATATATTAATAGAATACAAGCATTTTGTGAAAAAATCTGTTAATATCATTTAACGACCGGGGGTGAACACGGCTCACGTAAAGTGCTAAGCGTTGCCCGATTTTCTTGAGCATTGAGTGGGTAGCGATGTATTGTTTAATCCTATCACTGGAGGCAGGCTTGCCGGATATATGGGCGCTCAACGATCGATCGTACGATAAGCCGTCATCTAATCATCCCCTATACAAAAAAGAGGCTGTCTCAATACCATAAGACGTTCTTTAATAGATTTTTGCGAAAGAAATTTTTTGGCTTTGCAGATGTTAGATTTCGGGAGTGCTGGGATAAACTGAAGGTCCGGGGAAGCAGACATCCCTTCTTTCGAAGGTCCTTTTAAAGACAAGTTTAAGTTTTTTAGCTTTTGGCATGTTTTAACTCAACACAAAAACGAGACGATTCATCCCCCAAACGTTTTACTTATTTATATAACCGAACGGGGCTTTGACCAACCGGAAAAAACGTAAAATGTATAAAAGCCCACCGCTTACTTTTGAGAGAGTGTCTGGGTACAGCTGGTACGCGGAGATAGGGTAACCGGGTTGTAGCCGTCAACTGCGAAGCCGCTTCTGCAGCATCTTTTAGCCAGCAATATTCGGGAGACAGAAGTAAGGGATGTTTATTGTTTTATTTTAACGACTCTTTTATTAATGGCCTGCCCATCCGTTTCTACTCTCAGCAAATAAGTACCGTTACTAAGTTCATTAAGACCGGCAATGGTTATCCTATTGACACCGGTATACATTAAGACCCGCTGTAGTTTTAGCAACCTCCCAAACTCATCCAGTAATGAAATGGTGGCCTGCCTTTCGGTTGAAGTCACTGCATCAAAAGAAATATTGCTGTCGAACGGATTTACCAGCGCTTTAATACCGAAATTGGTAACACCAGTGTATACAACTGCAATATGACTGTATTCATAGCCATTGGTACTTACCAGTTTAATACGGTACCAGGTAGTACCTTTCAGCAAGTCAGGATCAGTAAACATATAAGTTTGTCCTTCAGCTTTATCGCCGGTGGCCCTTACTGAAGCAATTTGCCGGAAATGAATGGCATCGGTACTTTTTTCGATTTCAAAATACAAACCAGCCGCCTCCTTTGCGGTCACCCATTGCAGGATGCCTGTATTATTGGCTGCCATCGCTTTAAAACTCAACAGTGCAGGCCGGGGCAGTGCAGAGCAGGTGGTGGTTAACACTGAAATGGTAGTACTGGCAGTAAATGAGCAATTGACATCACCCACGTTGGCAGCGGTGGAAGCCACTTTAACCCGGAACATGGTATTGTTCATGGTAACGTCTGCCAGGAAAGAGGGGTAAACGGCGGTGTACTGCCACTGACCTGCTACCAGCACAGGAGTACCGGTACCG
>JBBROE010000059.1:0-25208 GCA_038229695.1 Chitinophagales bacterium | reverse complement strand
TCGGCCGGGCCCGCCACATGGCCGTCGCTTCGAACGGCGATCTCTTCGTAAAGCTGGAAAAATTGCAGCACGGCAAAGGCATCATCCGCCTGCGCGATACCAATAAGGACGGCAAAGCCAACAGCGAAACGGGCTTCGGCGACTTTGCCGGCACAGGCATCGCCATAAAAAACGGTTATCTCTATGCTTCGGACAATACAGAAGTGTACCGCTATAAAATGGATGAAAAAACCGGGCAGGTTAACGAGGCCTCCAAAGAAAAAATTGTAACCGGTCTCTGGGATCACCATGAGCACGAAGCGAAAGCCATCGCACTCGATAATGCCGGCAACCTGTATGTCAATATTGGTGCACCCTCCAACTGCTGCCAGGTACAGGATCGCGTGAAAGGATCACCCGGTATCGATCCCTGTCCCATCCTCGATTCTGCCGGCGGCATCTGGCAGTTCAAAGCGGATAAACCCAACCAGTCTTATGGAGACGGAGTACGCTATGCTACCGGCCTGCGCAACGTGGTGGGTATGGCCTGGAACAACCAGGTAAATGACCTCTATGTGATGCAACATGGCCGCGACCAGCTCTTCCAGTTTTTCCCAGACCTGTTCAATGAAAAGGCCGGTGCCGAAAACCCGGCCGAAGAAATGTTCCGGCTTAAGAAGGGAGCCGACTGCGGCTGGCCCTATTGCTATTACGACAACGATAAGAAAGAGAAACTCCTCAACCCCGAATTCGGCGGCGATCGCAATAAGGTGGGTCGTTGCGACAACAAGACAAAATCAATTATGCAATTTCCCGGTCACCTCGCCCCGGACGGCTTGTTGTTCTATACAGGCTCGGCTTTCCCGGAACGGTACAAGAACGGCGCATTCATCGCCTTCCATGGCTCCTGGAACCGCGCCCCGGAACCCCAGGCCGGTTACATGGTGGTCTTCGTACCCTTCAAAGATGGTATGCCCAGCGGGAAATGGGAAGTGTTCGCCAATGGCTTCGCCGGTCCCAATATCAATCGCGCCACTTACCGTCCTTGCGGACTGGCACAGGCAATTGACGGATCATTGTACGTATCCGACGACAGCAACGGCAGCATCTGGAAAATTTCTTACGGAAAATAAAATTAGGGGTAACGGGCAGGGGTAACCGATACCGGCATCGTTGTGTCACTCCCTTGTACGGTATAACTTTATTCAACACATCCACGCTACCATGAAATCATTTTTGGCAGTTGCACTGATAGGTTCCCTGGCAGCGTCGTCCTTTACTTTTGTTCAGCAGCCGACCCTGAAGGCGTCGATCCAGCGCGGTGCCATTGTGTTCAAAAGTACCTGTCTCGCCTGTCACCAGGCCGATGGGTTAGGCGTGCAGCGCATGAACCCGCCACTGGTGAAAACCAAATGGGTGCTGGGCGATAAAAAAGCCCTCGCGAAAATTGTACTGTTCGGGCTCAAAGGCGGTGAAATAGAAATCGACGGCGATGAATTTCACAACCCGATGCCGCCGCAGGCCGGCCAGCTGACTGATCAGCAAATCGCTGACGCCCTCACCTACGTCAGGAACAGTTTCGGTAATAAAGCTTCTGCAGTTTCACCGGCCGACGTTAAAGCAGCCCGTGCCGCCGGACCCGCAAAACCTGCTGCTGGCAAAGCTTCATGAAAAAAATATTATTCATCGACCGCGACGGCACCCTGATCAATGAAGCGCCGCCCACCTACCAGCTGGATGCATTCGATAAGCTTGCTTTCTATCCCCGAATGTTTGAATTCATGGGCCGTATCGCCCGGGAGCTCGATTTCGAACTGGTCATGGTCACCAACCAGGATGGGCTGGGCACCCCGTCATTTCCGGAAGCAGATTTCTGGCCCCTGCAAAACCTGGTGATGAAGAGCCTCGAAGGGGAGGGTATTCACTTCAGCGCCGTACACATCGATCGCAGCTTCCCGGCAGACCATGCACCCACCCGCAAACCGGGAACCGGGATGCTCACCCAATACCTCGGGAACCCGCGCTATGATATTGAACATTCTTTTGTAATCGGCGATCGCATCACGGATATGCAGCTCGCCAAGAACCTCGGCTGTAAAGGCATCTGGCTTAATAACGACCCGGGCCTCGGCGCAGGTGAACTCGCTGCAACAGCCGCTGCACTCACCAGCTCGGGTACCATCAAAATGGAAACCTCCGCCTGGGCGGATATATACGCCTTCCTCCGGCTGGGCGCGCGTACCGTTAAACACGAACGCAATACCAATGAAACCCGGATCGCCGTGGAACTGGACATGGATGGCACTGGCAAAGCGCACATACAAACCGGGCTCGGTTTCTTCGATCACATGCTGGAACAGCTGGCGAGACACGGGCGGTTAGACCTTGCCGTTACAGTGAAGGGCGACCTGCACATCGATGAACATCATACCATTGAAGATACCGCCATCGCATTGGGAGAGGCATTCGCACTGGTGCTGGCCGACAAGCGCGGCATGGAACGCTACGGCTTCGCCCTGCCCATGGATGACGCAGCAGCGAAGGTGCTCCTGGATTTTGGGGGCCGCAACTGGATCGTATGGAACGCCTCGTTCCGGCGGGAGAAAATAGGAGAAATGCCAACCGAAATGTTCTATCATTTCTTCAAGAGTTTTTCGGATGCAGCACGCTGCAACCTGCACATCGAATGCCATGGCGACAATGAGCACCATAAAATTGAAGCCATCTTTAAGGCATTTGCAAAAGCAATTCACATGGCCGTTAAACGGGATCCGTTCAGCAACTACCTGCCCAGTACAAAAGGAATGTTATAACCGGTTACGCCCGGCCCGGGTTTTCGGGGCCGGCTACCGGGCCAGCACATCTGCATACTCCCGCGTGTTCGCAAACAGGGAGGCGGCGAACGGGCATTCCGGCTCTATATGAAAATGTTTCGCCCGGGCAAATTCAACCGCCGCGTTGACCAGCTTCCGGCCCAGTCCCTTTCCACGCAAAGCCTCCGGCACACCGGTGTGAAATATGCATATGGTAGACGTATCCAGCAGGCTGTATTGCAGCTCCGCATCCTCAGCGCCGTCCTGCTGCACAAAGAACCGGCCCTCCCTTCCTGAAACCTCATGTTGTATTTTCATAGCTGATTGTTGCTTTGTAAACCGGTATTTGAAAAATTATTTGCGGGATCAAACTTTCTCACCCATATTTGCACTTCAATGTTCAAAAATAACACAAATATTCAGTGGTGGTGGCATACTAACCTTAACAGGGGCAGGTAGTGCTATATCATTGGCAGCATATACTTTTTAGAGGCCCCGAACTGTTCGGGGCTTTTTTATTGCGCGTTCCCGAACGACAGGCCATCAAAGCAAACAGCTAAGCAGACAGGCAAATATGAAAAAGATAAAAGTCAGCACCACCTGCAAAAAAATGCTCGCGGATGTATTTACCCCGGTGGGCATCTACCTCCGCCTGCGTGACCGTTTCAGGGATACCATCCTGCTGGAAAGCACCGACAACCATGTTGCCGACAACAGTTATTCGTTCATCGGTATCAACGCAATCGCCGGTATTGAAATCACGTCTGCCAGCAGCATGGAAATGAAATTGCCCGGCAGGGAACCGGAGCGAATTCCGTTAAGTAAGAACGACAGCGTTCCGCAGCTGTTGTGGAATTTTATGCAGTCCTTTGACGTGGAAACCGGCAGCCGCGAGACCGTCTTTGCGCAGGGTTTGTACGGTTATACCGCCTTCGATGCCGTGCCCTTCTTCGATAATATCAGCTGGTCACCGCTGGCCGCCGGCGGCTCCATTCCCCTGGTGCGGTACCGGCTTTACCAGTATGTAATTGCCATCAACCATTACAAAGACGAATTATATATCTGCGAGAATAGCATTCCCGGGCTGGAGAGTGAACTGGCCGTGGTTGAAAGCCGGATCAACAGCAAAGATGTGCCGGTCTACCCCTTTGCTGTAGCCGGTAAAGAGACCAGCAATATGGAGGATGCCGCCTACCTCAGCATGGTGAAAAAAGGGATAGCGGCCTGTTACCGCGGAGATGTTTTCCAAATCGTGCTCAGCCGGCGTTTTGAACAATCCTTTACCGGTGATGAACTGAATGTGTACCGCGCCCTGCGCAGCATCAACCCATCGCCCTACCTTTTTTATTTTGATTACGGGGATTATAAACTGATGGGATCGTCGCCGGAAGCACAGCTCATCATCAGGAATGGCCAGGCCATCGTACACCCGATAGCCGGCACTTTCAAAAGAACCGGCAACGATGAAACCGATAAGCTGGAAGCTGCAAGGTTGCTGGAGGATGCGAAGGAAAATGCTGAACACGTGATGCTGGTAGACCTGGCCCGCAATGACCTCAGCCGCTGCTGCGATGATGTTACGGTTGCCCATTACCGGCAGGTTCAGTATTTCAGCCACGTCATCCACCTCGTTAGTGAAGTGACCGGTAAAGTAAAACCCGGCGCCAACCCATTTGACCTGGTGGCCAAAACTTTTCCTGCGGGCACACTGAGCGGCGCGCCGAAAATAAAGGCCATGCAGCTCATCCATGATTTTGAGCCCACCGCGCGGGCGAACTACGGCGGCGGCATCGGTTTTATCGGTTTCGACGGCAGCTGTAACCACGCTATTATGATCCGCACTTTTCTAAGCCGCCACAATACCCTGATCTACCAGGCCGGCGCCGGCGTAGTGGCGGCCAGCAAGCCTGAAAATGAATTACAGGAAGTGAACAATAAACTCGGTGCCCTGAAAAAGGCGATTGAATTTGCTGCCACGCTGAATGCGTAAAACTGACATATGAAGATCCTGGTATTTGATAATTACGATTCCTTCACCTACAACCTGGTTCAGCTGGTAGAGAAGATTATTCAGCAACCGGTAACTGTAGTCCGGAATGATAAGCTGCCGCTTGAATCCGTGGAACAGTTCGACAAGATTATATTATCACCCGGGCCCGGTATTCCCGAGGAAGCTGGCCTGCTGCTGCCACTGATAAAAGCCTATGCGCGGTCAAAATCCATCCTCGGTGTCTGCCTTGGCCACCAGGCGATCGGCCAGGCTTTCGGGGGGTCACTGGTCAACCTCAGCACCGTATTTCATGGGCTGGCTTTACCCGTGATCACGTCGCCGGAAGCAGCGGCGAGAAGCAACCTGTTCCGTGGATTGCCCGGCACGTTTGACGTGGGCCGTTACCACAGCTGGGTGGTGGCGGATAAGGATTTCCCCGAATCGCTCGAGGTGACAGCCAGGGACCAAAACGGCTTCATCATGGCCCTCCGCCACAGGGAATACGATGTACAGGGCGTGCAATTTCACCCGGAAAGCATCTTAACCCCACTTGGTGAGCAGCTGATGCGCAACTGGCTGAACTGATAAAGAATGGCGTAAAAGGGTACCCCAATAAACATGTGACATGAAGAAGATCCTCCTGTATTTGTTCGAACATAAAACGCTGTCGCGCGCCGCCGCGAAAGAGGTATTGATCAATATCAGCAAATCTGTATACAATGAACACGAGATAACGGCCTTTATGACGGTGTACCTGATGCGCAGTATAACCATCGAAGAACTCCAGGGATTCAGAGATGCCCTGCTGGAATTGTGCGTGCGGGTCGATTTTTCTCCTTTCCACACCCTGGATATTGTAGGCACGGGCGGCGACGGGAAGAACACATTCAATATTTCCACCCTGGCCTGTTTCATCGTCGCAGGTACCGGTCAGAAGGTGACCAAGCATGGTAATTATGGCGCCACCGCCATCAGCGGCGCGTCAAACGTAATGGAACAGCTGGGCTATACCCTGAAAAATGATCCGGGCCGCCTTCGGCGTGAACTCGAAGAAAGTAATATTTGTTTCCTGCACGCCCCGCTGTTTCATCCGGCCCTTAAAGCTGTTGGCGCCATCCGGAAAAACATCGGCGTGCGGACGTTTTTCAATATGCTGGGGCCGATGGTCAACCCGGCCTTCCCAGAGTACCAGCTGGTAGGCGTATACAGTCTTGAAATGGCGCGGATTTACAATTACCTGCTGCAGGAGACCGGGAAACCCTTCACCATCATTCACAGCCTTGACGGCTATGATGAAATATCCCTGACCAACGATACGCGCGTCATTACCCGAAACGGCGATGCCGTGCGCACCCCGCAACAACTGGGCAGGCGCACCGTGCATGCCGCTGACATCTACGGTGGCAACACCGTGGAGGAGTCGGCCCGCGTATTTATGCGGATACTGAAAGGGGATGGAAGCTGGGCGCAGAATGCCGTGGTGCTGGCAAACGCTGCCATGGCCCTGGAATGTACCGGCACCTATAATAACTACGATGCGGCTTACGGCGCAGCCGTTGACAGCCTGGAAAGCGGTAAAGCCCTGGACGTATTGCAAAAGCTGATCAGCCTCCAGTAAAAACGACCCCTCAAAAAATTACCGAACTGCATGACGATACTCGATACCATAATTGAACACAAAAAGGAAGAAGTGGCGAACCGCAGGAGAGCAACTCCGGCAGCACAACTGCAGGAGGAACCGCTTTTTCACCGGAGTTGTTTTTCCGCCTCCGCTTTCCTGATGGATGACACCCGGACCGGTATCATAGCCGAATTCAAGCGGCGCTCCCCATCGAAGGGAATCATCAACGACAAGGCGGCGGTGACGGACGTGACCCGCGCCTACGCGGATCATGGCGCGTCCTGTATTTCGGTGTTGACCGATACCCATTTTTTCGGGGGCAGCACGCAGGATTTGCTCGATGCCCGGTTTAACGACGTTCCCCTGCTGCGCAAGGATTTTATGATTGACCCTTACCAGGTTACCGAGGCGAAAGCGATGGGGGCCGATCTGATCCTGCTGATCGCCGCCTGCCTGTCGAAAGCGCAGGTGCTGGACCTGTCCGCCCAGGCGGTCAGCCTGGGTATGGAGGTATTGCTGGAACTGCATGCCGATGAAGAACTGGGGCATATCTGCAGCGATACCCGGCTGGTGGGCATCAATAACAGGGACCTGAAGACTTTTATTGTAGATATTGACCGGAGCCTGGCCATGGCGGGGCAGCTGCCGCCCGAAACGATCAAAATTGCCGAAAGTGGCATCAGCAGCGTGGAAATGGTCCGCCGGTTCAGGGAAAACGGCTTCCATGGTTTCCTTATGGGAGAAAACTTTATGAAGGAACGGGATCCTGGGCTGGCTTTCGCGAAATTTGCCGGGGAAATGAACGTCACGCGGCTGCCCGGGTAAGCCGGGAGCCATTCGCCGGTTGCCTTGCCTGCACCTTGTTCACCAAAAAAACCGGCTGCATGAGAATAAAAGTTTGCGGGATGACACAGATTGAACAGGTTGACCGCCTGGCGGAACTCGGGGTTACTTTTGCAGGCTTTATCTTTTACCCGAAAAGTCCGCGCTATGTGTTCAAACACATGACGACGACCCAGATCAGGAAAGAGAACAATATCAACAAAGTAGGTGTTTTTGTAAATGCACCGGTGGAGGAAGTGCTGCATATGGTGGATGAGTGCAGGTTGCACATGGTGCAACTGCACGGTGATGAAAGCCCGAAATATTGTGAAAAGATCGCGGACTATGTATCGGTTGTCAAGGCGTTCCGGATGAGTGAAAACGACAGTGTGGAGTGGATGATCAGGCCGTTTATGGAGGTCTGCGACATGTTTATGTTCGACACCATGGGCGCGGGTTATGGTGGCACGGGAAAAAAATTCGACTGGAATCTGCTGAACGGCCAGACGATTGGCAAACCTTTTTTCCTGAGCGGCGGGATTGAACCGGGCGACGAAGAAAGTTTAAGGCAGTTCACCACCGAGCCGGTCGCAAAGGCATTGTTCGCAGTAGACATCAACAGCCGGTTTGAACTGGCGCCGGGTATCAAGCAGCTGGAGAAGATAAGAACTTTTGCAGCGAATTTATTATAACCGGTTGCAACGCACAACGATTTGAAAAGATAAAGATGGCTATGAATATTAAAGTATGCGGGATTACCCAGGTGAAACAACTGCAGCAGCTGGATGGCATGGACATCAGCTTTGCCGGGTTGATATTCGCGAAGCATTCCCCCCGCTATGTCGGCGGCAAACTGGAGCCGGAAAGGGTGCTGGAAATGGACCTGGATATTAAGAAGGTTGGCGTTTTTGTAGACGCCGGTTTCCATGAGATCATGGACATCGTGGAAGCTTACGGACTGGATGTGGTGCAGCTGCACGGGGATGAGAGCCCGTATCTCTGCGAAGAGTTATCCGCCGAAACTGAGGTTATCAAATCGTTTGCGATTGGCGAAAAAGAGAAGGATATCGATGCGCTCCTTGCCGATTATGATGAAGTGTGCGATTATTACCTGTTTGACACATCGGTGGCTGGTGTAAGCGGGGGCACCGGGAAGCATTTCGACTGGAAAAAATTGAGCAAGTCGAGGATCGAGAAGCCGTTTTTCATCAGCGGGGGCATCGACACGCCCGATGCCATTAAATTAAAAGCAATCAAACATCCTGATTTTTACGGGGTGGATATCAACAGCCGTTTTGAAAAGGAACCCGGGATAAAAGATATGGCAAGGGTGTTGCAGTTTAAACTGGCCATGAAGTAAGGCCTGCGCTGCATTCGATTCAACAGTACAAGGGTGCGACGCAACAATGCCCGGCATTGAACCGCCGCCCGGACAAAAATTATTTTATGATCAGGACTACCATCCCACAGGGTCGCTACAAAAGCACATTCAGGCAGCCCGATATCTTCGGGTATTATGGCAATTTCGGCGGGGCTTATATACCGGAGATGCTTCACCGCAACGTGGAGGAATTAAAAAACCGTTACCTCGAACTGATCTATGAGCCCGAATTCCAGCTGGCCTGGAAAGCGCTGCTGAAAGATTATGTCGGTCGCCCGACGCCGTTGTTCTATGCCGATCGGCTGAGTTCGGAGTTCAATACAAATATTTACCTGAAGCGCGAGGATCTGTGCCACACCGGGGCGCATAAAATCAATAACACCACCGGCCAGATCCTGCTGGCAGAGCGGCTGGGTAAGAAGCGCATCATCGCTGAGACGGGTGCCGGCCAGCATGGCGTGGCCACGGCCACTGTTTGTGCACTGAAAGGCCTGGAGTGTATTGTGTATATGGGGGAGAAAGACATTGAGCGGCAGGCGCCGAATGTAGCCCGGATGAAAATGCTGGGCGCGACAGTCATTCCCGCGCTGAGTGGGAGCAGGACGCTGAAAGACGCCACCAATGAAGCGATACGCGACTGGATCAACAACCCTGAAGACACCCATTATATTATCGGCAGCGTGGTGGGACCACATCCTTATCCCGATATGGTAGCCCGTTTCCAGAGTATCATCAGTGAGGAGATGAGGTGGCAGCTGAAAGAACAGGCCGGCACCGAATTGCCTACGCATGTTGTCGCCTGCGTGGGCGGAGGCAGCAATGCCGCCGGGGCATTTTATCATTTCCTGGACGAGCCTTCCGTACAGATTGTCGCCGTAGAAGCGGGTGGTCATGGCGTACACAGTGGCATGAGCGCGGCCACCACGCAACTCGGAAAGCCCGGTGTTCTGCATGGCAGCAAAAGCCTGGTGATGCAGACAGCCGACGGCCAGGTGGTGGAACCCCACAGCATATCGGCAGGACTCGATTACCCCGGCATCGGCCCGATGCATGCGCATTTGTATGAAACGGGAAGGGGTGTATTCCTGAGTGCTACCGATGAAGAAGCAATGGAAGCCGCATTTCACGTGGCAAAAACCGAGGGCATCATACCTGCCCTGGAGACGGCGCATGCCTTTTCGGCGCTGAAACAGCTGCATTTTAAAAAAGATGACCGCGTGATTGTTTGCCTGAGCGGCAGGGGCGACAAGGATATGGCCAGCTATATGGACGAAATGGCCAGGGGTAACGGCTAAGGCTATCCGCAAATACAAGTAATGTTATGAACCGAATAGCTGAATTATTTGCCCGCAAAAAAGCCCAGGTGCTGAATGTGTACTGCACGGCAGGCTATCCCCAACTCAACTCCACCCTGGAGGTGATGAAAGCGCTGCAGGCCAATGGAGCGGACATGATTGAACTGGGTATGCCCTACAGCGATCCGCTGGCAGATGGCCCGGTGATCCAGCACAGCAGCGGGGTGGCCCTGGCAAACGGCATGACGATTGAAAAATTATTCCTGCAGCTGCAGGATTTCCGTAAGGATATATTTGTGCCGGTGCTGTTGATGGGTTACATGAATCCCGTGATGCAATACGGCTTCGAAAAGTTTTGTAAACACGCCGCCGCGCTGCCGGTTGACGGGATCATTTTACCCGACCTGCCGGAGCATGAATTTGAAACCGAATACGGGCCTATGCTGCAGTGCTACGGGCTGGATTTTATTTTCCTGGTTACCCCGGAGACCTCGGAAGAAAGAGTGCGGAAGCTGGATCAGCTCAGTACTGGTTTTTTATATGCAGTGTCTTCCTCGTCCACGACGGGCAGTAATAAGCAAAACACGGAAACCGGCGCATACCTGCAGCGGCTGCGGGGATACGGGTTGAAGAACCCCATACTGGTCGGCTTTGGGATAAAAGACAAAACATCTTTTGATGCCGCCTGTGCCTATGCCAATGGTGCTATCATCGGCACGGCCTATATCAAATCGCTAGACGATGCTTCCGTTATCGGGGAGACGACCGCGGCGTTTTTACAATCGGTCGTGCCCGGCCAAAATAAATAACCTCGTCTTGCTTACTATCATTAAATATAATGCCGGCAATATTCAGTCTGTGCTTTTTGCGCTGGAGCGTATTGGCCGGGAGGCGGTGGTGACGGATGATGTGACCTTAATCAGTCAGGCTGAGAAAGTCATCTTCCCCGGGGTGGGCGAAGCAAGTACCGCCATGGCTTACCTGAAAGAAAGGGGACTGGACCAGGTCATCCGCGGGCTGCGGCAGCCAGTGCTGGGCATCTGCCTTGGCATGCAGCTGATGTGCCGCCATTCAGAGGAAAACGACGTGGATTGCCTCGGCATTTTTGATGAGCCCGTGATGCGTTTCCGTCCGCCGGAACAGGCAACCGGTAAAGCGGTGAACAAAGTGCCGCAGACTGGTTGGAACGATATCTATGATCTGCAATCGCCTTTGTTCAGCGGCATCCCGGAGGCTACCTACTGTTATTTTGTGCACGGGTATTACGCGGCCAGCGGTGCACACACCATTGCCACGGCAGATTATATACAACCCTATAGCGCTGCCCTGCACAAAGACAATTTTTACGGCGTGCAGTTCCACCCGGAGAAAAGCGCAGCGGCAGGTGAACAGATTTTACTCAACTTTTTGAACCTCTGATATGGAAATTATCCCCGCCATTGATATCATCGATGGCAAATGTGTCCGGCTTACCCAGGGCGACTACGCCCAGCAGAAAGTGTATAATGCCCATCCCCTGGAAGTGGCCAAGGAATTTGAGGCAGCCGGGTTGCAGCGGTTGCACCTGGTAGACCTGGACGGAGCCCGGGAGGGAAAGGTGAAGAACTGGAAAGTGCTGGAACAGCTGGCGGGCAAAACTTCCCTGGCCATTGATTTTGGCGGTGGCATTAAGCAGGAGCAGGACCTGCGCATTGTGTTTGAGAGTGGCGCCGCTTATGCGACAATCGGCAGCCTCGCGGTGAAAGAAGAGACCATCTTCGTAGGATGGCTGAAGAATTGGGGGCCGGAAAAATTTTTACTCGGCGCCGATGTCAGGGATGAAAAGATTGCCGTAGCAGGGTGGCAGGAAACCACGGATATCAATATCATGGATTTCATCCGGCTATACACCGGGCATGGTATCAGGCAGCTTTTCTGTACCGATATTAGCAAGGACGGTAAGCTGGAAGGGCCAGGTCTTGACTTATACCGTGACATACTCAGTGAATTCCCCGGGCTGCGGTTTATTGCCAGCGGCGGGGTCAGTTCCATGGACGACCTGGAGCAGCTCGCTGCGATTGGCTGCAGCGGCGCGATTGTCGGCAAGGCCATCTACGAAGGAAGAATACAGGTGAAGGACCTGCTGCAGTTTCAATAAATAAAAGGCAGACGAGTTGCCAACAACCCGCTTCAATTAAATCATTATGCTTACCCGGCGCATCATTCCCTGTCTTGATATTAAGAACGGCCGCACGGTAAAAGGCGTCAACTTCGAGGCCATCCGTGATGCCGGTGACCCGGTAGAACTCGGCGCGCTCTATGCCCGCGAAGGGGCGGATGAACTGGTATTCCTCGACATCACAGCAACGGTGGAAAAAAGAAAAACGCTGCGCGAACTGGTGAACAGGATTGCGCATCACATCAACATCCCATTTACCGTGGGCGGTGGCATCAGCAGCGTGGCCGATGTAGCGGCACTGCTCGAAAACGGGGCAGATAAAATTTCCGTCAACAGCGCTGCCTTCCGCAACCCGCCACTGCTGCAGGAACTGGCGCTTGAATTCGGCAGCCAGTGCGTAGTGCTGGCTATCGATACCCGGCAGGAAGATGACGGCGCCTGGTATGTTTATTTGGATGGCGGCCGGACCAGGACCGGCGTCACCTGTACCGCCTGGGCCCGGCAGGGCGTAGATGCCGGGGCGGGTGAAATCCTGCTGACCTCGATGAACCACGACGGCACAAAAAACGGGTTTGCGATCGATATTACAAGGGCGCTCTCTGCGGCGTTGCCGGTGCCGGTTATTGCCAGTGGCGGCGGTGGAAAACCAGAACATTTTCTCAGCGTGTTTGAGGACGGGCTGGCGGATGCGGCGCTGGCTGCCAGCGTCTTTCACTTTAAAGAAATCGGTATTCCCGAATTAAAGGGATATTTGCACGGGGCCGGTATACCCGTTCGGTTGTAGCCGGCCGCTACCCTTAATTTTTGCATCATGACAATTGATTTTAATAAATATGCTGATGGTCTTGTTCCCGCCGTGGTGCAGGATTACAATACGCAGAAAGTACTGATGCTCGGCTTTATGAACGAGGCCGCGCTGCAGCAAACCATGGCGGCTGGTAAAGTGACCTTTTACAGCCGGTCGAAAAAGCGGCTCTGGACAAAGGGGGAGGAAAGCGGCAACTTTTTACTGGTGAAACAAGTGTTGCCCGATTGCGATAATGATACCCTGCTCATCAAAGCCCACCCGCTGGGACCCACCTGCCACACCGGGGCCGATACCTGCTGGAGCGAGCGGAACCACAGTGAAAATTTTCTTTTCTACCTGGAAGATATTATCCGGTTGCGCAAGGCCGGAACGGACGAATCGTCGTATGTGAAAAAGCTATTCGCCAAGGGCATTAACAAGATTGCTCAAAAGGTTGGCGAGGAGGCGGTGGAACTGGTTATTGAGGCTAAGGACGACAACGACCATTTGTTCCTGGACGAAGCTGCCGACCTGCTCTTTCATTATTTGCTTTTGCTTAACGCCAAAGGGCATAATTTGCAGGCGGTGACGGATGTATTACAGAAAAGGCACTCCGCCGGATAGCTGGTTTGGGTTTCATTTTGGGTTTCAATTATTTTATAAGACATACGCATGAAATATATTTTTATTCTTTGTTTGTTGCCGGCTGTGGTGGTGGCGCAAAAGCAATTGCTGATTAGCGGGAAGATAAAAGGGTTGAAAGACAAGACCATGGTGTACCTGACCGACGCCAATACGCCCGGTGACACCATCGGAAAGGCAACCGTAAAAGAGGAGCATTTTGAATTAAAGGGCAGCCTCCGGGAGCCGATGCTGCTGGCGATGAGCTTCAGCGATGCGGGTAAAAAAACAGTATTGTTCCTTGACAACAGTAAAATTTCTGTGACCGGCGATATCGCGGATTTGCAGCAGCTGCAGGTTTCCGGTTCGCCTGCCGCCGCTGATTTCAAAGCCTTCCAGGATACCTTTACTCCCCTTTTTGAAACCTACGGTAAACTGGCGCAACAGGCGAAAGCAGCTGGAAATACAGACAGCCTGCAGCTAAAAGAAGCCCGGAATTTCACGGCCATCCAGGAGAACGTTGAAAAATTTATTACTGCGCATCCGGCCTCCCCCGTGAGTTCTTTTTTGCTGATCGTAACTGCGCAGTTATCCGATGATATCAGCATACTGGAAAAAAGATTTGCGCGGCTTGACCCCGCGGTGCAGCATAATTTTTATGGTAAGTATATCCAGCAGCAAATCGACGATGCGCGGATTGGCGCGATTGGGTCGGAGGCCATCGAATTTACCCAGGCGGACGTGAACGGCAAGCCGGTTTCCCTATCTTCTTTTAAAGGCAAATATGTGCTGGTCGATTTCTGGGCAAGCTGGTGTGGCCCATGCCGGATGGAAAATCCTAACGTTGTGAAGACTTACCAGCAGTTCAAGGACAAAAACTTTACGGTACTGGGTGTTTCTCTGGATAAATCTAAGGATCTCTGGTTGAAAGCAATAGCCGATGATGGGCTGCCATGGACCCATGTCAGTGACCTGAAATACTGGAGCAACGAGGTGGCGGTGAAATACCATGTTCAGGCTATCCCGCAGAATTTCCTCATCGATCCCAATGGAAAGATTGTGGCGAAGAACTTGCGCGGGCCGGCACTCAAAGACAAACTGTGCGAGTTGCTGGGATGTAACTAATCCATAAAATTTTCCGGTTCAATTATCGCAACCTACTTTTATTAAAAATGCTTGTACAGGGCTGACACCGTCAGCCCCATTTTTGTGCCGTTACCTCCAGAACGGTTGCCTACCCGTAAAGTTGTATTGTCTTACCCTGGTTGTGGAGGTAGCTTTGTGTTCCTGCCGCCCGATTCACCCGACCTGCCCACCGGGATGAATGCTGCAGCTCACCGTCCCCCTGCTATTATTCACACCTTAAACCTTTTATTATGAAAAGATTCCCGGCCTTTGCCTGCCTGCTGCTGCTTTGTGCAAGTTCCTGCAAAAAATTGGAAGAAGCGATCCTCAAAGACCCTTGTTCGGATATCCGCTTCTGTAATGTCAGCTACTTTTATTACCCCGGGTATAGTCCCGGAGAAACACCCAACCTGGCAAAGTTTACTTACGACGCGTACGGAAACCCGCTAACCGTTAAGAATTCATATGTCTCCACCGGTTATCCCGATCTGGTTTTCCGGTATGACGGCTTGCACCGGCTCCAGGAGTTTTTCCGGCCTTATGCGAATGGTCATTTTGAAACCTGGTCTAAATATTTTTACGATGCATCAGGACGGATCGCGTTCGACACGACTTATGTTTTCGGCAGCAACGTCCCTCACTGGCCACCGGCAGATTATGTACAGGCCCGGAGAACTACCTATAAATACGACAATACCTGTCGTATTATCCAAACCAGTACGAAAGGAATAGGAGGACCGGAAGACGGGTTCCCGGCGATTGTCAATAGTTACAGCTATGATGCAGCGGGTAACCGGGTTGGATCGGCGGTGTTGTACGACCACAAGGTAAATATTCATCGTACCAACAAGGTTTTCATGTTTGTGGATCGCGATTACAGCATGAACAACCCGTTTTCCGCCGCCACTTACGATGGTTACCTGCTGCCGGCCCATATCGGCACAGGAACCAGCCCTTCCACCTACTTCCTGCAGCGACCGATTTACAATGCGGTATTCAGTTATGCGTGCGACTGACATGAAGAGCGAGGCGTATGACGTACGGGGAAACCGGTGAACAGTATAAGCGTTTACCCATACCGGAATTTTTCTCCGGGGGACGGGTATACGAATCACCGGCCCGTGCCGTTACTGCTGTGTACCAACTGTCCACCTTATGAAATACCCCCAGCCGGGATCACACCGGTTTTACGCTGTCATCACTGTTCTCCTGCTGTGTTGGATGGGCTGCAGTTCCTGCAACAAATCACTGAGCGATTACAGGTCACCGGTAGTGAAGCAGGCAAACAGGATGTTGAACTCCGGCGCAATCGTGGTTGTAAATAACAGCCCGGGACAGGTACGCATTACGTGTAACAATAATACCGGGGACCATTTTGTTCCGTCCGGGGAAAAAGATACGCTGTATGGGACCCCGGCAGGTAAGGCAGATATTCTTATTGAAACGGTGACGGCGGACAAGTTCGGTAATCCTGCCGGGCAGCAGCTGGTATTTCAGTTTGCCAATGTCTTCCCCGATGCGGGCATCACCATCCGGCAGGAGGTGAATATACCCCCGGGGCTTTTTTTCCTCTCGGTGATAAACAGCAGCACGGTACCTGCCGATGAACTGCGGGTAGCCGACGGAAATGGGAACGGTGGTGAAATCATATCGGCGTTTTCGATTGAGAACAATAAGGCGGCAACACCTTGTGGTTACTATCCTGTGAGCAATTTAAAAGCCAGCGTAAAAGTAAGCAGCAAAGCCGGCCGGCAATGGAATTTTACCGGGCTGGAGTTGGGTGCCGGTATAAACCAGTCGGTAGCGGTAACGTGTAACTGATACTATAAACTGGCGGTAAAAAAAGTAAGGCCTGTCCATCACGGACAGGCCTTTGTTGGTTTTTTAGGTGGGTAATATGGTTAACGGCTGATGACCAGTTTGCTGTTGTGCACCTGGCTGCCATCGTAAATCTGGATAATATAGTCTCCGGCCGGATAGGCGGATACCGGCATGGAAACGGTGGTGGTACCTTTCGTATACCTGTTTTGCAGCAATACCTGTCCGGCGTGGTTGAGGAGGGAGATGCTCCAGTCGGCCGGTGCGGCCGGAAGGGTTACCGTCACCTGGTTGACCGTTGGGTTGGGATACAGGGTGATTTTTCCAAAGCTGTTGAATTGAACATTCCGGGTAGCGCTGATGCTGGTTTTGCCATCGAGGTCTACCGTAATGATCCGGTAATAATTGCTGCCTTTGGCCGGGTTTTCGTCTGTAAGGTGGTAGCTGTTCGACGTAGAACTGTTACCGGCTGCTTTCAGGTTGGCAAGGCTGCTCCAATGAATACCATCCGTGCTTTTCTCCACGGTAAAATGATCGGTGTTCGTTTCCTGGAGGGTATTCCAGTTGACGGAAACAGTGGTACCGCCGATAACTGATGCGCTGAAGGTGCCAAGTCTGATGGGCAGCGCGCCGAATAGAAATCCGCCGTAACCGGTAGTGCTGGTTGAGGAGGCATCAGTGCTAAGGGCATGGAGCGATAGTGTGCTTCCCGGTTGAATGGCTGATGAACTTTTGTTAACCGCCTTGGTATTGCCGTTCATAATGAGGCTGGTACTATTAGCGCCGGCGGCCTTCTCAAGCGTGAGACCGGTACTGGCCGTAACATTGACAAGGTCGAATGCCGTGCTGGCACCGGACATTGTCAGGGTCTGCTTCGTAACGATATTGATCGTTCCGGCGCCCTGTACCTGGAGAATAAAGTTGGTGAAAGTGATGGGCATGTCACTGACATTAATCAGCACACCGGGTGTATTGGGAATAATGAGTTTATCACCGTTCGTCACGTTGGTGGAAGGTGCGGTGGATGTTCCGGTGATCACCCAGTTCGCTTTATTATCCCAGGTGATGACCCCCGACACAGTTGGCCAGGTCTGTGTACCTGTTAAATTCCAGGTGAGGCTGCGCATTGTATTTACCTGCGCGATTGTGGCGCCGGATAACAGCAAAAAGAAGGCATAGATGAATGTAGTTTTCTTCATGGTTTCTATTTAAAAAGTAAAAAATATAAGCGTACAAAATTTTGGTTGTTGTTAGCCTGTCCTTCGACAATCAATTAATGACAAGCCCGCCGCCGCTGGACGCGCCCTGGCGGTCTATCCGGATGAAATAATACCCGCCCGGGACGCCATCCAGCCCGATTGTGCAGATGCTTACCTTATTACTTAATTTCCTGCTGGTCACTGCCTGGCCGATATTATTCAGCAGCGTGACTGTCCATTCACTGTCTGGTCGCTGACCCAGGGAGACATTTACCTGTGAACGGGCGGGGTTCGGGTAGATATTCATCTTCGGAGCGGTGCTGATAAATATATTTTTAGCCAGGCTGATGGTACTGTTTCCATTCACATCCACGATGCGAAGGCGGTAGTAGTTATTTCCCTTACCGGGCACCAGGTCTGTTGTAGAATAAGTAAACGGAATGCCGCCTTCATTGTATGGTTGAATATGGTCTACCGACTGCCAGTTGTTGCCATCCCCGCTTTTTTCCACGACGAAAGCCGCAGCAGAGACGCGCGCGAGCATAGTCCAGGAAAACATGATTTTATTACCCGGTAGCAATTCTGCTTTCACGGTTACAATCACGGGGATAGCAGCTACTGAGTTCTGGGCATTACCGGGCTGGTTAAAAGCTAAGAAGTTAATGGCCAGGCTTATGGCAAAATAAAAAGTCTTCATCCGGCAGGGTTGAGGTTACGGAAAACAGGAAAATGCGTTGTGAGGTCGATCGGGAGGCCTGTTTCTTAAGATGGGTTGGATCTGAACACAGCAGCGGTTATACAGCTGGCAGGTTAAATACTGAATTGGGGTGGAGTGTTTTTCGCCGTAGGATGGAAGTGGCTATCTGGGGGTAAATGTAGAAGGTAGTTTTATCAGATGCAACTATTTAGCCGATTTTTTTTCGGGCCGGGGCGCCTGTGTGGCCAAATTGTGCAGGCGTGCTGACGACATTCGGTAGGAAAAAAGCCGACCCGGTTTGGGTCGGCCTTTTTGTACCTGGCTACACCGGGTTAGAATGCTTTTTTCCCGGTCTTTTTTTCTTCTGCTTTCTGCATCGGGTTGTTGCTGTTGTTGGTTGCTCTCAACGCATTTTGTTTCATTTTAAATGCCTGGAAGCGGGTGGGTTCAGCCGCAATGGTAGGCCAGCTGTTGTTCGCGGTATTGATATCAGCGGTCTCCCGGAGTGGATCGAGTTCAATTTTGCTTACTTTTTTGTCTTTCATAAAAGTCTTTACAATTTTGTTCTCGTTCTTTCGCCATACCTGTGCCGGGATGCGTTCAATCTCGGAGGTGCCGTCTTCATAATTCCACTTGATGATCAGGGGCATCACCAGGCCGCCCTTGTTGCTGAAGGTGAGTTCATAAAAGAATTTGTTGGCCAGTTTCGTCTTCATTTCTTCGTCCATCGGTTCGCTGCTGGCTTTCACTTCCATTTTAAATGTGCTGCTGTCATAGGGTTCCATTCCCCTGTTATAGCGCCAGTAGAAATCGCGCAGCGTGGAATCTTCATCGGTGGCGAACTGGATATGCTTGTCCTCGCGGTTCCTGATCTTGGAAATATCATCGAAAGTGCTGCCGCCCGGTTTATCGATGGTACGGGTTAACACGGTATCGCGGGTGTTGCGCGTGGGAACGGAGTTGAGGTCGGCTTTAAAATACTTCACCGTGTCGAGGGAGATATCACAGGCGTCGGTGCCATAGAACCATCCCCTCCAGAACCAGTCGAGATCCTCGCCACTCGCGTCTTCCATGGTACGGAAAAGATCGGCCGGTTCGGGGTGTTTGAAGGCCCAGCGTTTGGCATACTCTTTAAAGGAATAGTCGAACAGGTCGCGACCCATAATGGTTTCGCGAAGGATATTGAGGCCCGTGGCGGGTTTGGTGTATGCGTTCGGTCCGAAGCCGATGATGTTTTCACTGTTAGACATAATCGGTTCAAGCTGATCCTTCGGCAGGCTCATATATGGAACAATGGTGTAGGCGGCTCCCTTGCGGGTAGGGAATTTATTGTCGTACAGCTCCTCCGCGAGGTATTCCACGAATGAATTCAACCCCTCGTCCATCCAGCTCCATTGTCTTTCGTCGCTGTTGATGATCATCGGGAAGAAGTTGTGACCCACTTC
Organism: Chitinophagales bacterium; assembly: GCA_038229695.1. Taxonomy (GTDB): domain Bacteria; phylum Bacteroidota; class Bacteroidia; order Chitinophagales; family Chitinophagaceae; genus JACMLD01. The sequence continues at coordinate 5,457 of JBBROE010000059.1, read as the reverse complement.
ATGAATAACAACGCCGAGCATGCCGTACTTGGTGGCTTCGCTATAGGAGCCATCCTTTTCGGTTCTGCCATAATTGAAACAAATCATCGGGTACTCCATGCCGTTAGCTGCTTCAACACTCTGTGCTACGGGGTAGGGGAAGGGTATCGTAAATTTTGAATAGGTTTTGATGGTATGGGCAACCGCTTTGGTGGAGAACTTGCGGTACAGGTTATACGCTTCTTTTCCGTAATAACTCATGCACATTACTTTCTTGCCTTCCACCATCGCCGGCATGGCATCCATCACGAATTTGCGGGAAGAGCCCCAGGCGAAGTCGCGTACATTATCTGCTTTAAATATCCATGTTTTAGTCGACTTGCTCTTTTGTTTCTCCGCAGCTTTGGCTTCGTCGAGCGTAACGATTTCGATGGGCTCCTTTACGGTCTGGGCTTTTTGCCACCGGGCAAACTGGGCCGGGGACAATACCTGCTGGTAGTTCTGGCATTCTCCGGTAGCGCCGATGATGTGATCGGCCGGGACTGTCATCTGCACTTTAAAATTGCCGAACGTGAGGGCGAATTCGCCGCGGCCGGTGAATTGGTGGTTCTGCCAGCCCTGGAAATCACTGTATACGCAGAGGCGGGGATACCATTGGGTGATGGTAAACAAGTCATTTTCGTCTTCAGGGAAGTGTTCATAGCCACCCCGTCCGCCCATTTCCATGCGGTTGGTGATATGGTAATTCCAGTCGATTTTAAATACAAACTGCTGGCCCGGTTTCAGCACCGTGGGTAATTCAAGGCGCATCATGGTCTTGTTGACCGTGTATTTCAGGGTTTTTCCTAATGCGTCCGTTACTTTCAGCAGGTTGACACCACCCCCTTCACCATTCACTTCGTTTTCCTCTCTTTTCAGCGTGCCGTCGGTCATCTGCCTCGGCATGGTGCTGCCATCCTGGTAATTTGCGTTGTTGGCCTTGCTGTGTTCATTTTCGTCGAGTTGCAGCCATAGGTAGGTGAGCTGGCTGGGAGAGTTGTTGAAATAGGTAACGGTCTCACTGCCGTTGAGCTGGTGCGCGGGCTCATCCAGTTCGGCTTTAATGTTGTAGTCGCAGCGCTGCTGCCAGTATTTGGGCCCCGGTGCACCGCTGGCTGTGCGGTATTCGTTGGGGGTAGGAAGGATGGATCCCAGCTGTTCAAATTTGTTGCCGTGGTTAGACCCCGGGTTGTTTTGAATATTCTGGGCATCAACAAAGCCGCAACAGCCAACTGCGGCCAGCAGGAACAAAAACTGTTTTCTCATGTTTGTTTTTTTTGTTATTCGGAATTCTGTGAATAGCCATGTTGAGTGAAAAAACCAGGATGATGAAGGAGGCCATCCTGATCCACAATAGGGGTGTCACCCGGATTGTCCTGAGTATAGCGTAACCCAGGGTGAGCACCACTGATACTACGACAAGCTGGGCAAGCTCAATACCCGCATTAAATGCGAATAAATGGGCGACCAGTCCCTCTTTTCCTTCCAGGTCGAGGAAAGCACCCGCATAGGCAAGCCCGTGGATAAGTCCGAAAAATAAGGCAAAAAAGTAAATCAGCGGAAGTTTTCTTTGCTGGTCGCCGGGGCGTTGAAAAAGGTTATTGACAGCCGTGGCTGCGATTGTCAGGGGAATGAGGAACTCGATCAGCGGGGCAGGCACGGAAATGTAATTGAGGGCGCTAAGACCAAGCGTCAGGGAATGCCCAATGGTAAACGCAGTAACGAGTACAGCAACTTTTTTCCAGTCCGCCCAGGTGTACCGCAGGCACAGCGCTGCCACGAACAGGATGTGATCCATGGCTGCCCAGGTAAGGATATGATCGATGCCCAGCCCGAAATATAATTTAAACTCATTCATACCCTCGATCCCCTGGTCTTCCGGACGGGGGATTTAACGTTTACCCTGTCTGAACATGAAAAATAATCAAGAGATTTGTAGCAGAAAAATCTTATTTAACAATGGCGCTAATCTTTTACAAGTGGTTGCTCACGGGTATGCTGGCCGCTTTTCATCCGTTTTATGTGAGTGTTACGGAAATCAATCACAATGTAAAGGAGAAGAAGCTTGAAATTTCCTGCAAAATTTTCCTGGAAGACACGGAGAAAGCCCTGGAAAAACAAACGCATGAACCGGTAGAGCTTTCCAGTCCCAAAGACACGAAAAAGGCACAGGACCTGGTCAGCGGATATGTGAAGAAGCACCTGTTACTGAAAGTTGATGGTAAGTCCGTTGCGTTGGAGTTTGTCGGCTACGAAGTGGAAGGGGCGTCATTGTGGAGTTATTACCAGGTCAGCAATATTCCCGGTCTGCACAAACTGGACATCACTGATAACCTGCTGTATGATATGTATGATTCCCAGACGGGCATCGTGCATGTGCAGGTGGGGGACAATAAAAAAAGCAGCCGGGTCAATTACCCTGCTGCTGATCTTAGTTTCGACTTTTAACAAGGCGTTATTTTGCCAGGTACATCAGTTGCCCGAGGTGATAAGCCTGGTGTACTGTTCGGCTGATGAGTATATTGAGCCGGTTGCGGTGCGGTTCTTTTGCGAAGTCGGCCTCCGTAACAGCGGTATGGCGCTGCATCCATTCTGCCGGGGTCAGTGCCCGCAGCTTCGCGGTCAATGCCGTATTGATTGCTTTCCAGTGTCGCTTTATGGTTTCCAGGTCTGGTTTGGCTTTTCCCGATTTATCTGGACTTTTAAGGAAGATGTCTTCCAGTTCGGGATACATTTTTTCTCCCAGCCCGAGCAGGGGCAGCATACCATCATTTACAGCAGCCAGGTGACCCAGCAGGTAAATGCCGCTGTTACGGCCCGGGGCTGTTTCCGCTGCCAGCGCATCGGTGTCGATAGTTTCAATCAATTTGTTTACCCGTTCGTTTTGTTGTTCCCATGCGGTCAGCTGCTGGCTGATTATGGCGGCGGCCTGGTCCATATCGTATATGTTTGGTGAAGGTAGACTTAAATTGGCGATAGGATATTTCGATGCGGTTAGGCTGGCCGGTAGGCTTCCGCCTGTGCTTTGACCTGCTTCAGTAAAGGGTTCCAGCCTTCGCCGTTATTATATACATCCAGCCACCGCTTTTCCCCATCCGCGGCATGCTCAAAACCATCCTGCGTAACGGTCAGCATCGTGTTGTTGCCTGCGGCCGAAAGCCGGTAACGGACACCGAGATAATTCTCAGGGATATCAGCCATTGGGGAGTTGGGGTCGATGACGGTATACTGCAGTTCGCGGGGTGGATCGATGGACACGATCCAGCCTTTCACATACGTGTGATCTTTGCCGTTGACCAGGGCGTTCCAAAGTAGCGGTGCGCCCGGCTCCCAGGAAGAAACCGTGCGGCAGCCAAACATATATTCCTTTGTTTCATTGGGATCAGTAAGGATCGTCCAGACGGTGGCCGGTGAAGCCATGATGAGTATTTCGTTGCTGATCTTTTTGGGTTCCATATAGCAGGTATTGCATCGTTTAAAACGGGAAACGTTTATAACAGCCCGGCTTTGGTGGCCGTACTAATAACGGTAACGAGCCCGTCGATGGCCTGGTTTGTTTTGTTAAGTACCGTTTTGAGCCGATCGAGGTCCGCCGCCGTTGTGTTGATTTTCTCGGCAAGTTCTTTCAGCCCGGCCGCATCCGCCTTTAACCCGTCTACAAGTTCTTCCTGGCTGGATTTAATGATGGTGCGTTCCGCGTCGCGCAGCGCCAGGGACATCTTTTCAAGGGAGCGCATATCATCAGCCGACAGCCCCGGAACGGCACGGGCTGTTTCTACTTCATCCATAGCATCGCTAACCTGCTCCAGTGTTTTAAGTTTGGCGGTATCCATACAGTTATTTTTGAACAGCACTGATTTTCCCGTACGCTGTTTTTACGGCGTTGACGTTGTCGTACATCGATTGCAGAGCGGCGGCCGTTTCGTTCAGGTCGTCCGGTTTCTCCAGGGCGGCCAACAGGCTGGCGTGGGTTTTCAGGATTTGGTTGGCCGCAACAATCGTGGCGGAGCGGAGCGCTTTGATCCCATCGAGATCCTGTTTCATGTCAAGGTAGTCCCGGTCGTTCCCGACAAGGGGGGTGCGCTGGTTCAGAAAACTCCGATAGTTGGAGGCCAGAGAGCGTTCTTCGTTGCTGATCAGGAAATCGATGTTTGTATTTTCAAGGTAGTCGAGCAGGTTACCGATCATCACCCGCATGATGGTATCCGCCGCGGGTACAAATTCCTGCAGCGCTTTCGCTTGTTTTCTCCGGATGATCTGGTCACCACCTGCCTGGAGGAGGCTGCCGGTCAGGCTGCCCATACCCGTTGGCACCGCTTTTACGCCAGGTATCTGGTTGTAGGTGCTGAGCAGCGATTCCAGGCTGTGACCGGTGCGAAGGGCCTGGGAATCGAGGTTGGCTGCGTGGGCGCGGGAGGACAGCAGCAGCAGGGCCACTGCATATTTATCGATCACCCTGAAACTGATATCGGCTTTTGCAGACACGGCGAAATCCGATATCATCGCTGAATATAGATTGTCGAGTTCTGTAAGATGAGTCTGCGGATCGTGCACGGAGTTGGCAAAATAAATACCCCGTTTTACGCGGAGTTCGGCCAGGGCCGTGATGATGCGGCTGGGGTAGGCAGAGAAATTATTGCTGGTACGGGCAAACTGGTTTACCGCATCCATCTGGCGTGTAGTGAGCACGGCGCAGCCCGGACAGAAGAGGCAGGCGACAACAACCGGCAAAAAAATTTGTTTCATGTATGGCGCATTGAATAAAGGGATGCTGTACGATGTGCAAAATAAGTTTTATTTCGTTGGTTTGCCCGGCAACAGCATACCACAAAGCGGGTATGTTTGATTGGTCAATCCTGGCGGAAAAACTACATTTGCGGCATGACCAGAACCGCCCTCGTCAGCCTGATTAAAAAACGTTCCTCGTACCTGTGCATCGGTCTTGACACCGATGCAGAAAAGATCCCTCAGCACCTGCTGCAGGAAGACGACCCCGTGTTTACTTTTAACCGCGCCATCATCGATGCCACCAGGGAACTCTGCGTGAGTTACAAAATCAATACGGCCTTCTATGAGGCGAATGGCGCTGCTGGCTGGGAGACCATGAAAAAGACAGTGGAATATATCGGGACCGAACATTTTTGTATCGCCGATGCAAAACGCGGGGATATCGGTAATACGGCCACGCAGTATGCCCGTGCTTTTTTTGAAGCGATGCCATTCGATGCCGTAACTGTTGCGCCGTATATGGGCGAAGACAGTGTACGGCCCTTCCTGGGCTACCCGGGCAAATGGGCGATAGTGCTGGGCCTCACCTCCAATCCGGGTGCGGCTGATTTTGAACTGCTTACTGTGCGGGATGGAAAAGCTGCCGGCACAGAAGAAAAGCTTTACGAGCGGGTGCTCCGCAGCACAGCTGGCTGGGGCGAACCCGGTAGC
>JBBROE010000058.1:0-25408 GCA_038229695.1 Chitinophagales bacterium | reverse complement strand
GTAGTTAACCTCAGCGAGCGGTATTCGTTATTAAGCGACTGGATAGCCGAGATCCGGAGTACAGAGACACAAACAGACCGGATGCGCTTCCGCAGAAACCTGGAACGAATCGGAGAAGTGACTGCCCTGGAAATCAGTAAGGAATTACCCTCGCAGGAAAAAGAAATTCAGACGCCGCTTGGAATTTCCGTGTGCAGGGTGCTGGCGGAACAACCGGTCCTGGCGACGATACTCAGGGCCGGCCTGCCCTTACACAACGGGCTGCTGAACTACTTCGACAGGGCTGACAATGCCTTCATTTCCGCCTACCGGAAACACAATAAGGATGGAACGTTCCAGATCAGCCTCGATTATGTATCCTGCCCGGAACTGGAGGGGCGTGTCGTAATTGTTTCTGATCCCATGCTGGCTACCGGATCTTCCCTCGTAAAAACAATCCAGTTCCTCCGCGAAGAAGGACATCCTTCCAAAATACATGTGGTCGTCGCGATTGCCTGCACCGTTGGTATCGAGTATGTACTCCGCAGCGAGCCGAACTGTAAAATATGGTGCGGCGCCATTGACGATGAGCTAACCGCGAAGGGATATATCGTTCCCGGCCTGGGCGATGCCGGCGACCTCGCGTTTGGCAACAAAGTACAGATGTAAGCCGAACCGCTGTTTTGAAACCGGGGGAAGACAGCCTGTTTGGCGTTTTTTATGTACGCACGCCGTTCTCCTGCACAAAACCATGGGTGGCGGACTTCAGCCGTGCAGCGGAATATTAGTTTTGCCGCTCTTACAATTGTTAGTATTTTGTACAGACTTAACGACTGACATGAAGAGAAGTGCTTTGCTGGCGGCCTGTGTACTCCTGATGAAAATGCAACTCCTTGCACAGGATCCTCATTTCTCACAGTTCTTCTCTTCCCCGCTCACCTTAAACCCTGCCCTTACCGGTAAGTTTGATGGCGTCTTCCGCGCTTCGGGCAATTACCGTGACCAGTGGCCGGCCATCAGCAAAGCATTTGTTACCTCTACCCTTTCACTTGATGCGCCGATGCTCACCAACCGAATCAGCCCGAATGATGTGTGGGGGGTAGGACTGATGGCTATGACAGATCGCACCGCCAACGGCATACTCAACAGCAATTATATTTCTCTTTCCACTTCCTACCATAAAGGCCTGGACGAAGACGGTTATCACCAGCTTGGCTTTGGATTCCAGGGTACCTATGCGTCAAAAAGACTCGATGGCTCGCAGCTGAAATTTGAAAACGAGCTCGATTTAAACGGTACCTGGACACTGCCCAGCAATGAACCGGTGGACGGTCGAAATGTGAACATCAACTACTTCGACTTCAACGCCGGAGTATTATACAACGGCTCTACCGATGGCACGAATAATTTTTACCTCGGGGCATCCATGTATCACATCAACCGGCCAAAGGAAAGTTATTTCGGGAGCGGGTATTATACCCTCAATCCAAGACTGACCCTCCATGGCGGCGGATATTTTAAAGTTGGGGAAACCACCACGCTGCATCTGACCGCCCTGTTCAGCCAGCAGGCTGGTGCCGATGAAACGGTAATCGGCGGGGCGCTGGCATTTAATATTGAAAACAGCGACGAAGACCGGCCCACTAATTTTTATGCAGGCAGCTGGCTGCGGTTTAACGATGCCGTTATACCGTACATGGGTCTTGAATGGAGCGATTTCAGGTTGGGCTTAACCTATGACGTGAATTATTCCAGCCTCAAAGTAGGCTCCCAGAGCCGGGGCGGCCTAGAAGTTTCTCTAATCTACATCAAGAAAGCGCCCTCCGGCAGGAAGGCTATTCCCTGCCCGAAATTTTAGCCCTGCAGGCTTTGCCGAATTTTCCGCGCACGTTACTGCGCATCGAACTCCGGCTTGATGTATTCCCGTTCGCTTTTTGCGATGACGATGGTTGCCACGCCGTTGCCGATAATGTTGGTGATGGCCCGGGCCTCACTCATAAATTTATCAACGCCCAGTAAAAATGCCAGGCCTTCCACGGGTATCTTGTGAATGGCCGTTAAGGTGGATGCCAGTACGATAAAGCCGCTGCCTGCAACCCCGGCCGCGCCTTTGGAAGTAAGCATCAGGATACCGATGATGCTGATTACTTCCGTCCAGCTCAGGTGCACATCGTAGAGCTGTGCCAGGAAGATGACCGACATCGACAGGTAGATCGATGTGCCGTCGAGGTTGAAGGAATAACCGGTAGGCACGACCAGCCCGACGACCGACTTGCTGCAGCCCATATTTTCCAGTTTGCGGATCAGTGAGGGCAAAGCGGCTTCCGAGGATGAGGTACCCAGCACCACCAGCAATTCAGCTTTTATGTAAACCAGAAATTCCCAGATACTTTCTTTGTAATACCGCATGATGCTGCCGAGGATAACAAAAATAAAAATGAGCATGGTGCAGTATACCGTCAGCATCAGCTTGCCCAGTGGCACCAGGGTATGAAGGCCGAATTTACCAATGGTGAAAGCCATTCCCCCGAATGCGCCCACCGGGGCGAGGTACATCACCCAGCGCAGGCCGGTGAACACAATTTTGGACAGGCGCGAAAGACCGTCGACAATCTTGCGCCGGCCCCCGTAAAAACTTAGGGCGACACCTACCAGGATGGCCGCGATAAGCACCTGCAGCGTGGTGTTGGCTCCTAAAAAAGTTTTCCATTCAATTCCTTTTCCTGCGTTAGCGGTATATTTTGACGGATCCTGTATCGACAGGCCCGACTTATCGATATGACCGGGCTGGATGATGTTTGCCACGATAATGCCGATGACCAGCGCAAGGGTAGTCACGATTTCGAAATAGACGAGTGACTTAAGACCTATCCGCCCCGCTTTTTTCAAACTGCCCATACCGCAAATTCCCAGCACAATCGTAAGGAAAATGATAGGACCAATGAATAGCTTGATGAGTTCGATGAACCATTTTCCGAGCACTTCCATTTTTATGGCAACAGGCGGGGCATAAACGCCAAGCAAAATTCCCGCGACGATGGCAAGCAGTACCCAAAACGTGAGGTTGCTGAATATGCTACGGGCTAACGTAGTGGAGCGCTTGTTGTGCGGTGGAATGGTGGTGAAAGACAATCTTCAGGATTTTAATGATTTCTTACCGCTAACATACGGATTCCCTTTTATATAAAACCGGTAAGGAAGCAGGGCGTCTTCCGCTGCGTACTCCACACCGATGCGCGGGCTAGCCATGATATCCCCGGGTAAGAGATGAAAGTCGTCAGCCGCAATAAACAATTCCTGCTGGCGGAGTGAACTGCCGGTATGCTGGCGGGAGAAGCCAAGGGCCTTTGAAACGTTTCCGGGGCCACGGCCAATGCTGAAATCTGCTTTATCTTTTTGCATGCGTTCGAGCATCGTACCGATTCCCAGCAACGGCTCAACTGCCCGTACAAGTACGGCGTGCGGTTGTCCTTCGAGATGGGTTACCACGTTGAACAAGTGATGAATGCCGTAACACAGGTATACATAAGCGTGACCCCCGGCTTTGTACATGATGGCCGTTCGGGTTGTATTTCTGCCCCCATACGCATGCGATGCTTTATCACCGGTGCCGAGGTAAGCTTCCGTTTCAACGATCCTGCCCGAGGTTTCTACTCCGCCAAAACGCGTGACAATAATCTTGCCGAGCAATTGCTTTGCAATAACAAGTGTATCCGGCCTCCGGTAAAATGAATCAGGCAGTTTTTTCATATATAGTTCCCTGTCTGCACTCAAAGTAATACATTTATACTTCAATCATTTCTGCTTTGCTAAAGGAAATTGTCATTTCCATACAGGCGTATTACAAGGCGCATCTTTTCATCAGGGAACACCGGTTATGGAAATGGATCATCATCCCCGGCATCATTTACCTGGTACTCTTCTGCGTCAGTATGTATTTTTTTGGGAAAAGCGCGAGCAGTGTTATCGAACACCTGGCCAGCGCTACCGGCCTCAACAACTACCTGCACCGGATGCAGAGCCGCGTCCTTGGTTTTTTTATCACCATCGGGGGAATCATGATTTGGCTGCTGCTGATGTTTTTTTATTTTTCTTTGTTCAAATACATCTGGCTGATCATTGGCTCGCCGGTGTTTGCCTACCTGAGCGAGCGAACCGAAGCCTTGCTGCAAAATAAAGTATACCTGTTCAGCTGGGGGCAGTTGTTAAAAGATATGCGCCGGGGGGTCGGCCTGGCCTTGCGGAATGCACTGTGGCAGACTGTTTATACCATTTCCATTCTGCTGCTTTCCTTTATTCCGCTGGTAGGGTGGGTGACCCCCGTCATTTCAATGTTTGTAGAATGTTACTACTACGGGTTCTCCATGCTGGACTACAGTTGTGAGCGACATGGTCTTTCCTCGGCCCAAAGCATTGCCTTCATCAGCAGGAGGAAGGGACTCGCTATCGGTAATGGTCTTGTTTTTTATGGTATGCACCTCGTTCCCATCGTCGGCTGGGTACTCGCGCCGGCCTATGCAGTGGTGGCAGCTACGATCAGTCTCCAGGATCATGAAGCGTAATACTTATTTTCGGGCTTCCTGTACTACCTACCTTTGCCTCCTAAATGTACAGTATGGCCAGTGCTGCTCTTGGTAAAGTCTATCTTATTCCCGCCTTTCTTGATGCCGGAAACCTGCAGACCATTCCTCCCTGCGTGCCTGAAGCGGTGAAAGAATGCCAGTGTTTTTTTGTTGAAAATGAAAGGAGTGCCAGGCGATACCTTAAACAGCTATGGAAAGAAATGGTTATAGATGACTACGAATGGCATATCATCCACAAGGCGGAAGATACGGTTCGGGACAGTTTCAAAAAAAGTCTGCAGCGGGGCATGACGGTTGGCATCATCAGTGAAGCAGGATGCCCGGGTATTGCTGACCCCGGCCAATTGCTTGCCGCCACGGCTCACGCGCTCGGTGCGGCGGTCAAACCTTTGGCAGGCCCCAGTTCAATTGTACTTGCGCTCATGGCAAGCGGGATGAACGGGCAGCAATTCAGGTTTTTCGGCTACCTGCCGATTGACATTACGGAAAGAATCAAAATCTTAAAAGATATGGAGTCGGCATCAGCGCGCCTGCAGTCCACCCAGATTTGTATTGAAACCCCCTACCGCAATAACCAGCTGCTGGAGGTGATGCTGAAAAACCTTCGCCCGGACACCCGGCTGTGTATTGCCGCCGACCTGACCGGCGGGAACGAATTTATCAGGAACAGGGCGGTGTCCGACTGGAAAAACAACATCCCGGATCTCAATAAAAGACCGGCCATATTCCTGCTGTATGCTGGTTAAGGTTTCATGATATCGTTGTCGTGCCGGACGTTTTCCTGTTTGATGGACATCACGCTGTCGACGATATAATTGCTCATCCCGCGCCAGGGAATTGCGCCAATATATTCCTTATAGTGTAGTTCCAGTTCTGCCCCGCTGTGCGTCATCAGTATGTTCGCCACTTTTTCATTAACGACAGAAAACTCAAATTCATTCGACTGAATACTTCCCGGCACAGCCGATTTGTACCCCGTCTGGATTATGCGTCCCTCATAGGTCTTAAAGAGATAGCCCTTCTTAACAAAAAAATTAAGCTGGCCGGCTTTTGCGCCTTCTCCAAAAACAAAAAAATAACGGACGATGAAAAATACGAGCAGCGCCACCAGGAGCAATACCCCGACCACCTTCATAAACTTTTTCATATAAGCATATTGTCTGTATAAGCTTTACCGGGTTGAATACACTACAGCCCGTATTTGTCTACCATATAAATCAGCGCCGCCATATTTACGGCGCCGAGTTCCAGCTCGCGTTTGTTGACATTCTCCAACACATCCCCGCGCGAATGATGGAGATCGAAATAGCGGTTGCCGTCGGGTAGCAGCCCGGCTACCGGCGTGTTCAGCGCTTTATGCAGCGGGCCAACATCGGATCCGCCACCCGGTGCGGTAAACTGGTAAACCCCATATGGCACGAACAGCGGAACCCATGCCTGCACTTTTTGAAGCTGGCCGACAGACATGGTAAACCCGAAGCCGCGTGGGGTAAATCCGCCGGCATCACTCTCCAGGGCAAAAATATGTTGCAGCGTGCCCTTGGCTGCCTCATCGGCATAGGCTTCCCCGCCCCGATCACCGTTTTCCTCGTTGGCAAATAATACGGCCCGAATCGTATGCCGGGGCGTATATCCCAGTTCTTTCATCACCCGGAGCACTTCAATGGCGTGTACACAACCCGCCCCGTCGTCCTGGGCTCCCTCCGCGGGATCCCAGCTGTCGAGATGGCCGCCGACCGTGATGATTTCGTTCGGAAATTCCGATCCGGTCAGCTCACCGATTACGTTGTGCGCGATCGTATCCGGCAGGAAATGTGCATTGGACTGGTAATAGAGTTCGACAGGCTTACCTGCCTTCATCAGGGCCGCCAGCGTATCTGCATCACGGAGACCCATAGCCGCACAGGGGATTTGCGCTATGCCCGAATCATATTGCATGGCCCCGGTGTGCGGGTTGTTGTCTGTAGATCCGGAAAGGGAACGGATGAGCACGGCCACTGCACCATATTTGGCAGCGCGGCTGGGCCCCGAACGCCGGTAAATGCCTGCATCTCCGTAAGCACGAAAAGGCTGAAGAAGCTTTTCATTGAAAGGATAATTGAAGAAAACAATTTTACCCTTTACTTTATCTTTCTGCTGTTCCAGCTCATCAAAATTATTGCAGTAAACCACACCAGCTTTCACGCCGGCCGGGCCGGTGCCTATTGAATTTCCGAGTGCCAGCACATCCAGCCTGCGCTTCATTTTTTTACCGGCACGACCGGCATACGTATACCAGCTGTCGTCCTTCCCGCCGCGCACCCAGTGCGGTACCCTGCATTCCTGGAAATATACCTTGTCAGCACCCGCCTCGGTGAGCGTCCTTTTTCCCCACGCCTCCGCCTTTGCTGTCTGCGGACTTCCTGATAACCTTCCGCCCACTGTTTTGGTAAGCACCCGTAGATTGTCATAAATTTTACCTTCGGTGAGAATGGTTGAAGCCATCCTGGCAATAAATAGAGAGTCCGGTTCCTGCGCGATAACCCCGGAAAAAATGAATACGGCAGGAAAAAGGACGGCAATTGTCCGCATTATAATCTTTTCAATAAAGGTAAGGTAAACAATCCTGCACTTTAGAGGTTAAAGAGCAGGAAAACCCGGGATGGTATTTTACTTTACCTTCGGAAACATTTTCAACCATAATTTTTGCCATGCGCATAGGAATAGTATGTTACCCCACGTTCGGCGGAAGCGGCGTGCTGGCTACGGAACTGGGGAAGGCGCTTGCCGATAAAAATCACCAGGTCCATTTCATCACCTACCAGCAGCCGGTGAGGCTGAGTGAGTTCAATGCCAATATTTTCTACCACGAAGTGCGGGTGCCAACGTATCCCTTGTTCGACTACCCGCCGTATGAAACAGCGCTGGCAAGCACCATGGTGGATGTGATTGCCAATAACAACCTCGATCTCCTGCACGTGCATTACGCCATACCCCATGCGTCTGCCGCCTATATGGCAAAACAGATTTTATTGAAGCAGGGGAAGAATATCCCGGTAATTACCACCCTGCATGGTACTGATATTACACTGGTGGGCAAAGACAAGACCTATGCGCCGGTAGTTACCTTTTCCATCAATGAAAGCGATGCCATTACCGCGGTATCGCACAACCTGAGGGATGAAACGTACCGGTTTTTTAAAATAGAAAAAGAAATTGAGGTCATCCACAATTTTGTGGACGTCAGGAGATTCCGAAAAAAGCCCATCGATGCATTTCGCCGCGTCATCGCCCCCGCGGGCGAAAGAATCCTGCTGCATGCCTCCAACTTCAGGAAGGTAAAGCGGGTGCTGGATGTGGTAAAGATATTTGCGCGCGTGAGTGCCTCCATTCCCAGTAAATTATTGTTTGTGGGTGACGGGCCCGAGCGACCTGCCGCGGAAAGCCTTGCCCGTGACCTGGGGGTTGCCGGTGATATCCGGTTTGTAGGCAAGCAGGAACAGATGGAAGATATCCTCGCGGTAGGCGATCTTTTTTTACTGACCTCTGATTATGAAAGTTTCGGGCTGGCAGCCCTGGAGGCCATGGCAGCTGGGGTACCAGTGGTGAGTACCAATGCGGGCGGGCTACCGGAAATCAACCTCAACGGGGTAACCGGTTACCTCAGTGATGTGGGCAATGTGGAGGAAATGGCCGCGCATGCTTTACACATCCTGAAAGACGATGCCACGCTGGCGGAGTTCAAAATGCAGGCCGGTAAGCATGCGGCGCTTTTCGACATTCACAACATCATTCCCCAGTACGAAAAACTGTACAACCGCTACTGTAAATGCATTTGAAGAAGGCCGGGAAGTTAGAAGCCTGCCGTGTTAAATCCCTCGTTTAAACGGCAGCTGGCTTAGCGCAGCCATTTTTCCGGATCGAAATTTTTATTGGTGTCGTTGGATATCCCGAGTTCGAGTTCGCCCAGGTTGTCTTCTTTCTCGGCCACCTTGCCAATGACCTGGCCCGTATGGACGGCCTGGCCCTTTGTTACCGACACCGAAGAAAGATTGCTGTACGTCGTGAAGTATTTACCATGGCGGACAATCACTGCCTGCACATCTCCGATATAGGTGACGAGCGAAACTTCCCCATCGAAGATTACCTTAACCGGCTTACCGGCATCGGTTTCAAACGTGAGAAAATTATTGTCGGTCATTAGTTTGGTACCGGGGATTGCCTGCCGGCCGTAATGCATGGAAATTCTGCCCGACTCGATCGGCCAGGGCAGGCTGCCCCTGTTCTTTTCAAAATTATCCGAAAGTTTTTTAGCGGCGGGGTCCGCGTCGAAAGTAGATACATTCTCCATCCTGCGGGGAGGCGCCGACGGGGTTCTGCCTCCGGTTGAAGCGGTAACCGGTGCGGGATTGGCTTTCGTCGCATTGGCAGCATTACGTTTCGCCTCCGCAATTGCCGCAGATCTTGCGCGATTGATGGCAGCCGTGATCGCCGCGGACAGTTTCATGTCCTGCCGCCTTTTATCCGCGAATTCTTTGGACAATTCCTTTTCTCTTGCCTTCAGTTTGGTGACCACTTCATCTTTCTCACGCTTCTCATCCTCCAGCTTTTGCCTGGCCTTGTCCTCTTCCTTTAACACCAGGGTCTTTTGCATACGGCTCTCGTTGAGGCTGGTGATCTTTCCCTGGATCTGATCCTGGGTGCGCACAATGTTCTCGGCCTGTTGTTCCCGGTAAGCGCGGTAAGACTTGAGGTAAGAGACCCGTTTCAGCGCATCGTTAAAACTGGAGGCAGAAAAGATGAAGTTGATAAAGTCGTAATTGCTCCTGTTCTTATAGGAGTAAACCACGCTTTTACCATATTGGATTTTAAGGGTGTCCAGTTCCTTCTTCAGCTTGGTGAGATCGTGCCAGCCCTTGTTGATATCGCCGTCGATGAGGTTCATCTGCTGGTTGATAACATTGATTTCCCGCTGGCGGAGCAGCAGTCTTTTCTGCACGGCATTCAGCTGCGCGAGGGAAGCTTTCTTATTTTTTTTAGTGATATCCAGCGACCGCTTTACGTCATCTATTTCCTGTTGTATGGCTGCCCGCTGCCGTTCCAGTTCAGCTTTCCCGGGTTGTTGCGCCAGGGCTGCAAAACCGGTGCAGCAAAACAATAAAAACAGCCAGGTTTTTAACATACGCGCGGGTAATTTAAATAAAAGGCGACAGGTCCTGCCCTGCTAACGATTCCTTCAAAAATAAAGTATACTGGCTTACCGTCGCCGGTAATTTTTAGGAATATTGAAGGGATAGCTTAACGATTCGTTAAAGCTGTATTGCTTGAAATTCATATCGATATCCAGTTTCTTTTTCTCCGATACCGATACCCGGCGTTCTGTGGCAAAGCGAAAGCCGTTGCTGCTTTCATACCCGCTGTACGTGAAATCGGCGGTCCGGTTGCGGTTGGGATCCTTATCGTCGAGCTTGCTGCGCTGCAGGAGGTAATCGCCGCTGCCGATAGAAAGCAATTGTTTAAACAGCGGACCTACATTCATCAGGGTGATGGACTGGTCATTTTTTTTATAGGAAACCACGTTGCTGTCCAGGTAAATGGGATTGCCCAGCAGGAAATCCTGCAACGTATAAAAATCGAAAGGCAGATCCACGAGTTCCCGCAGGTAATTCACGGACCGCAGCTGCACGATCTTATCTTTTTTATTGAGCACCTTCACACTGTCGGGGGTAACCATAACGCGCAGGGCCTCGTAGCTGAAAATGGTGGCATTGACCGATATCCATATCATGCTGTCTTTCTGCATACGGATAAAGACCGTGAGCTCCGGCTGTTCCCCGTCTTTATCCCGGTAATTCACTTTTACCTTGGCGGAGAAGCTGGAAAAACTGACGATACGGTTACTGTTTATTTTCGCCAGAAAGGAATGGATCAGGGCGACTGAATCGGCATGGTCGTTATCCACCATGATCATCTGGGTGGTATCCGTTTTCGTTTTGGTGATGGCGGTCTGAATTTTTTTCGCGGATTTGCAACCTACTGCCAGTAAGAGAACCAGGACGGAAATTAAAAGGCTGAATTGTTTCATGAAAATATTTTTAAGTTCCTGTATGGCCGAATCCACCCTGGCTTCTTGCTGTTTCTTCGAGCGTAATAGCGGGCTGCCAGCTAATTTTTTCCACTTTCGCCGCCACCAGCTGCGCAATCCTTTCCCCCGGCTGGATGGTATGGTGCGTATTGGAAAGATTCACGAGTATGATCTTTAGTTCTCCCCGGTAATCGGCATCAATCGTGCCGGGCGTGTTCAGGCAGGTAATGCCATATTTAACCGCCATTCCGCTGCGGGGTCTTACCTGTACTTCAAAACCCTCGGGGATTTCCAGGAACAGACCCGTCGGGATCAGTTGTCTTTCCATCGGGTGAAGCGTGACCGGCCCGGGGAGGTAAGCCATCACATCCATTCCCGAGGATCCCGCCGTAGCATAGGCGGGCAGCGGGTTAGACGACTTGTTGATGATTTTTACAGCGATATCCGGCATGGTTGGCATGGTTTGCAAAAGTAGGGAAACTAAGCCTGCAGAATGAGCTGCGCAGACTGCAATTTATTTCACGGCATACATGAAAAGAGCTGGTCAGGATGGCGTGCTACGCTGCAGCAACACGGTGGCATAGGCCATCAGGCCCTCTTCGCGGCCGGCAAAGCCCATCTTCTCAGTGGTGGTCGCCTTTACCGAAACATCTTCCAGCGTTACGTTCAGGATAGCGGCAATCGTATCCCTCATCTGCATGGAATACTTTTTTATTTTAGGCTCTTCCAGGCAAATGCTGCTGTCTACGTTCACCACCTGGTACCCTTTTGCGACAACCAGCTCAAAGCAGTGCTTCAGTAACAGTTTGCTGTCTATATTTTTATAGGCGCTATCGGTATTTGGGAAATGGATACCGATATCGCCAAGGGCAAGGGCGCCGAGTAATCCATCGCAAAGGGCATGCAGCAGCACGTCTGCGTCGCTGTGTCCCAGGGACCCTTTGTGGTGGGGAATTTTTACACCGCCTATCCAAAGATCTCGTCCCTCGGTAAGCTGGTGAAAATCGATACCAAATCCTATCCTGAAACTCATACGCCTTGTTTTATCGGTACAAAGAAAATACAAATGCACTAAACCGGGTGAAAGGATTATACCCGTGCTCAAAAGATAAAGGCGCCCTTTCCGGAGCGCCTTTTCTCAATGCTATAAAGTCGTTACTATTATTTAGTGCTGTTGTTGGTTGAATTGTCCAGGTCGAACACCAGGCTGAACCGCAGTGTGCTGGACAGGGGATTCTGGTTGATCCCGCTCCCGGAAGGAATAATATAGGATACGTTCAATCCGAAAACATTGTATTTAAGTCCGGCGCCGAGCGTGAAATACTTCCGGTTTCCTTTGAGTTTGTCTTCATAGAAATATCCGCCACGGAGAGAGAACTGATCCTGGTACGTATACTCCATACCACCGGATAGCTGGAATTCTTTGAGCGTTTCAGAGAAACCACCCGGCGCACTGAAGCTACTGAACCAGCCGTTGATAGAACTCTTCGAGCGATAATTGATCTGGGAGGCAGAATCGGTAGAATAGTCGCCGGTAACCAGGGGTGGCGTGGGCACGAGCAATTTATTTACATCCAAAGCAAGCGTAATCTTATTGCTTTCATCGAACACCCAGGTGTGAGCGGCACCGAGGCCGAGGTTAGCCGGAATGAAATCTTTTTGATTGGCATCGTTGGTGTAGCCGATTTTGGAGCCGAGGTTGCTGAGGGTAACGCCAAAATTCCAGCCCTCACCTGTTGTGTTCAGGCCATGGTAATACAGCGAGATATCGCCGGCAACGGCATTGCCTGCTTTGTAGGTAGTCCCTGAAGTACCGGCAGCACCGGAAGCAAGATTGGAATGGATATAACGGAGGGCAACACCCAATCCCAGTTTATCGCTGAGTTTACGGGTGTAACCGGCATCGAAACTGTATTCCCGCGGGCGGAACTGACCCAGGTCCTGCCCGGAATTATCGGTGAATTGAATATTGCCGAGACTGAAATAACGCATGGACGCTGTGATGGCCTGGTTGTCGTCCAGCTTGTAATAGCCGGCCAGGGTGGCCAGGTATACATCATTAAGCTGCAGTTTGCGGAGCCAGGGCGTGTAGGTTAGCCCGATTCCACCGCGGCTCTCATTAAAAGATGTTTTTGCAAGGTTCCAGAAAGCCGAATTGACATCAGGTGAGGTAGCAATACCGGTCTCCCCCATCCCGCCTCCCCGCGCATCGGGCGAAATGCGTAAAAAAGGTACCGCAGTAGTAACCACATTGATCGTGCTGCCGGAATTGGTTTGTGCCTTTAATGCAGTGATTCCCGAAAAAAGTAAAAGTGTCGCAATTAGTTTAAAGGTCTTCTTGCTTTTCATCTATATTAATTTTATGTACAGTTTTTCTATATATCAGTTTTATTAAGGCGGCTAAATTACACGATTTTAGGTGAATATGTTTTTATCGCTATGGATAAACAGGTGAGCAACAGGATGCCCGTTTTCACTGGCACAGTGCTGTGGCGGCCCCTTCGGACCAACAAATAACCTGGGATCCAGAACGGGATGCCCTATTATTTATTGTCTTCCGCCCACTAACGCTTTACGCTGGAAATTAGGCCTGTAATAATTGTGCCCCGACCCGCCGGATGGTCCTCCCTTCCCAAATCCTGTTCCAAAAACGGCTGGGAGGGCGGCTTTTTGCAAACAGCACGGTTCTTGCAGTTGCCCTGCCCGGTACAGCCGTCCAGAAACGGGCACGCAGGAAGGAGCTGGGGCGGCGGGGCATCACCTCCGCCAGTCCCTGTTTTGTAAGACGATAGGCGCCTTCAAAACTTTATATTTTTTAACGTATTGCTTTAAATCTTATCCCCTGAACCCACCTATCTTCGCATACCCCTGGAAACAGACTCCCGCGATAAACTTGCGTCGGCAAATACAATATAAATCAGAACATCCCGTTATTTTATCCTAAAACCGGCTCCAAAATGGCATTTAAAATGAACTGGAAGACATTTGTACTTATCTTTTTCTGCGCTGCGGGCGTTGTGTCCTGTAAAAGCAAGAACAAAAGCGGCAAATCCGACGTAACCGGCTGGAACTATAACGACAAGAACATGGGTGGTTACCAGGTGTCCAATGAAAAAGAGGAAAAAACTGGTCCCGGACTGGTGTTTATCCAGGGTGGTACCTTTACAGAAGGCGCTACTGAAGAAGATGTAATGGGCGACTGGAACAATATCCCGCGTCGTATTACCGTCAATTCCTTTTATATGGACAAGACCGAAGTGGCGAATATCCACTACCGGGAATACATGTACTGGGTGAACACCGTGTTTGACGGAGACGAGTACCAGGCTGTGCGCAATGCCGTTTTGCCGGATACCCTCGTTTGGAGAAGTGAGCTGGCCTACAACGAGCCGCTGGTAGAGTACTATCTGCGCCATCCTTCCTATAACTATTACCCGGTAGTGGGTGTAAACTGGCACCAGGCCAACGATTTTTGTGCCTGGAGGACTGACCGTGTAAATGAAGCCGAACTGATCAAAAGAGGGTATATGAATAAGAATTCCCTGAAGAACTTAACAGGGCTCGGACAGGAGAATTTCAATACAAAATCTTACCTGCTGGGCGAGTACCAGACCACTCCCGGTCCAGCTGCAAAATCTAAAAAGAACCCGTTGAAAAATCCGAACGGCACACCCCGTACCAATGTGACCTTCGAAGATGGTATCCTGTTACCGGGTTACCGCCTTCCCACGGAAGCCGAATGGGAATATGCTGCGCTCGGCCTGGTTAACCAGAATCCGCAGCCTTCCAAAAAAGAAGGTAAGAGAGGAGAAGAACTGATCGCCAACAAGCAGGTGTATTCCTGGAGCCAGAATGTTAACGGCCTCCGTGATACGCGCCGTGGAAGCTGGCAGGGTACTTTCCTTGCGAATTTCAAAAGAGGTGCCGGTGATAATATGGGTGTTGCGGGCGGTCTGAACGACCGGGCGGTTTATACAGCTCCTGTTACTTCTTTCTTCCCCAATGGTTTCGGACTCTATAACATGAGCGGTAACGTGAATGAGTGGACCGCAGACGTTTATCGTCCGCTGTCAACCGTAGACAACGACGATGTAGCTTCTTACCGTGGTAACCATTATACCACTGATGATCTCACCTCGGGCAAAGCCGAACGGGATAGCCTGGGACGCATCAAACAACGATTTATCACAGATGAGGAAAGCAAGAGCCGCCGTAACTACCAGAAAGGGGATGTTATCAACTACCTTGATGGTGACTCCCTGGTGGCCGGGGTATCGTACGGATACGGAAAGACGACGCTTATTAGCGACAAATCACGGGTTATTAAAGGTGGAAGCTGGAACGACCGCGCTTACTGGTTAAGCCCGGGTACACGCCGGTTCCTGGAAGAAGACCAGTCTGCCAGCACCGTTGGTTTCCGTTGCGCAATGGACCGTGTCGGCAGCCCTGAAGGCAACGGCCATGGTACCGGCATCAATTACAAGCAGCGCCGCCAGAACAACAGGAAACGATAATTTCCACGCTCAATACATTAGAAGAGCCATCAGCTGAAAAGCGGTGGCTTTTTTAATGCGACAGGCAAAATATAGCGCTCTTCCCTGCAAGAAAGAAAGTGTTTATTTTAAATTATTAGCTTGCAGCATGACCACGGAACAGTTATATGAGTTGTACCTCGCCCACCCCTCGGTACAGACCGATACCCGGAAATTGAACAAAGGCGATCTCTTTTTCGCCCTGAAGGGACCCAGTTTCAATGGTAACCGCTTTGCTGCCGGTGCCATCGAAGCCGGCGCCGCATGGGCTATTATTGATGAAGAAAGCGCCGCAATCCCGGGCAGGACGATACTTGTAAACGACGTACTCGCGGCACTCCAGGACCTCGCCAAACACCACCGGGAACAATTTCCTATCCCCTTCCTGGCCATCACAGGCAGCAACGGTAAAACCACCACCAAAGAACTGGTGCACGAGGTGCTTTCGCAGAAATACATCACCTATACCACCAGGGGTAACCTGAACAATCATATCGGAATCCCGCTTACCCTGCTGTCGGTGAAAAAAGACGCCCAGATCGCCGTGATTGAAATGGGAGCCAACCACCAGCAGGAAATAGCCGGCTACTGCCGCTATGTACAGCCCACCCATGGCATCATTACCAATATTGGCCTAGCACACCTGGAGGGGTTTGGCGGGCCCGAGGGGGTTAAAAAAGGCAAGGGGGAATTGTTTGACTACCTGGCCACCCACAACGGCACCGCCTTTGCGATGTGGGATTATGATTACCTGCAGGAAATGAGCCGCAAAGTGCCCCACACCATTACCTACGGCACCTCCGATGCCAGCCTTACCGGCCATCCGGCGCCATCAGCTACCATGCTCAGGGTTCAATTTACGAAGGGCATTGAAGGGATTGTACAAACCCGGCTGGCTGGTGACTACAATTTACCGAACGTGCTGTGTGCTGCGGCAGTCGCCCATTTTTTCCAGGTCCCTGCTGCCGCCATAAAAGCAGCGCTTGAAGCTTACACACCGTCCAACAGCCGGTCACAATGGATCGAAAAAGACGGGAACGACATCCTGCTGGATGCCTATAACGCCAATCCATCCAGCATGCAGTTGGCGATTGAAAATTTCGCCCGGCTTTCCGCAACCGACAAAGTGCTGATCCTCGGCGGTATGGCAGAACTGGGCAACAGCAGCCTCAATGAACACAGCAGCATCATCGAACTCATTAGCCGGCATCCCTGGAGAGCAGTAGCGCTGACCGGTGGTGATTTTCTACGGCTGGATCACCCCTATCATTCGTTTCCGACTGTTGCTGAAACGGCACAATGGCTGAAACAGCAGCATTTCCGCGGGGTCAGCATGCTGGTGAAGGGCTCGCGCAGTATGCAGATGGAAAAGGTGCTGGAGTAGCTTTTCGGCGGGTGTCGGGGTAAGACTGTACCTTTGCGCTTCAAAGTGTATACATGGCAGCGAAGGATAATCACCCCGGTTATATCATGACCGTACTTACCAATAAGTGCCCGCGCTGCAGGGAAGGGTTTATCTACAAAGAAAAAAACGCGTATAAATTACAGTCCGTCGTGAAAATGATGGACCGTTGCCCCGTATGCGGCCAGCCCACAGAAATAGAAGTGGGTTTTTATTA
The DNA here is from genome assembly GCA_038229695.1 of Chitinophagales bacterium. Taxonomy (GTDB): domain Bacteria; phylum Bacteroidota; class Bacteroidia; order Chitinophagales; family Chitinophagaceae; genus JACMLD01. The sequence goes on along the minus strand of JBBROE010000058.1, from coordinate 8,631 downwards.
TGGTACCGGCTACGTCAGCTATGCGCTTTCTGTAGGGCTTTGCGTGGCCTCGTGCATATTGTGGTGGCTGACTATCGGCTTCTCTTTTGAAGACGACCGTTTCCTCACCTGGCTGATCGTCAATGCGTTTTTCCTTATCGGTATTCAACCGCCGCTGATGCGGCTCTCCCGTACCCTCTGGCTGTCCTGGTTTGTGAAGTATGATCCCGCGTGGCGTGACCACCAGCCGGGTGAATACAGTGAACGGACCATTCGTGAACACATGGGCAACTGGTAATAAATCCCCGCCCCGCACAATAAGTTGCCCACCCCTTTCGGGTAGCCCTACCCGGTATATTTTTTGGGCCGCGCAGCAGTACAGTAAGGAACTGCGGTGGCGTCGCTCCCTTGTACATGATAACAAGACTCAGCCCGGGCAACCGGGCCCGCCGCCAGGAAAAAATATACAGCAAATCCCCCTCCGGAAGCGGTTTGAATTTTTTCGGATAACTTAAGCATTCAGCTTATATTTATTATCGCAGTCCCGGCGCCCCCCACCCCCTGAAAGCAACTCGTTACAACCCTGCCAAACACCGTTGATATGAGAAGAAAGTTATTGCTGCTCTCCAGCTTTGCCCTGCTCTTTATTTTGCCTGTTATTGGCAGCTTCGTGAAATGGAAGGGTTTCCCCCCGGGGTACGGACTTTTCCCCGCCCAGAAAGTAACGGAGGATGCACCGTTTAACCTCACTTACTTTATTGTGGTTTCCATCATCGCATTCGGCATTTTACTATTCCTGCTTTTTCCCTATAGGTTCGGCTTTAAAAAACCTGTAGCGCCTGTCATCCGTCGCCAGCCCACCTCCTTTCCGCCGTGGTTTAGGCCAGCACTCATCGTCATGCTGCTGAGCTGGTTTTTTATGTGGGGCCGCTTTCAACTGGTTAACCCCATCGACCACTTCACCTTTGTGCCGCTCTGGTGGGGTTTTATCCTGGTTCTCGATGGCATCGTGTACAGGCGAAATAACGGCGTTTCCCTGGTGTCCTCTAAACCAGGCACCATGAAGATCATGATCGTAGTTTCGTCCTTCAGCTGGTTTGTCTACGAGTTCCAGAATTTTTTTGTACTGGAAAACTGGTATTATCCCAACAACGCCATCTTCACTAACTTCGGAAACATCTCCTGGCAGCTCCTCTCGTATACCACCGTATTACCGGCCATCTTCGAATGGTACTGGCTGCTGCGCACCTCTTCGCATATGCGTAACCGATATGCAGATGGTCCTAAAATAAATTTTCCCCGACCGGTGCTCTACGCAGCCCTGGCCGCGGGGCTCGCGCTGTTTTTCTGCATGTCTATCTTCCCCGACCAGCTTTTCTGGGTGCTTTGGGTGGGCCTGCTTCCCGCCCTCGTACCGGCTATGGCGCTCTCCGGGTTCTGGACACCGTTTACCGCGATCGGCAGGCGGGGCGACTGGTCGCCGGTTCTTCTCATCGCCATCTCCACGCTCATCAACGGCTTCTTCTGGGAATGCTGGAACTTCGGCAGTGAATGGTTTCACAACGATCGGCCCACCAACCCCAATTACTGGCGGTACTCTGTGCCTTACCTCGACAAATTCCATATTTTTTCGGAGATGCCCATTCTCGGCTATTTCGGCTACTTATTTTTTGGCGTGGGCTGCTGGATACTCTGGGTTTCTATTGCGCACCTGGCCGGTTTTAACCCGGCGATCCACGACCATGACAAAACAGAAGAAATGCCGTCCCCGGCCCATTCATCCTAATCGGTATCGCTATGCCATCGTTGCTTAAACAAAAATTTGACTTCCAAAACAACTACCTCCTCCTGCTCGGCGCGGTAACAGGGTTTAACCTGCTCCTCCTCGCCATCCGCAGCGCGTTCATGAGCATGCCCAATTTTCATTTCCTGCTTTGGAACCTTTTCCTGGCGTTCTTACCAATGCTGTTCGCGTGGCTGGCTTTCCGCTTCGTCCACAAAATCAATATCATCTTTATCCTCCTGCTCATGCTGCTTTGGCTGCTGTTTTATCCCAACGCGCCCTATATGATCAGCGATATGATCCATACCGATCCCGGCAGTCGTTACGTGCTGTATGATGCCCTCATATTATTTTCCTTTGCCATCCTGGCGCTGTAGTATGGCTTCTATTCTTTGAAAATTATCCACCGCCTGCTGCTGCTTAAAGTAGCCCGTAACACCGCACTCCTGCTGATCATCCTCTCCATCATCTTCAGCAGCGCCGGCATTTACCTGGGCCGTGTACTCCGGTTAAATTCATGGGACTTCTTTACCCGGCCGGTCTATGTGGGGAAACTAATCTTCACCCATCTCTTCCCGGTAAATAAAAACCCGACTACGTACGTCATTATCATTCTTTTCAGTACCATCCAGTTTATCCTGTTGCTGCTGGCCAGGGACCTGGACGATATCAATAAAGAAAACCTGATCAGTGGCGCTCCAGTTGGCCCCGCTGACGAGTTGTAGCAACCTGAAGTATGAGACACCCGTACAACATTCCCGGCTATACCATTCGTGAAACGCTGCACCAGAGCAACAGTACCGTGGTATACCGGGTGCTGGACGAAAAAAATACACCCTTCATTATCAAGGCACCCAATACCGACGACCCGGGCCCTGCCCGCACAGCCAGGCTGCTCAATGAATTCGATACCCTGAAAAGCCTTTCCCTCACCGGCGTAAGCAAAGCGGTCGACCTCCTCAGCCTGGACAAATCGCCGCTGCTGATCATGGACGATTTCGGCGGGATGTCGTTGGCCGCCTACACCCGGGCGCAGCAGGTAAGGCTGGACGAGGTTCTGGTCATCGCCATAAAAATCGCGGAGATATTAAGTGGCATTCATGCCAGCAACATCATGCACAAGAATATTAACCCGGAGAATATTGTGATCAACCCCGTTTCCGGCGAAATCCGGATTATCGACTTCGCGCTCTCTACCCGGTTAAGCAGTGAGCAGCATGCGGCGCGCAACCCGTATGGGCTCGATGGTTCGCTGGCGTATATGTCGCCGGAGCAGACGGGCCGTATGAACCGCTCCACCGACTACCGCACTGACATCTACGCTTACGGAATAACGTTATACCAGCTGCTGACTGGTCATTTACCCTATGAAACGGACGACGCCATGGAATTGGTGCACTGCCATATCGCTAAAAAAATGGTCCCGGTCAGTTCCCAGTCGCCCGGCATCCCGCAGGTTTTGTCTGACATTGTTTCCAAACTCACGGAGAAGATCGCTGAAGATCGCTACCAGAGTGCAGCCGGGGTGAAGTACGACCTGGAACATTGCCTCCGGAGTTTCCAGGAAGGGACAGGCATCAGCTACTTCAGCATCGGTCTCCGGGATGTCTTTTCCCGGTTTAAAATTCCCGGGAAATTGTATGGCAGGGACACAGAAGTGGACCAGCTACTCCGGCTTTTCCAGGAAACAGCCGCCGGCGCCTTCCGTTTTACCCTTATCTCCGGGATGGCCGGCGTGGGAAAGACAGCCATAGTCAACGAAATCCACAAACCCAATATCACCCAGCACGGCTATTTTATTTCAGGCAAATTCGACCAGTACAAATCCAACATCCCTTTTTACGCGTTTCGTCATGCCTTCGCTGATCTGCTGAAATACCTGATCAGCGAACCCAAAAGCAGCATCGACTCCATTCGCGAAGCCTTGAAGCAGGCACTCGGTCTTAACATGGCTATTCTCAACAACCTGATCCCTGAATTTGAAATCATAACCGGCAAACAGAGCGCGGCCTATGAACTGAACCCCGCAGAAGCGCAGAACCGCTTCTTTTTTACGCTAACCGATTTTATCCGCGTATTTGCTACTGCAGCGCACCCGCTGACGATTTTTCTTGACGATCTGCAATGGAGTGACGATGCCTCCATCAGCTTTATCAAAGAACTCGTCACCAAAGAAGTTCCCTATCTGTGCATTATCGCCGCGTACCGAAAAAATGAAATCACCGAAGCACACCCGCTGGCGCTTGCCCTCGGTGAAATCAGGAAGGAAAAAAAGATCGATGAAATCGCACTCGCGCCCCTTGACGCCGACCATGTCAACCACCTGCTGGCAGATTCGCTCTCGGCCGCGCCGGCTGATACCGCCCTGCTCGCCGGCATCATCCATAAAAAGACCACGGGCAACCCATTTTACATCAATGAACTGCTACGGAATATTTACCAGGAAAACCTGATCAACTTTAACTTCCTGCTGAATAAGTGGACCTGGAACACCGAGCAGATCGCCGGCCTCAGCATCTCTGATAATATCGTACAGTTCATTACCGAGCGATTGAAAGAACTGCCGGAAGATTGTATCCGGGTGCTGCAGCTCGCTTCGTGCCTGGGCGCTACTTTTAAACTAAAAATGCTGGCGCGGATCGCGGGGGGGTCGGCCGCCGATATCAACAAAGTTTTATGGCCGGCTATCGAAAAGGAAATTATTACGCCGCTGAGCGAAGACTACCGCCTCGTCATCAATGATTTTGATTTTAATGTCTCCTATAAATTTTTACACGATCGCTTGCAGCAGGCAGCCTATGCCGGCATCGAGCCTCAACGGCGTAACCAGCTCAACCTTACCATCGGCCGGATGATCCTTCATGAAGCCAGCCCGGAAGAAAAGAACGACCAAATCATTGAGCTGGTCCGGTTTTATGATGAAGGCATTTCGCTGGTTACTGACCCGGCCGAAAAGAATGACCTGGCAGAGATGAATTTACAGGCCGGCAGGAAGGCGCAATCAGCGATTGCTTACCAGTCGGCCGTACAGTATTTCAAAACTGGTATCGACCTGCTGCCGGCCAATAAATGGGAGCAGCATTATGCCCTGGCCTTCGAGCTGCACCGGGGCTATGCGCAGAACGCGTACCTCGTCAATGACGCTGACACGGCAGAAGCCAGCATTAATCTGTTGCTCCTGCGCTGCCGGACCAAACTGGATAAAATCGATATCCTTTCACTGCGGCTGCGGCAATACAATACCATCGGAAAAGCCGAAGAATCCATCCGCACCGGTATTGCAGGCCTGGCACTGCTGGGTTATTCCCTGCCCGAAAAGCCCGGGCCGCTGGCGTTGCTGAAAGAAATATTGCTGGCACAGTTCAACCTTAAAAAACGGAAACCCGCCGACCTGTTGACTGCAACGGTGCTCACCGACCCCGAAAAAAAAGCCGCCGCAAAATTACTCACCGATATCGCACCCGCAGCTTTTATCCTGGGCAGGGACAACCTGTTCGGCCTGGTAGAACTGAAGATTGTAAACCTGTCGCTGCGCTACGGCAACTGTCCTGAATCGGCTTATGCGTTTATTACCTTCGGCACCGTCATCGCGCAGTTGTTCGGGAAGCTGCAGGCGGCCGAGAGCTTTGGCCGGCTGGGGCTCGCCGTAAACGAGAAATTGGCTGATCCGGAATACCGTTGCCGCGTCATCGCCGCCTATGGTGTACTCACGCACCATTTCAACAACCACTGGAGCACCACCACCGTGTGGTTTAAAAAAGGACTTGAAGCCGGGTATCATTCCGGGGACCTGTTCTTCCTGGCGCATTGCGCCGCCAATTGCACGGTGTGGAATCCCGGTTTTGATTTGGCATATTCACTGGGCGAGCAGAAAAAGTATTTACAGGTCGTTCGCAAGACCAACTACCGGGATGCGCTGGATACGGCCGCGATGAACCTCCAGCTCACCAAGAACTATATGGGGTTGACGACCGACCCCCTGACGCTCAATGATGACCAGTTCAATGAGACCGACTGCCTCCGGGAGATGACTTCCCGGAAGTACCGGTCGGGAATAGGCATGTTCCATATCCACAAAGCAGAGATCTTTCTTTTTTACGAGCAATATGAACAGGGGTACGCGGCCGCTGAAAAAGCGTTGAAATATGCGCCCTCATTATTAAGCCTGGCTTACCTCACCCGGCTCTGCATTGTCAGTTTCTTCAACTGTGCCGGCTACCTGCGGCAACCCGGTACTATTCCGCGCAAGGCGTTGAAAAAAATGATGCAGGCATCGTATGCAAAAATGCGGAAGTGGGCCGCCTATAATCCCGTTAATTTTAAGCATTGGAAATATAGTATGGAAGCAGCGCTGGAGCCCCTGCCTTCAGATATCCCCAAAACCGCCAGGCTATACGAACTGGCTATCCAGGCAGCGAAAGAAAACAACTGGCCCGCTGACGAAGCCTTCGCGAATGAGCTGGCCGCAGGTTTCTACCACCGCAACGGGTTGAGCGGCGCTCCCCTTTACTGGGCGGAAGCATCAAGGTTATACCGCAAGTGGGGCGCGACGGGGAAGATCAAATTCCTGGAACAACAAAATCCTGGCCGTGTACCGCAGCAAGAACCGACAGCTCCTGCAGCAGGCACATCAACCGATCAGTCGGCCAGCGTCCTGGATGTCGACAGCATTGTAAAATCATCGCAGGCTATTTCCGGCGAGATTGAATTGAAGAGTCTGCTGGGAAAAATGATGCAGATCATCCTCTTCAATGCCGGTGCGGAGAATGGCACGCTGATGCTGGCAGAAGACGACAATCTTTTCATCCGGGCCTCGGGCGACGATTCGGGGATTACCACGATGCAGGCCATCCCGGTGAAGTCGAGCCAGCAACTGCCGCAGTCGATCATCAATTTCGTATCCAATTTAAAGGAGCCGCTGGTGCTGGACGATGTATCCGCGGGCAGTGAATTTGCCAGTGATGAATACATTGTGCGGAACCGGCCGAAAGCGATTTTATGCAGTCCCATCCTTTTCCTGAATAAGCTCTACGGCATCATCTACCTGGAGAATAACCTTTCCGTGGGGGCCTTCACTGAAGAGCGGCTGAAGGTGTTGAATTTGCTGTCTTCGCAGATGGCCATTTCCATCCAGAATGCGTTGCTTTTTGCGCGCCTGGAAGAAAAGGTGGAGGAGCGGACGGTGGAGTTGCGGCAGGAGAAGAAAAAGTCGGACGACCTGCTCAGCAATATCCTGCCCGATGAGGTAGCAGGAGAGTTAAAACGAAATGGTTTTGCCGAGGCGCGGCAGTTCGATCAGACGACGGTATTGTTTTCCGATTTTGTAAATTTCACCCGCATCAGTGAGCAGATGACCCCGAGGCAGCTGGTAGCTGAAATCAATTTTTATTTTACCGAATTTGACAGGATTACGGAACGATGCGGGCTGGAAAAGATTAAGACTATCGGCGATTCTTATATGGCCGTGGCCGGCCTTCCGAACCAGGATGCGGAACATGCCGTGCATGCGGCGAATGCGGCACTGGAAATCGCCGCGTTTGTCGAAAAGAAAAAATCCGAGGGCGCCTTATTCGATATTCGCATCGGTTTGAATAGTGGTTCCGTGGTGGCCGGGATAGTAGGTACCAGAAAATTCGCGTATGATATCTGGGGCGATACGGTGAACACAGCATCGCGGATGGAATCCAACAGTGAACCGGGAAAAATCAATATCAGCGCCAGTACGCATGTATTGCTGGAGAGCGACTTTCAATGCACCGATCGCGGAACGATTATGGCCAAGAATAAGGGGATGATCGATATGTATTTTATGGAGGGGCGGAAAGCTGAGCCGGGCGCAATGTGAGCCAATTTTTTCATCACTACCCGCAACGAGCCAGTGGCAGGGTTGCCACACCGGTATCGCAGGGTAAATTTAAAGACCATCAATATGCAATCAGGTAGGAAACCCGAACTTCACAAATGGCTATCCATGGTATCCCTGGTTTTGATCACCGGCTGTGGGCAACATCCCGGTACACCGAAAATAACCAGCCTTACTAACGAAATCAATTTTTCCCCGGCTATGAGCACAACTGAAATGACTGACTTTGCTACCCGTTATGCGAACGCCTGGAGCAGCCAGCAACCGGCAAACGTCGCGGCGTTTTTCTCAACCGATGGTACTTTACAAGTAAATGACGACGCGCCGGCAATTGGCCGGGAAGCCATCACCGCCGTAGCCCGCGGGTTTATGACTGCCTTCCCGGATATGGTCGTGTCGATGGACAGCTTAGTGAATACGCCGGGAGGAACCGAGTTTCACTGGACTTTAACAGGAACCAACTCCGGGCCGGGCGGAACAGGGAATAAGGTAAAAGTAAGCGGCATGGAAGTCTGGACTTTCAGCACAATGACCATATACAAAAATCCATTGGCAGCTTCGACGCCAACGAATATAACCGCCAGCTAAAAGCGGGGAAGCCGTAGCGTCGCCGCGGCCGTTAGACAATCTTTAAAATATTTAGCGCCAAAATTTATCAACACAAATTTGTTTTCATCCTGATACATCCAGGTCTTGCCTTTTTCGTCCGTAATGATCATCCGCCGCGAGTTTCAAAAAATCATCCTGCAGTGCCAATACACGCCTGGTATTGTAGCAGGCAGCCATGGAAACGCTGCCCTTGCCTTTCTCAATAGGGCTAGCGTACTGCGGACGGTACCGGGGCTTTCAAACCTCCGCTGGTGAACGAGGGAAGAGGATGAAAACGAGATCAGGCGGAAAAGGCAAGGTGAACACCGGCAATTACCACAAAACCATCCCGCAGGGTTTTTTAATTTCTCCGGCGTTTTTTTACTGCACAGCTTTATTTATATTTAGTTCCTCATTC
>JBBROE010000057.1:0-25485 GCA_038229695.1 Chitinophagales bacterium | reverse complement strand
TGCCGGGGATGAATGTTGCCGCGGCTTCGCTGGCCCAGGCTTCTGCCATCGGTGCTGCCCTTGCCATTCATACTTCCTGGAACCGGCAACCGATGCCGGAACACCTTATCGAACTTAAACCTTATCGTGTTACCGAATCCATTGCATTATGAAAACCGGACTTTTCATTCCCTGTTATGTAGACCAGTTTTATCCCAACGTGGCCCTGGCAACGCTGGAGCTCCTTGAAAAATTTGGTTGCACAGTAACCTATCCCCTCAACCAGACCTGCTGCGGACAGCCCATGTCAAATTCTGGATACGAACAACTGTCGGAGTCGTGTAACCGCTTATTTATTGAAAATTTCTCTGCCTTCGATTATATTGTTTGTCCATCCGGAAGCTGTACCCTCCATATCAGGGAACACCTGCACAGTAAAACAAGGCCCGCGGAGGCTGCGGGGATTAAAAGCAAAATATTTGAATTGTCGGAATTCCTGACGGATATACTCCAGGTAAAAGCAATCGATGCCCGCTTCCCGTACCGCGTAGGGGTGCACCAGAGTTGCCATGGCCAGCGCGGGCTGCACCTTTCACATATGTCCGAACTGGTCGGACCGGAATTCTCAAAGCCGCTTGACTTGTTGAAAATGGTGGAGGGAATCGAGTTGGTTTCTCTCAACAGGACAGATGAATGTTGCGGATTTGGGGGTACCTTTTGTGTAGCCGAAGAAGCCGTTTCCGTGAAAATGGGAAAGGACCGGGTAGCCGATCATGAGCAGCACGGCGTATCGTTTATCACAGGGGTGGATATGAGCTGTCTCATGCATCTTGACGGCATACTGAAGAGAAAGAAAAGTAAAATAGGAATAAAGCACCTGGCGGAAATCCTGAACGAAACAGGTTCTTAGGAACAGTAACTCGCCGCACCAGGACAAAATAAACCGGAAGAGATGGAAAAGCAACAACCCAGCCATGCTGCCTTATCAGAACAGTTTAATGCCGATGAAGCAAGGGTAGACTGGCATGATGAAACGCTCTGGTGGGTGAGGCAAAAGAGAGATAAGGCTGCCTGGACCCTGCCCGAATGGGAACAGCTGCGCGAAAACGCATCCCGGATCAAACAACATACACTCACTAACCTGCACGGCTACCTGCTGGATTTCGAAAGGCAGGCCCAAAGAAACGGCGTGATCGTACACTGGGCAAAGGACGGCGACGAACACAATGCAATCGTGCACGGTATTTTGCAGCAGCACGGGGCGGACCGGATCGTGAAAAGCAAGTCGATGCTCACCGAAGAGTGTCACCTCAACAAATATCTCGAAAGCAAAGGCATCGACGTTGTGGACACGGATCTCGGCGAGCACATCGTTCAGCTTGCCCGCGAAACCCCGAGTCATATTGTGTTGCCCTGCATCCATAAAAAAAAGGAAGAAATCGGTGAGATCTTTCACCGATTCCTGGGCACACCGAAAGGCAATGCCGATCCGGAATTCCTGACGCACGCTGCCAGGCTTCATCTCCGGGAAAAATTCTTATCCGGCAGGGTAGCGATAACCGGTGTCAACTTCGCCGTGGCAGAAACCGGTGAATTTGTGGTGTGCACCAACGAAGGCAATGCGGATATGGGCGCACACCTGGCCGATGTTCATATCGCCTGCATGGGGATCGAAAAAGTTATTCCACAACGGGGGCACCTCGGCGTTTTCCTGCGCCTGTTGGCGAGAAGTGCTACCGGCCAGCCGGTGACCACTTACTGCAGTCACTTTTCAAAGCCGCAGGCCGGGCAGGAAATTCACCTGGTGCTGGTAGACAACCAGCGGAGTACGCAGCTGGGCCGGGATGATTTCCGGAGTTCGCTGAAATGTATCCGTTGCGGGGCCTGCATGAATACCTGCCCCGTGTACCGGCGAAGTGGCGGCCATAGTTATCATACCGCAATTGCAGGGCCCATCGGGGCTATTCTTGCGCCCAACCTGGATATGCGCGACCATGCTGATCTTCCTTTTGCGTCTACACTTTGCGGATCGTGCAGCAATGTATGCCCTGTAAAAATTGACATCCATACCCAGTTGTACAAATGGCGGCAAGTGGTTACCGCGGAGGGATATGGAGACAAATCGAAAACATTACCCATGAAAATGATGGCAGCTATGCTGGCGACGCCCTTGCTCTATCGCTGGGCGGGGAAGTTGGGAAGATGGGTAATGCGGTATTTACCGGCAATAGTAAGCAACCGGTTCAACCCCTGGTATAAACATCGGGAGATGCCCGATGCACCCAAGCATTCTTTCGGCGAATGGTACCGTAAAAACAGGTCATGACCCTACCTGGCCCCGTAAAATAATATGAACAACAAGAGCAGGGAAAACATCCTCAGGGCTGTGAAAAGGAACCAGCCTCCGGCAGAAGACCTGGTGCTGGGAGAACAGTTGCCTGCAATTCGATATGACGATGTGGAAGCGGAATTTATCCGTACGCTGCACAGTATCGGTGGCACATGCCATCTTGTGACAGGCGTTTCTGGCATCAGCAGCGCGCTGACCGGCAATTTCGAGACGGGCGGCCGTTGGGTCACCACAGTGCCGGGATTGCCGGCTATCCCGCGTGCTGATCCGCTCGCTGACCCGCACGGGCTCGAAAATATAGAAGTGGCGATCGTAGAGGGTGATTTCGGGGTTGCGGAAAATGGTACCGTTTGGATAAAGGAGACCAGCCTGGCTATCCGTGTCCTTCCCTTTATATGCCAGCACCTGGTGCTGGTGCTGCCGCGGCAGCAGCTGGTGCACAACATGCATGAAGCTTATGATAGGATTGGCAGCGCGGAATATGGCTTCGGATTGTTCATCGCCGGTCCGTCCAAAACAGCCGATATTGAGCAGTCGCTTGTCCTTGGCGCACATGGGGCACGGACGATGACGGTGCTGCTGCTGGACCAGTAAAACAGTGACTATTTTCCAAACAGGTAGTCAAAATTGAATTTCAGGTGGCGGTAGCTGTGCCGCATGGCGGCAAACACGACTCCTTCGCTTTCACGCCAGAAATTTCGTTTTACCGTGCTGGGCTCTGCAGAGGAGTTTTTTTGTTCGAAGAGTTCGTTGATAGGTTCATAGATCACTGCTTTGCCCTTGTTCCGCAGAAATGACATCATCATCAGGTATTCCGTCTTTTCCACTTTCCGGCCTTCCGCGTAGCGACCGAACTTTGTAAAAAAACCTGATCTCCGCAGGTGGGGATGATCGCTGTAGGCGTAATATTTTTTATAGCCTTTTTTCCAGAAATTAAACAGCATACTTGCATATCCGTTTCCCAGCGGGGAAAGGTAGGGGTATACCGTATACGCATAAAAGCGAACGATATCGAGTTCGGCGTCGGCTTGCAGCAATTGTAAGCCATCGGGAAAATGTTCAGGAAAGGCAGGAGTGGGGTCGAAATCTTCCTGTACATACAAGGTAAACGGGGTAATTACGGCATCCTGTCCCTTGTTGATGTTATTGCCCAGCCCGCGGTTAACAGGAGTGGTGATTAGCCTGAAATTAAGCCTTTCCTGTATTGATTTGAGGTAGTCGAGGTGTTCCGGCCGGCTCCCGTCGTCAGACACGATAATGTCGCCAAAACGCATCCCCAGCGTGTCAAATCTTTCGAGCAGCCGTTCCAGGGAGCGACTCCTGTTGTAATGCGTAACCAATAAGGAAACCTCGCCAAAATCTGACACTGTCATGGTGTAGGTTAAATATTTAGGAATTGATTTCTTCGCCGAAACCGTGCTACGGGCGTGCATCCGGAAAAATTACCGGTTTACATTGCTATATTGCCGGATTAAACGTTTATTTGCCTTCATTATTTTGCCTGAAAAGGCATCCAATTTTCCACTGATCGGCTGAGCTGCCCATGATAAGCCCGGGCGGGCAAGATAAAAAAAATAATTTACCGGCGCATCATCAGGATTGGGTTCTGGCGTATACCTTTTTTATGGCAGTAGTCACTTTCTTCTCCAGGTTTAATAATAAACACTTCTTTTCGCTGGCCGGAAATGTAATCATGTCAGGCTTGTCGATCATCCTCATGGGGATTCTCTACCGGTTTTTACCGAACAAAGCAGAAATGGGTAACTGGGTTTTTTTCCAGACGATGTTCGCCTTGGTGGAAATGTTCAGGACAGGATTCCTTGCCATGGCGGTAATCAAGTTTTATGCGGGGTCAGGCAAGGACAGGGCCGCAGAAGTTATTGGCTCAGCCTGGGTGCTGGCCACTGCTATCACCCTTGGGTTGCTGGTGCTAAACCTGCCAGCTCTGCTGCTGGTTCATGTTGTCCATATCGAAGGCCTGGCTTTTTTTCTGAAGTGGTTCGGGCTGAGTTACCTATTTTCCCTGCCGATGTTTATTGCCAACTGCGTGCTGCAGGCAGAGGCGCGTTTCGACCGGCTGTTGTATATGAGGGCGGTAAACCAGGGCTCGCTGCTGGTGTTTATATGCGTCCTCATCGGTATGCACCGGCTTACGCTGGAAACGCTGATCTATTCCAACCTGCTTTCCCTGGCAATCGCGAGTGTGTTTGTCCTGGTCAAAGGCTGGACGCATCTCTGGGCCTGGAAAAAGCGATCGCGCACGGTGATTCTGGAATTATACCACTTTGGCAAATACAGCGTACTGGGCAACATCAGTTCCTACCTGCTCCGCGGTTCTGATATTTTTATTATCAGCGGAATGCTGGGCCCGGAGGCGGTTGCCAAATACAATATTGGTCTGAAGCTGATGGAGGTGATCGAAATTCCGCTGCGTAGTGCTATCGCGACGGCTACCGCTACCATGTCAGCGGCATATAACCGCGGGATGAAAGACGAAGTCATTAACATCATGAAAAAATACGCCGGGCTACTCACCCTTGGCCTGATCCCGGTTTGTATCGGGTCAGTACTCTTTGCCGAAATTGCTGTTTACCTGGTTAGTGGTAAACAATATGTGGGTACCGAAGCGGCCACCGTGCTTCGTTTATTTATGACTTTTTCACTGCTGTTTCCCACCGACCGGTTCATTGCACTGGGATTGGATGTAATTCATAAACCGAATATCAATTTTGTGAAAATACTGGTGATGCTGGTGGTCAACGTTGTCACTGATTTTGCCGGCATTTCTTTATTTGGCAATGTTAATGGCGTGGCGCTGGCTACGGTCTTTCCGGTGCTGGTCGGCATTGCCATCGGCTATTGGTCGCTCCGTAAATATCGTTCGTTCACCCTGCTCCAGATTCCCGCAGCCGGGTATGTACAGCTGAAGATATTACTGCATGAAAAATTAAATATCAAACCCGGCTTTCTTCCCTGATCACCGGCATCGCTGATTTCCCGGAAAGGCTGCCTGATGAAAAATGTAATGCCTGATAAGAATCGCCTCAAAATGTGCTGTATGTCCCTGCTTGAACAGCGGATTGACCGGGCAAAGTTGCTTCTCCGGGAGGCGCAGGAGTCGGCCAACAGCGAAGAAAAAAGTTCAGCAGGTGACAAATATGAAACCGGAAGGGCAATGGGTCACCTGCAGAAGGAAATGCTGTCGGGGCAACTCGCCGCCTGCATCACTGATAAGAAATTGTTGGAGCAGGTCGATTGTAAGGCCCCGTATGCGCAGGTAAGCCCCGGAGCACTAGTGGTTACCGACCGGTATATTTTTTTCCTGGCAGCGGGTATCGGGCGACAGGAAATGGAGGGGGAAATCATACTTGTCATTTCTCCCCTCGCACCACTGGCGAAAGGCATGATGGGAAAACGACCGGGAGAGCATTTCGCGTTCAATGGGCAGACGCAAATCATCCGGCAGATAAGCTGACCCGTTCATTACACGCCGGCAGGCCGGAAGTGCCGTCGGCTGGCCAGGAACTTGTCATGGATGATTGTGGCCATTGGCTTGTTGTACACTTTAGCTTCCACCCAGGAAACGATGTCGAGGTAAGCAAATGCCCGGGTTTCAAACCGGCTTTTTTCAAATTTTTTTATTTTCTGCAAAAACGTTTCGAGTTCAGCGCGAAGTTTATTGCGCGGCAGCTGGAACGAATGGCGTAGAAATTTAAACATCTCCTCTTCCAGAACTGATACATTTTGTTTCTTAGCCATGAAGCGGTACACTGATTTAGTGAGGTATTCCATCAGTTCATAATTTCCCATTTCAAAATGTGCCATCAGGTGGAGCAGGCGGGCATAGGATTGCAGGTCGTCCCTGATATCAACCTGTTCATTGATGATGTTTTGGAGGTAGTCGATGCAGGTACTATAATCTTCACTACCGAAATACAGCGTGGCTATTTTGTAATTCAGCACCATGATACGGTGGTGATCGATAAACAGGTCGTATTCTTTCAGTTTCTCCTCGATGGAGGGCACCAGGAGCAATCCTGCCCTGAAGGTCCCCAGCATCGTGTGCTGGTTAATCTTAGCGCTGGTGATATAGATAAATGCCTGGATCCGGAAATTGTCGTGGTTAGTAACCCGGTCACTGCCGGCGAATGCTTCGAACTGTTTCAGCGTTTCTTCAAATTTATCGTAATTGCGTAAGTCAAAATGGGCGTTCAGCAGCGTGTGAAGCCCCTTGATGTAATGGCTTGTCTCCACGCGTTTCATGAGCGGCTGGCTTTCAAACAGGTCGACCCATTTGCGGGCATACCGGTAATACATCAGGAAGTCCTGCCGGATAAAAGCGTACCAGGAATAACTTTGAAAGAGATAGAGTTTTTCGTAAAAGCCGGTTTGTTCCGTGGCGTTCGGCGGCAGGTTGGTATCAAGGAATTTTTTTACCGCGTGCTCATCTTTCTCATTTCGTGCATGGCCATTTTTTATGAACCAGCTGTAGAGTTGCAGGGCCAGGTTGGAAAGTTTGGCCACCATATTGATGCGCCCCGTCACTTCCATGGTTTCCGCGGCAAGCAGTTCAGCCCGGCTTTGCATGCCCCGCGTGATGTGCAGCATTTCGATTCTTTTTTCCAGGGCAAGTACCTGTGTCAGGTAGTTGAATTTCTGATTTGCCTTAGCGGTTTCCTTCGCTTTTTCCAACAACTTAAGGCTTTGGGAAAACAATCCCTTTTTGTAAAGAATATGGGCGTAGTCGAACTGTTCGTTCAGCTGGAGGTCGATGCTGTCGGCACTTTTTAGCAGGCGGAGGCTGGCCAGGAGTTGCTTGTACAGGTGTACTTTGATATTGGAAAGCTGCGGCTTTTTTATAGAAGGCAGTTTCTTCAGTAAACCCGCTTCATCGTACTCTTTCAGTTTGTCCAGCGCATCAAAAAGCTCTATGATTTTAAGGTCCTCATTACCCGAACTTCTCTTGATATACAGCTTGAAATTCCTTTTTTCCGACTTTTCCAGCGACTGAACGAGCTGAAATAAACTATCTGAAAATCGGTTGGACATAATTATTTAGTTTTCATAGAACCCGGCAGCATCAAGGATTTGCGCAGTTTTTGACTGGTTTACGCGTAATAAAACAAGACATAAGTTGCAAAAAAGAACATCCCAGCACATCCTATCTTTACACCAGAAAGAAAAAGAGATGTGCCGGAGATGTGTAAGGCAAAGCAATGAATCGTTAAAGGTCGCAAAAAAGTAAATAAGCTGGTATCAGCTCAGGATATTTCGAAGAATTTCATATGGCAAGCAATCGTTAGAGGTCAGTCCGTTTCTACGGAGTGACCCATTTTTTTTGTAGAGGCCGTGAAATTATACACAATAAACTACATCCTGAAATTATTTTTTCTTTTTTGTTTATTTTTTTTACTCTTTTTTATCGATTTATTTGATCGAAGCAAAACAAGACTGATTTTCAATTTTGTAGAGCCCTTCCGGGGCTTTTATTATTTTTAGGGGTACCGTAAAAATACGGTAGGCTGGTCGGCCTTTTATGTGGCCCTGCCCGGGTCAGGAAGATGTTTCCGTTACAAACAGTGCGGATCGGCCGAGTTTGCAACACCGCCTTACCGTCAGCAGGCTATATTATCTGCTGGATACTGCGTAAATCTTAGCACGCCGTTATCGTCCGTCGCCCTTAATTTAGCTGAACTTATACCACCCTGATGTACCGATGGCTCCTGATTTTACTGTTGCCGGTGTTGCTTGTATGCTGCGTACCCGGCAAAAAGAACGCCTACAATACGCTGCCGCCTGCAGCTTCCCTTCCCGCGCTCCAAAAATCTGCCATCAATATTCCATTGAACATTGTGCTCACAAAATTCCTGGCCAATGCCCAGGTCCTGATTCCAAAAGAAATAACGAGTGATGGGTGGCCGCAATACCAGCAGACCTCCTGTGACTTTCATTATAAATACCGGTTCATCCCCGGTGGCTTTACCTTTTCATGCAGCAACAACCAGTTGCAGGTGAAGCTGGCAGGCGCTTACCAGGTGGCGGGTGAAAAGTGTGTCTGTGCGTTCGGTAAGCAAACCAGCCCCTGGATTGGGGGAAGCTGTGGTTTTGGCAAGGAACCGATGCGAAAGACAGACATTTATATAAAATCTGCCGTCCAAATCCAGCCAGGGTATACGGTACGCACCCGATCGTTTACGGACAGGGTGGTTGCGCCTGAAAAATGTTTGGTCTCCGTTTTTAATCTCGATATTACGCAGCAGGTGCTGGACAGCATCAAAGCCTCGACCAATGCGTTCTGTTATTCACTCGACAGTGTCTTGAACAGCATGGATTTTGCCGCCACCACACGGCAGCTGGCGCAGCGCATTAACCAGAAGATCCCCCTGGATATATATGGTTTCCTGCGGATTAATCCATCAGCGGTGAAGATGAGTGCCCTTAACAGCAAGGCTGATTCGCTGCAGTTTATACTGGGAATTTCCTGTTACCCCGAAATACTGAGTGACAGCACCAATAATTTTACCGCCTCTTGTTTACCGCCCCTGCAATCGGGAAGCCTTGTGCCGGGTATCACAGTCTACAGCAATGCGCGGTATGATTACCCGTTTCTGAGCACGCTGCTCAACCGGCAGGTGAAAGACAGTACTTTCCGGGTGGAAGGACATACCGTGATCATCCGTAATGTTTCGGTCAGCGGTTCCGGCGAAGGTAAAGTTGAAATAGCCGTGGATTTTGAGGGGGACCGCAAGGGCACGCTGTTCCTGGCCGGGACACCCCTGCTGGATACCGCTAACCAGTTGATCGTTATCCCCGATCTCGATTACTCCCTGAAGAGTAAAGACCTGCTGCTCAATCTTGGCAAAACTTTCTTCAGCAATAAAATCCTGAAGGCACTGCGCGAAAAAGCCAGCGTCAGCATCAGCAGCGTTGTGGAACAAAACAGGCCATCGATCGATGCGCAGTTCAACCGGGTCATTCGTGAAGGCGTAACCACTACCGGCAGTTTTGAATCCGTCCGCATCATTGCCATCGTAATTGGAAAAGAAACGTTGCAGGCACAGTTTGTCGCCAGGGCAAATGCCCGTATTATCATCACCGATCTCTAACGCGGGGTGCCGGCGGGCTTATCGAACCAGACCAGCCGCGTGTCGTTCCAGTCCCCATTGTAGTTGATGAAAAGCTCTTCCCCTGAGAGAATAGCCTTTACTGCCGTGATCGTAATGGTTCCGGCATCAAAATCCATTTCATATTCACAATTAGAAGAATAAGAATGGTTATACAGGGGTACGTATCCCAGGGCCATGCAACAGGCCTCCTGGTTATCCCCCCATTCAAATATATAATCGTGCAGGAGTGTTTCGTCAAGTTTCAAACGTTCGGCTGCCGTCATTACAATTACCGGGGCAACTTCGATGACGGTTCCTTTTGCAATATCAGCACTTGTAAATACGCCGCGCCCCATTGGTCCCGCCGGCGCTATACTAAGATAGGGTTGAAGCATGCGACATGAAATTACGCAAGATTGGTTGTATACAAAACGGTTGTCTTTTCCTGTGTTTTTTCCGTCCAGGAAGGGCTAAATTTGACCCATGAGTGCAGCGTTGGAAGAATCCACGATGGAAGAACAATTTTTAGAGCTTGTACAAAGTGATGACGTGCTGCGCATCAAGGATTTCCTGAACCAGCAGAACATCAGTGATGTGGCAGAACTCATCAATAATTACCCCGAACTGGAGAGCCGCATTGTGGCGAATATGAGCGTACACCGCGCAGCCTCCGTTTTCAAAATCCTGGACCTGCCGGCTCAGAAAAACATCATCCACGAACTGCCCCCGTTAAAAACAGCTGAACTGCTGAACGAACTGCCTGCCGATGACCGGACGGCCTTCCTGGAGGAATTGCCAAGCGAGGTGGTTAAAGAATTGATCAAGACCCTCGACCCGGAGGAACGCAGGGTGACACTGGCCCTGCTTGGTTATCCTGAAAGCAGCGTGGGCAGGCTCATGACGCCGGATTATATCGCTGTACCACTGGAATGGACGGTGCAAAAGGTGCTGCAGCAAATCCGGGAAGTGGGAAAAGACAGCGAAACAATTGACGTTATTTACGTGGTGGATGATAAGGGGATTTTTATTGACGACATACGCATCCGGGAAATCATTCTGGCCAGCCCCGAAAAAAAAGTAAGTGAGATTATCGATAACCGTTATATCACCCTTAATGTAAACGACGACCAGGAGATTGCCAGCCAGACGTTCAAAATGAATAACCGCGTGGCCCTGCCCGTGGTCGATAACAACAACCTGCTGCTGGGTATCGTCACCATCGATGATATTCTCTGGGTAGCCAGTGAAGAGTTCAGCGAAGACATGCAGAAAATGGGAGGTACAGAAGCGCTGGACGAGCCTTACCTGGAAATATCAATGTTCAGGTTGTTTAAAAAAAGGATTGTCTGGCTCGTGGTGCTGTTTTTAGGGGAGATGCTTACCGCCACCGCCATGAAGTACTTCGAAGGCGAAATCGCCAGGGCAGTGGTACTGGTGTTATTTGTCCCCCTGATCATTTCCAGTGGCGGCAACAGCGGTTCACAGGCTTCCACCCTCATTATACAGGCCATGGCCGTCGGGGAGATTACGGTGCGTGACTGGTGGCGGGTGATGCGCCGGGAAATAATATCCGGCCTGATGCTTGGGACCGTACTCGGCCTGATCGGTATGATTCGTATCATTTCATGGGCCCAGGTATTCCCGAATGTTTACGGCCCGCATTACCAGCCAATCGCATATGCCGTCGGCATTTCACTAATGGGGGTGGTGTTATGGGGAACCCTCAGCGGATCAATGCTGCCGTTGCTGTTAAAAAAACTGGGTGCAGATCCGGCGGTATCGTCGGCCCCTTTCGTGGCCACGCTGGTGGATGTAACCGGGCTGATTATTTATTTTTCCGTCGCTTTTGCTATCCTGAAAGGGATTTTGTTATAACCGTTTATAATCGCTGCATGAGAAATTCCGGTCTTACATTGCTGGTACTGGCCAGCCTGCCCGCATTTGCCCAGCAAAGCCTTTCTTCCCTTTCAGTCACCCGGATTATGCGGGATCCAAAATGGATGGGAACTTCCCCAACCAATATCAGCTGGGGCAACGACAGCAAGACCATTTTTTTTAACTGGAATCCAGAACAATCGGTGTCAGATTCCCTGTATTACGTTACGAAAGATAACCTCCAGCCCCGAAAAACTACCCTGGCCCAGCGACAGGAACGAATCGTTCCGGCAAACATAACGTATAACAGTAACCGAACGGCTTTTGTATACGAGAAAGAGGGGGATATATTCCTGGGCGATACCCGGACTCGGGCGGTCCGGCGAATAACCCGCACCCTAGACGTGGAAAGCAATCCCGTCTTTTCTTTCCTGGACAGCAAGCTGGTGTATACCCTTAACCAGAATTTGTACAGTTGGGAAATTTCGACCGGGCAGACTGCCCAGCTGACCAATTTCCAGAAAGGAAACTCGCCTCCGCGGCCTTTAGCGGCTGACAATGCAAATGCCCAGGAAAAATGGCTCAGGCAGGATCAGCTGAATACCTTCGATGTGTTAAGAACCCGGAAAATAAAGCGGGATTTCACCGATTCTGCCGCCGCCCACGCCCCCAAAACAGCGTCTCTTAAAATGCTTTACACCGGCAGCAACAACCTGTTAGGCGCCGATATCAGTCCCGATGGTACAACCGTCATGTACAGGTTGTATAAGCCGGGACAGGGAAAAAATACGGTCGTTCCCAATTATGTAACGGAAAGCGGCTTTACCGAGGAAATAGCCGGCCGTACTAAAGTTGGCGCCCCGGAGGGGTCGATTGAACTGATGGTCTACCAGCCTTCACTCGACACCGTGTTTTCTATTAAACCTGATCAACTTCCAGGCATTCGTGATATCCCAGCGTTCTATGCCGATTACCCGGAAGCTTATAAAAAAATGAAAAAAGATTCCGCGTTGCGGGATGTCTATTTTTCAAAACCAAAATGGTCGGCAAAAGGGAGCCATGCCGTGATTGAAGCCTATTCCCTGGATCATAAAGATCGCTGGCTGATCCTGTTTGATCCGCAAACCCGGAAAATAACTGCACTGGATCGCCAGCACGACGATGCCTGGATCGGCGGTCCCGGAACCGGGGGCATCTTCTTCCAGGGCAACAGTGGCTGGACAAATGAAGACAATTTCTGGTTCCAGTCGGAGGTGACCGGTTATGCTCACCTCTATACCATCGAGGTGAGCACCGGCATAAAAAAAGCGCTCACCAGCGGACAGTATGAAGTGCAGGATGCCCGGCTCGGCGCCGATAAAAAATATTTTTATATATCTACCAATGAAGTGCATCCGGGAGAACAGCACTATTACCGCCTGCCGGTTAACGGGGGTACGCCGGAGCGCCTCACAACACTGGTGGGAGCTATCGAGACAGTGCTGTCACCAGACGAAAAAACGATCGCCTTCCTGCACTCGTACAGTAACCGGCCCTGGGAATTGTATGTCCAGGAGAACAAACCCGGATCCAGTGCAGTACAGGTTACGAATAAGGCGATGAGTGAAGAGTTCGCTTCCTTTCCCTGGATGGATCCCAAAGTAATCACCTTTGCCGCCCGCGACGGGGCCACCGTATACGCGCGGGTGTACAAACCGGCAGTGGCGGCCGCCACGCATCCAGCGGTGCTGTTTGTGCATGGTGCCGGTTACCTGCAGAATGCACACAAATGGTGGAGCAGTTATTTCAGGGAATATATGTTCAATAATCTCCTGGCTGCCAAGGGATATACGGTTATGGATATCGATTACCGCGGCAGTGCAGGCTATGGGCGCGACTGGCGTACCGGTATCTATCGCTTTATGGGCGGAAAAGATTTAACTGACCAGGAAGATGCAGTAAAGTACATGGTGGATTCATTGGGAGTAAATGCTGCGCATGTTGGCCTGTACGGCGGCTCATATGGTGGATTCATCACGCTGATGGGTATGTTTACTGCCCCTGGCACTTTCGCCGCCGGCGCAGCCTTACGCCCGGTTACCGACTGGGCGCAGTACAACCATGGCTATACGTCCAATATTCTTAATGAGCCGTTCACGGATAGCATAGCCTACCGCAGGAGCTCGCCCATTTATTATGCCGCCGGCCTCCGGGGTCACCTGCTAATCTGTCATGGCATGGTAGACACAAACGTGAATTTCCAGGACGCAGTTAAGCTATCGCAGCGGCTCATCGAACTCGGCAAAGACAACTGGGAAATTATGGGTTACCCGATGGAGGATCATGGCTTCCTGGAACCCAGCAGCTGGACGGACGAATACAAGCGAATTTTTAAACTTTTTGAGACTACGCTGAAATAAGTTATGCTTTATAACGGCAACAAACAACCTGTTTTACCGGTCAGTACTGCATGTGACGGAAGGTTACCCGGCCGATATTGTCGGGCTTGTTTTTGTCAGGGGGCGACACGGATCCCTGCCATTGTCCATTTTTATTTTTCTGAACAGTAATGGTGCGCCAGGAAAACGCCCCTTTTTCATAGTCGAAAGTCTCACCATCATCGTCATATAAGTTAAACAGGCCTTCCTTTTCGCCATAGTGCCTGCATTCCAGGTCTGTTTTTTCGCCGGCTGCAGGGGCATGCAGCAGCGGCGGCTGCAGCGGGATGATGGCGCCGTCTCTTACAAACACCGGGATTTTATCTCTTCCGGGGGTTACCGTGATCAGTTCGCCATTCCCGGCATAGGCTCCCGTATAGAAATCATACCACTTGCCGCGGGGCAGAATTACCGTCCTGGTTTGCTGTCCGGTAAATAACGGCGCCACCAGGAGATTGTCTCCTGCCATGTATTCGTCTTTTATTTCCTGACGGGTGGCCACGGCATAAGGATTTTTTTCGAGGCTGGTATCGATGGCGGCATCGGCTGACAGGTCCATAAAGCCGGGTTCGAGGTTGACCGCGCGGAAAGGCGGCCGGCCTTCAAAATGGTATCGGGCAAACATGCTGTACCAATAAGGCATCATCCGCATACGGAGCAGGGCCAGTTCTTTAACCTGGGCTGCCACTTCGGGGTAGCTCCAGGGTTTGGTGCAACTCGCCCAGGCATTTATCATTGCCATAGGCGAAAAAATCACCGTTTGCATCCGGCGCAGCCATTCTTCGGCCGACGCTGATGCTCTTACCTCCGGCGTCCAGAGCACACCGGAAAAGCCGCTGTTGATAAGGGCGGTGATAAAGTCCTGATGTTTGTAATAATCATTGTAGATCACGTAAGGAAAGGATACGCCGCCTGCATTGGAGGCCCGTACAAGGCCATAGGTTCTTCGGTTCACCGCATGAAACAGGTCAGTGGAGTAGCGCTGTAACAGCAGGCCGTAGGTCTGCCGCATTTGTTCTGCTGCATGTTTCCCTGGAAACTCGGCCACGTCGGGCCACAGCCAGTTGTCATACCCATCCACTTCGTCGATTTTATAACCGCTGATACCGGGTATCACCTGGTCGGTTTCCAGCTGCCCGAAGAATAACGACCTCGCTTTGGCAATGGTAAAATCGGGGACCAGCCCGCCCCATACCAGGTGGGAAGCTGTGAAGGGAAGTATGTCCCGGTAAAACGGTGCGTGGGAGGAGACGTAGGGATTGATCCAGCAGTTGAGCCGGATATGGCGCTTAAGCATGGCCGGTATAAAGGACTGTGACGATGGAAAACGGCTGCTGTCCCAGGTAAAGCTGCCCGGGTAAGCCCGGCTTTGCCAGCCGGGTTCAAGCCCGATAAAGTCCAGCGGGTAGCCTTTTGCTGAAAATTCATCGGCTTCTCGCTCAATATCCGTTGCGGTATTAAGCGATTTTACTCTTTGCGTAAATCCCAGTCCCCAGCGTGGTGGCAGGCACCCACCGCCGTTGAACAGGTTAAAACGGCAGATGGCATCCAGCGCAGTGGGGCCGGCAAAAATATATACCTCCGCGCCCGCAGCAGGAACAAGCATGTCTACGGACCCGGAGTAGGGTTGTGCCGACCATGTCTTGTCTGTGTTCCTGTCTTTCTCGGTTTCATTGGAAGGCTTGTTTTTTTCCACGGCCGTACCGGCGTAGACAGTAAGGTAACGGGCGCTGTTGATGAATATGCCATAGCCGCGGGAGGAAACATAAAAAGGTACCGGTGCATGGGTACGTCCATTATCCCGCCCGCCGTAGTGGTCCACATGCAACTCCAGTATTTTACCCCGCTGGTTTACGGTTTGAAAATTCAGCCCGAAGCCGTACAGCTGCTCGTCTTTATCCAGCGGGAAATGCAAATAGGTATGGTTATCCGTGAGGGTTGCCGAACCCCGGTCCCCGCCAAAGGGGAATCCGGCATTGGGGAGGCTGGCGAGGCCTGCAGCTTCGGGTAGTACGCCGGCGGCGGACAACAGGTTGTACGCTTCCGGTGCGCCTGCGGAAGCTTTCCATATCCCATTGGCCACCGGCATCCAGGTAAGCGGTTGTGCTATACCGGTAGTAGATAACAAAATAAAAAAAAACAAGCAGAATACAGGGAGGATCGGTTTCATAGCTGGCAATTTAAGAACTGGCCTAAATTAACGAATCGCGCGCATAAGGTCAGCGCAGCCACGTGCAGGCCACAATAAAAAATCCCCGTGCAGTGGCCGGGGATTGGATATTTTTAAAGGGATTCGGCTAAGGGAATATGCCCAGTTCGGCATAGCTGGTACCCACTTTGTTTATGGCAACTACATAGGCTGCCGTGCGCATATCGGGTACCTGGGGGTTGAGTTTCCAGGCTTCCATAATCTCACGGGTGGCAGCAATCATCGTTTCTTCCAGCCCGCTGTAAACCAGGTCGGCTTCATCGGCGCCATGCATGATAAAATCCCTTTCCTTTTCATTCACCTTTTTGCCGGAGAGTTCTTCCATCTGGCCGAGAATGTGGCTGTTCATATTTTCGGTGAACCTTTTTTCCATCCTGCCGTACCGGACATGACTCAGGTTTTTGAGCCACTCGAAATAACTTACCGTAACGCCGCCGGCATTGAGGTACATATCCGGAACTACCAGTACGCCTTTTTTGATGAATATTTCATCCGCTTCAGGCGTCAGCGGTCCATTGGCGGCCTCGCCGATGATTTTGGCTTTCACCCTGGGCGCATTCGTGCCGTCTATTACATTTTCAAGGGCAGCCGGAATGAGGATGTCGCATTCCAGTTCTAGTGCATCACCGGAATTTTCGAGGTTGGTCGCTCCCGGAAAGTTGAGGATGGAGCCTGTTTTTTTCCGGTGCTGGAATACCGCCTCTTCATCCAGTCCGTCCGGGTTGTGGATCGCTCCTTCGTATTCCGCCAGGGCAATCACTTTTGCACCCCCCTCCCTGAAAAATTTGGCAGCGTGGTAGCCCACGTTACCCATACCCTGTATGATGACGCGTTTATTTTGTACGCCCAGGCTTAGCCCGAGTCTTTTCATGATGTCGGGCATATTACAAACTTCCCGAAGCCCATAAAAAACGCCGAGGCCCGTGGCTTCCCGCCTTCCGCGGACGCCACCCTGGGTAACGGGTTTGCCTGTAACGCAGCCCAGTGCATCGATTTCTCCGGGGCGCATCGTGGTGTATGTGTCCAGTATCCACGCCATCTCCCGCTCGCCTGTGCCGTAATCCGGTGCAGGCACATCTGTTCCAGGCCCGATGAAATTTTTCTTTATCAGTTCAGCCGTATAGCGCCTGGTTATTTTTTCCAGTTCATAGACCGTATATTTTTTGGGGTCGATGCTGATGCCGCCTTTGGCGCCGCCAAACGGTACATTCACGATCGCGCATTTGTAAGTCATCAGTGCAGCAAGCGCCATTACCTCATCGAGGTTCACGGAAGTGGAAAAACGAATGCCTCCTTTGCAGGGTGTTTTGTGGTGAGAATGCTGTACGCGGTACGCCTTAATGACTTCAATCTTATCGCCTATTTTAACCGGGAAATGCATGCGGTAGACCGAATTGCACTGTTTGATCTGTTCGAGTAAGCCGGGGTCGATGCTGGTGAACTTGGCTGCCTTATCAAAACTTTTTTCGACGGCGCCGAAGAAACTGTATTCATGGGATGCTGCCATAACTGAGAATTTAATTTTATATAGTCACAATCGTTTGTTAGTTAACAGGGGACAAGCCTTAAATTTTTCTCGTTTTATCTGCCCTGTTTCAAGTCTTCAGCGGTTCTCTTTTTCAAGCCTGCTGATTTTTCTGTCTAGCCGTACCAGGTATACGACGAGGCCGGTGAAAATGATCAGGATAACCGCTACCACCACGTATATTTTGCCGTTGTGCCGCATATCGAACGCGGTATACTGTCTTTCCGGGTCGCCTTCCGGTACCTGCGCCCATCCCAGGGCTGGCAAGGCGAAGTATAAACACGTAAACCAGTAAATTATTTTCTTAGTCATTCAATAAACTTTTCTCTTTGATTAAATCCAGTCTGATGGTGAGGGAGGTAATCCAGACGCCCAGTAGTGTCCAGCCAATGATAGCCGGGTAAAACACCATCCTGAGCCTGCCGTCGAGATCGTTGAAATTCAAGCCGGGGTTGCCGCCTTTTCCGGGGTGCAGGCTTTCCATCAGCCTTGGCAGGATCCAGATGGAGGGGAACAGCATGGCATAGGCAAAAATATTATAGACCGCGCTGATACGGGCTTTCTTATCGATGTCAGTGAGTGAACCGCGCAGCACCAGGTAAGCGAAATAAATCAGGAGTGCAATAGCCGCACCGGTCAGCTTGGGTTCGGTAAAAATCTGCGTGGAATCTGCAAATTCAGTCCAGGTGTATTTTGCCCAGAGCGCCCCCGTGGCGTAACCGAGGCAGCCGAAAAGAATCCCGGTCTTGGCAAAGTTGACTGAATAGATATCATCCTTAAGCCGCTGGTGACGCAGGTATTTGACCGCGTATACGATCGATGCCGTGAACAATATCATCATACCGAACCACATGCAGACATGAAAGAAGAGATTGCGGATGGTTTCATGAAGAATTTCGCGAGCAGGCACGGTAAATAACAAACCGCCGGTAATGCTGTACAGTAAAATGCTGACACAAGCTATCTTCCACCAGGATTTGCGCATAGAAATTTGTTTTGACCCGCAGCCACTTTCAAAATCAGCTGTTTACCAGCGGCGGATATTGATTTATGGCGCTGCAAATGTAGTGCAAACCGGTACAAATTCCGGCCGGAGCGGTAAAATTTAGCCTACGGCCGACGGCAACAGCGGGCCGGCTGCCCATCCCCCCGAAGTGCTGAATGCTTCCTGGAGCGGGGGGACACCGAATGTTTCAGCAGGCGGCACGAAGGGATAAATACAATCGCATCAGTCTTTCCAGAGAAATGGAAAAAGGATGACCGAAAGGGCAATGACCAGGATGTCCAGACCCACAAGCAGCAGCAGCATTTGCAGCAGGCCGGCCTGGAGTACTGAAGAGAACGCAATGTTAGCGATCTTCATGAGCAGCATCAGTTGGGGGATGATCAGCGGAAAGCCCATAATGGCCAGGAGGGCGGCATTTTGCCGGGCACGCGCTGCGATGGCAGATAAAAAGGTGAAAACGAGGCTCAGGCTGACGCCGCCCAGGATGGAAACGCCGGCAAAAACTGGGAAGTTGATGACGGGGTTGCCGAGGAATATGCTGAACAGGAACCAACTGACGAGCGTCATGCCGATCATCAGGATCACGTTGAATACCAGTTTGGCAATGATAAAATCGCGGGCCCCGGCAATGGAATAATAATAGAGCATGCGCCCGCTGCTTTCAGAAAGGAAACTTTTGGCCACAGCATTGACGCAGACAAATAATTGGATCATCCAGAACAGCCCGTTCCATACATTGATTCCGGGTTGGCCCATAGCGAGATATAAGACAAAAATGGTGGCAGCCACGTATAGGAGCACGCCGTAAAAACTGTACTGCTGGCGGATTTCCAGTAGCAGGTCTTTCCTGAAGAGTGCGATGATATGGCCGGCGGGTCTGATAACGTCGTTTATCGCAAAAGTAAACTTTTGAATGCCTTAATCTGTAGTGAACGAAAGATTGTTAAAGATCATCAGCTGAAAATGCGGCCGGGACCGTTTTGCCGGTGGCAGTCAGCTGGGCATGTAGCGCAAGACACAGGGACAACAAAGGAATCAGTAACCCGATGGCCCTGAGATGGATGAGCCGTGCAGGTACATGCATAAGAAATTATAGCGTTTTGAGTAATAGAGGTAACACGGCAAGCTTACTGAAAAACGCTATAGAACAAATACGATACTATAATTTTAGGAAAATTATAGAAATTAACGGGGAAGCCCAGCCGGAAAAAGATAGCCACCATTCCGTTGCCGGGTTAAGGCAGGTTATGATAACAGAACCTGCACCTCGGTTCATACATTTCTTTCTCACCCACCAGTACCTGACCGGTCTGGCTGCTTTTCCGGAACGAATAGTTAGCAATGTTTCCACATTTCACGCAGATGGCATGTAACTTGGTAATATAATCCGCTTTTGCGAGCAGGAAAGGCATCTGCCCGAAGGGTTTGCCGGTATAATCCATATCGAGTCCGGCAACGATTACCCGCATACCACGAAGGGCAAGCTGGTCACACACTTCCGGGAGTTGGTCATCGAAAAACTGGGCTTCGTCAATACCGACTACGTCTACGTCACTCGCCATTAGCAGGATGGTCTGGGAATTGTCGATTGGAGTGGAAATAATGGCGTTTTCATCGTGTGATACGATGTTTTTTATATCATACCGGGTATCGATCCCGGGTTTAAAGATCTCCGCGCGCTGGTTGGCAATGCGCACCCGTTTGAGCCGGCGGATTAGTTCTTCCGTTTTTCCGCTGAACATGGAACCGCAGATGACTTCAATCCAACCCCGTCGCTCCCCTGAAAGACTCGGTTCAATAAACATGCTTTAACACAATTTGGGTAAAAAACTTATTAACTTTAGTTACGCTTAACCCGTCAAATGTAATACAACCCATGGAAAGCATTCAGGCCCTCATCGCTATACTGCAGCAGCAGGAACAGCAACATGCTGAACCGGCTGTTTTGCTGTCTACGCTAAGCCGCATCCAGGAAGTAGTAATGAGCAGGCCCGGTGTTGCACCGCAGAGCGCCGGCAGTTCCAAGGTTGCGGTGATGATGCCTGGCCACAGCCGGTTTATGCCTCCCGAGCCGTCGCTTTCCGGTCGGGAGATGCCTGAGCAACACGCCATTTCGGCAATCATCCGGCAAATACCGTCGCCTGAACCTGCGCCCGTTGAAGTTCCGAAGATGGAAAATAACGGTTGGCTTTTTGACCCCATGAAGGAAACGCCCACACTGGCCCAGCAGGTGAACGGCAGGGAACTGAATGATATCATTGGCCAGTCGGGAACCTCGCTGAATGACATGCTGAAGACCAACAAGACTGAACTGTCGGAAGTACTCACCGATGTCCCGATACGCGATCTTAAAAAGGGCATCGGGATCAATGACCGGTATGTGTTTGTAAACGAATTGTTCAGAGGTGATGAAGCCATGTATGAACGAAGCATTAAAACCATAAACGGCTTCCGGATAATGGCTGAGGCAGAATACTGGATGGAGCGGGAGCTGAAAGTAAAACTGGGATGGGATGACGGCAAACCCACTACGCAGCACTTTTATCAGCTGGTGAAGAGACGTTTTTCCTGAATATAATTCATAATGACCCCGGTAGCGCCGGTGTTA
This sequence comes from Chitinophagales bacterium, assembly GCA_038229695.1. Lineage (GTDB taxonomy): Bacteria > Bacteroidota > Bacteroidia > Chitinophagales > Chitinophagaceae > JACMLD01. The sequence goes on along the minus strand of JBBROE010000057.1, from coordinate 4,410 downwards.
TCCTGCACAAACTTTCCTGCCGACTCACAGGCTCCGCGGTAATCCTGGCCGTCGGACAGTAATATATCCAGGGTTTTTTCCAGCTCAATAGCATTTTCCACATCAAATGCGCCACCCGCCGCGACAAGACCCACCGCCTCTGCATATTTCTCATACTCCGGCCCGAAAATGACCGGGCGCCCATATACAGCGGCTTCCAGCACGTTGTGCACGCCGTCTTCACCAAAGCCTCCGCCCACATAAGCTACCGTACCATACCGGTACAGGGTCGCGAGCAGTCCAATGCTGTCTATCAGCAAAACATTGATGCCCGCAAATGCATCCGCCGAAGGCCAAAAACCTCCGCTGGCTTCCCGGGGGCCGGCTCTTCCTTCAAGGTCAGAATACCGAATACAGCGGCGGAATAATTTTTCGATATCCAGCAGTCGTTCCCGATCTGTTTCGTGGGGAGCGATAATGAATTTTATCTCCGGGTGGGTATTTGCGTAGTGATCCAGTTCTTCTTCATCTTCTTCCCAGGTACTGCCGGCGACAACAACCTGGCCGGTGCCGACAAATGCTTCAACGAGTGGGAGCGAACTCTGCTGCCGGGCAATTTCAGCCACCCGGTCGAACCGGGTATCGCCGCTGACAATTACCCTGTTAAAACCGGCTGCTTCCAGTAAATCGGCGGATGCCCTGTTCTGAACAAAAAGCATCGTAAAACAATGGAGCATCGATCGGTGAAAATGTCCCCAGGAGCGGAAGAAGGGCTGCTGCGGCCTGAAAATTCCGGAGACCAGCAGGAGCGGAATATTCCTTCTTTTTATTGCGGTGAGGTAAAAATACCAGTAATCGTATTTGACCCATAATACCAGTTCCGGCTCCACCAGGCCAAGAAATTTTTCGGCAGTTACCGGTCCGTCCGGCGGAAGGTAGGTAACCGCATCTGCGCCGGGATAGTCTTTCCTGATGTCATATCCGGAAGGCGAAAAAAAGCTCAGCAAGATAAAACAGCCCGGATAGGCCTGCCGCAGGTTTTCGAGGACAGGTCTTGCCTGTTCGAACTCCCCGAGTGATGAACAGTGTATCCAGATAGTCCGGCGCTCAGAAGCGGGTGGAAGCCGCGCCAGTTCGGCAAATAAATTTTTTCTCCCTGTGAGCCAGCGTTTTGCCTTTTTGTTAAACAAAGACAGAAAGACCGCTCCCAGCCAGTAAAGAGCCAAAAACAACCGGTAGAAGAGTATTGACAAAACAGCAGGAGTTATGAGCGCACAATGTAAAAACAAAGTTCCACCCTACCCATATTTTATTATTTTTGCGGCGAGCAAAAAATAGTACATGGAGCCCATACAAATGGTCGATCTGAAAAGACAGTACCGTGAGATAAAAGAGGAGATAGACCGGGGCATTCACGCGGTGCTGGACAGTTCTGCCTATATCAACGGCCCGCAGGTGCAGGAATTTTCCGATAACCTGGCCACTTACCTGGGCGTTAAACATGTGATTCCCTGCGCTAACGGCACAGACGCGCTGCAAATCGCCATGATGGCTTTGGGTCTGCAGCCCGGGGATGAGGTCATTACGCCCTCTTTTACCTATGTGGCGACGACGGAAGTGATAGCCCTGCTGCGCCTGCAGCCGGTGTTCGTGGAAGTAGACAAAACTACCTTCTGCATCGATCCGGAGTCGGTGCGTAAAGCGATCACCCCCAAAACAAAAGCCATCGTGCCTGTTCATCTGTATGGCCAGGCGGCTGATATGGAAGCCATCATGGAGATTGCGCGTGAGCATGGCCTTTATGTAATCGAAGACAATGCGCAGGCCATCGGCAGTGCGTACACTTTTGCAGATGGGAGTACCAGGAAAACGGGCACGATCGGAACAATCGGCACCACATCATTCTTTCCATCGAAAAACCTGGGCTGTTATGGGGACGGCGGTGCAATATCCACCAACGACGACGAACTGGCGCACACCATGCGGATGATTGCCAATCACGGCCAGAGCCGGAGGTATTATCACGACCTGGTTGGCTGCAACAGCCGGCTGGACAGCATACAGGCCGCTGTCCTCAATGTAAAACTGAAGAAACTGGATGAATATATTGCAGCACGGCAAAAAGTTGCTTACTTTTACGACCATGCCTTTGCCAACGAGCCGAAACTCAGTATCCCGGTAAGATCATCCTTTTCCAAACATGTTTTTCACCAGTACACCCTGCTGGTTGAAGGGGCAGACAGGGATGGATTACAACAATTTCTTGCCGCCAGCCAGATTCCATCTATGATTTACTACCCGGTGCCTGCCCACCGCCAGCAAATGTTTGCCGCATTTGGAGGCGACAGGTTTAAGCTCCCGGTTACGGATTGGCTTACCGAACGCGTCATTTCCATTCCTATGCATACCGAAATGGACCAGGAGCAACTCGCATGGATCAGTTCCAAAGTGCTTGCTTACCTGCAATAAACCGAATCATTAATCTTAAAATAAAGTTGAGCCCCCATGAAAATAACTGTAGTCGGTACCGGATATGTAGGCCTGGTGACCGGGACTTGTTTTGCCGAAACGGGTAACGATGTCACCTGCGTGGATATTGATAAAGTAAAAATTGATAAGCTCAGCAACGGTCAGATCACCATTTATGAACCGGGTCTTGAAAAACTTTTCCTGCGCAACGTAAAAGAAGAACGTTTGCGCTTTACCACGTCGCTGGAAGAAGGGATCCGGGATGCGGTTATTATTTTCCTCGCGCTTCCAACCCCGCCCGGGGAGGACGGGTCTGCTGATTTGAAATATATTCTCGGTGTGTCTGACCACCTGGGAAAAATCATGAAAGATTATAAAGTCATCGTTGATAAAAGCACGGTACCAGTAGGCACTGCAGAAAAAGTTCGTGCGGCCATTGCGGCCAATTTTAACGGGGAATTCGATGTGGTTTCCAACCCTGAATTTCTTCGTGAGGGAGTTGCCGTGGATGACTTTATGAAACCCGACCGCGTAGTGGTGGGTACAACGTCTGAGCGGGCCAAAAAGGTGATGGGTGATTTGTACAACCCGTTTGTCCGCCAAGGCAATCCTATCATCTTCATGGATGAACGTTCGGCCGAGCTCACCAAGTATGCCGCGAATTCTTTCCTGGCCACCAAGATTACTTTTATGAACGAGATTGCACTGCTTTGCGAGAAACTGGGCGCAGACGTTGATATGGTCCGTCGCGGGGTGGGAAGTGATGAACGCATTGGCAAACGGTTTTTATTCCCCGGCATCGGTTATGGCGGCAGCTGTTTTCCGAAAGACGTCCAGGCATTGGTGAAGTCGTCCCGTGATGCGGCTTATGATTTTAAAATCCTGAATGCAGTCATGGAGATCAATGAAAAACAGAAACTGCACCTGATGCCTAAGATCAACAGGTATTTTAAAAACAACCTGGCCGGCAAAAAATTCGCGTTATGGGGGCTGGCATTTAAACCCAATACGGACGATATCAGGGAAGCGCCCGCCTTATATATGATTGACGCGCTCCTCGCAGCCGGCGCCACGGTTTGTGCCTTTGACCCGGAAGCGATGCCGAATGTGCGGCAGGTGGTGGGGGACAAGATCGGGTATGCGGAGAACCAGTATGACTGCCTTAAAGATGCCGATGCCCTGATTATTGCCACAGAATGGAATGAATTCAGGACCCCGAATTTTTTAAAAATTGTTACCTCCCTGAAAACCAAAGTAATATTCGATGGCCGCAACCTGTTCGACACCGCAGCCATCAAAGAGCTGGGCTTTTATTATGAAAGTGTCGGGAGGGCAACGGCCATACCAAACGGCAATAACCACAACAATTGAATATGACAAACAAAAGGGTTCTGGTCACGGGAGCTGCAGGCTTCCTGGGCTCTCATTTATGCGACCGGTTTATCCAAGAAGGCTTCCATGTGATCGGTATGGATAACCTCGTAACCGGTGATCTGAAAAATATCGAGCACCTGTTCAAACTGGAATCGTTCGAATTTTATCACCACGACGTTTCCAAATACATTCATGTGCCAGGTCCGCTGGACTATATCCTCAATTTCGCTTCGCCCGCCAGCCCGATAGATTACCTTAAAATCCCTATCCAGACACTGAAAGTAGGCTCATTGGGTACCCATAATTGCCTGGGTTTGGCGAAAGCCAAGAAAGCCAGGATCCTGGTGGCGTCTACCTCTGAAATATACGGTGACCCGCTGGTTCATCCCCAGACAGAAGAATACTGGGGCAATGTTAACCCCGTCGGTCCGCGTGGTGTGTACGATGAAGCCAAGCGTTTCCAGGAAGCTATTACCATGGCGTATCACAATTTTCACGGCGTGGAGACCCGGATTATCCGGATCTTCAATACCTATGGCCCCAGGATGCGGCTCAACGACGGAAGGGCCCTCCCGGCATTTATCGGGC